>JAYVPS010000134.1:0-6654 GCA_043757225.1 Cytophagales bacterium | reverse complement strand
GATACAAAAACACCTCCACGGTCTTACTTCCTTTCAAAGCCAACAAGATTGACTTGCAGTGTTTAACTCCATTGCCAAAACAATCACAATTAATTGTTTATGGGCTCAACCTAGAAAATCAGAAATCAGGCGTGCTGTTTCATTCCATCGGAGGGAATGGTGCAAAGTTCCGTCATTACTTAGTGGCAAAATATTTTATCGAACAAACGGCCGCTTTGCACCCTGATTTATTCATCATCTCCCTCGGCACCAACGAGGCAATTGAATATCCTTTCGTTGACCTCGCATTTACAGAACAATTAAATTCCTTTGTTACTAGTCTTCAAAGGGTTAATCCCGATGCGCAATTTATCTTAACGATACCTGCTGATTTCTTCAAGAAGAGAACCCGCAGAAACCCTGGAGTGGAAATCACACGTCAAAAAATTATCGACTATGCCGAGAAGAACAAACTTGCCTACTGGGATATGTACGAAGTTGGTGGTGGCAAACATTCTGCTGACAAATGGAAAAAAAACGGGCTCATGCAAAGCGATGGTGTACACTTCACAAAAGCGGGTTATGAACTTCAAGGAAATTTATTGTATGATGCGTTGATCAAAAGCTACAACGAATATGTTCGCTATCGACATCCATAAGCTTATTAAACAATTCGTTTACAATGCTGAAGAGCCTATGATCTTCAACAGTGGATTTTTTATTTTTCTGTTTACTGGATTTTTCTACATCTACTGGGTGCTTCATAAAAAGGATAGGGCAAAAATCGTTTTTGTAACATTATTCTCAATTTATTTCTACTATAAATCAAGTGGGCTTTATTTTTTATTGCTTATCGCAACTACATTAGTCGACTTTCTATTGGCAGCATGGATTGACAAAATGCAAATCACCTGGAAGCGAAAAGCTCTTTTGATCATTAGCCTTATCGCCAACTTGGGTGTGCTGGGTTACTACAAATACACCAACTTCTTCTTTGAAATAATCGACACTGCTACTGGTTCTAGTCATCAGGCTTTTGATATTTTCTTACCCGTTGGTATTTCGTTCTTCACTTTTCAGTCGATGAGTTACACGATTGATGTGTACCGAAAACAATTAACCCCGGTTACTAATATTCTTGACTATGCGTTCTTTGTGTCCTTCTTCCCACAGTTAGTAGCCGGTCCCATCGTACGTGCTTCAGACTTTATTCCACAAATACACCAACCCACTATTGTTACCAAAGAAATGTTTGGGCGTGGAGTGTTTTTAATTGGCACGGGTCTGTTCAAAAAGGCGGTAATCTCCAATTACATTAGCCTCAACTTTGTTGATAGGATTTTCGATGCACCTGCTATTTACACAGGCCTCGAAAATCTCTTTGGCGTTTACGGGTATGCTCTCCAAATTTATTGCGACTTCTCCGGCTATTCAGACATGGCCATCGGGATTGCCCTGCTGTTAGGTTTTCACTTTAACATCAATTTCAATTCTCCCTATCAATCTAGGAACATCACAGAGTTTTGGAGACGGTGGCACATCTCACTTTCTACCTGGCTAAAAGATTACCTCTATATCTCCCTTGGTGGCAATAAAAAAGGTTATTCGCGCACTTATCTCAACCTTATCATCACCATGTTGCTTGGTGGGCTTTGGCATGGTGCATCTATGCGTTTCATTTTATGGGGCGGACTACACGGGCTTGCGTTGGCGGTGCATAAGTTCTTCGATTCTTTAAATCTAAAAGAAACCATTGGCTTAAAAAGAACAGGCAATTTCCTAGGTGTATTACTCACTTTTCATTTTGTTTCATTTTGCTGGATATTCTTTCGGGCTACCAGTATGGAAACCGCAGGGCAAATGCTCTACCAAATTCTCTTTCACTTTTCGCCCCAAGTCTTCTTGGAATTCGCCAAGGGTTACAGTCCGGTTCTTTTTTTAATGATCCTAGGCTACGTCCTTCACTTTATCCCACAAGCAATCGAGCTAAAGGCTGAGCAAACAGTTACTAACCTACCCTTGGTCGGCAAAGCGATTTTCATAATCCTGATTATGTATATAGTCATACAAACCAAGTCATCGGCTATTCAGCCGTTCATTTATTTTCAGTTTTAAATTCCTTTATTAATTCATTCATTATAATCTTAACCCTTGGCAGAGGAGATCAGACGAAAACCATTATAAGAATTATTTTTGTCGGATGGCAGTAATTATAATTAAAAAAGGATCTTCGGCATTTCTTTCTACTCCTTGCGCTTTTGCGTGCAATTGTATTATTACATTTGCGCCTTTAACTGACTCATGAAATTAAATAAGTACTTCGTAATCGATTTCGATAGCACTTTTACAAAAGTCGAAGCCTTTGATGTCTTGGCTGAAATCATTTTAATTGAGCATCCCAACGGCAGTGCGATCCAGGCTAAGATAGCCGAGATCACTAATTTAGGCATGGAAGGCAAGCTCTCGTTGCGTGAATCCATTGAACAACGGCTAAGTATTCTAAAGCTTGAAAAGAGACATCTAGCTCCTCTTATCAAAAAGTTAAAGGAGTTAGTGTCAGATTCATTCAAGCGAAACAAAGACTTTTTTTCCAGCTACGCTGAAAATATATATATTATTTCTAATGGCTTTCGCGAGTTTATTGAACCGGTGGTAACTGAATACGGCATTAAGCCAGAAAATATTTTGGCCAATGAATTTATTTTTGACGAATTGGAAAAAGTAATTGGATTCGATTTGACCAATCCATTATCAGCCAACAACGGCAAAGTGGAGCAATTGAAAAGGCTAAATCTGCCGGGTGATGTGTATGTTATCGGTGATGGATATACCGATTACGAAATAAAACATGCTGGCCTTGCCAATAAGTTTTTCGCCTTTACCGAAAATATTGAACGCCAAAGTGTACTCGAAAGAGCCGACCACATTGCGCCAAGTCTGGATGAATTTTTATATTTGAACAAGTTGAATACCGCCATCTCCTACCCCAAAAACAGAATCAACGTTCTTCTATTAGAGAATGTCCACCCTGTAGCCCTCGAATTGATGAAAGCCGAAGGCTTTAATGTTGAGAACTACCCTGCAGGGCTTGACGAAGATGAACTCTGCGAAAAAATTAAAAATATTTCAGTACTGGGCATTCGTTCGAAAACAAATGTAACAGCCAAAGTCCTAGAAAATGCCAACCGTCTTATGGCTATCGGTGCCTTTTGCATAGGCACAAATCAAATTGACTTAAAGGCAGCGACCAAAAAAGGAGTTGCTGTTTTCAACGCACCCTTTAGCAACACGCGCTCCGTAGTGGAATTGGCCATAGCAGAAATGATTTTGCTCATGCGCAATATCCCAGATAAGTCCAACAAAATGCACCAAGGTAAATGGGACAAATCTGCGAAAGGAAGTTTTGAGATCAGAGGGAAAAAACTGGGAATCATTGGCTATGGCAATATTGGCACACAACTCTCAGTGATTGCCGAAAACCTCGGTATGAAGATTTACTATTTCGATAAAGAGGAAAGATTGGCGCTTGGCAACGCCACCAAGTGTAAATCGTTAAAGGAACTTCTTAGCCTTGCCGATGTGCTCACATTGCATGTAGACGGAAGAGAAGCCAACGCAAACCTGATTGGGGAAGAAGAATTTGAAGTGATGAAACATGGGGTTATTTTCCTAAACCTTAGTCGCGGACATATTGTGGATGTGGCCGCCTTACGTAAAAATATTCTGAATGGAAAAGTTGCTGGATGTTCTATTGACGTATTCCCTTATGAGCCAATCAGCAATAATGAGGAATTTATTTCAGAATTACGTGGATTGCCCAACACAATTTTAACCCCGCACATTGGAGGAAGCACCTCCGAAGCGCAAGAAAACATAGGCAATTTTGTTCCAGGCAAAATGATGGACTACATTAACACTGGTAGCACTAGTAATAGCGTCAATTTTCCTAACTTGAGCTTGCCAATCTTAGAGAATGCCCATCGGCTCATCCACATCCACAACAACGTTCCGGGCATTCTTGCAAAGATCAACCAAATTTTGGCTGACAATGGAATCAACATTGTGGGTCAATATTTAAAGACAAATGAATTGATTGGCTATGTAATCACTGACATCAACAAGGAGTACAACAAAGAGATGATCAAAGAACTACGCAGCATTGAGTACACAATTAAATTCAGGGTGCTGTATTAGCCTTTGGCGTATACAAAATATCGGCTATAAAAATCAAGCCGCTTAATTTAGTTCGGGCTGTTTCAATTTCCTGGTCAATTGACTTCGGCAAAATGCCCTTTAGATAAGTATAAGTAAATCGTTGCGTTTCCTTCACACCTAAAATAGAACCAGCACTCGTGGATAAATTATTTTTTGAGAAAAATCTAGCAAGGGCATTGGGCTGGAGCGTGGCCGAAGTACCCGAAGGAGTAATCAAAGCATCATGCCAATAAACCAAATTTAACGGATTCGTGACTCCATCATAAGTCATTGCATAAATAACTGAAAGATTGCCGGTGCCCCTTCTAAGGCTAATCAAATTTCCATTCTGCATCGTCACCTGATACGTTGAGTTCTTGTAATTAATCCGTGCTAATATGCCGGCTATATAATCCAATTGTACAGAATCCTTATACCATTGCTTAGATGAGGCCCATCTGATTTTAACTTCAGTCAAACTGCTGCCCGAGTAAGCCAAGGTGGTATACTGAACTATTTCACTTTTCTTATTTATTAAACGGATAGAGGTAGAATCTTTAAAGTAGGTATAGGCAAGAGTTGTAGAATCTGTTCCTATTACACTCTGCATCTTATTTCCCAAATAATTAAAAGTGTATTCTTCAAAAGTATTTGAGACAATACTCTTCACTACATATTTTTCAGGAGTGAGATCTGGGCCGCAACCAAGCGGAAGAAAGATGATAGAAAAAAGAAACAGACGCCTCATACCGCCAATTGTAAAATAAAATCCACCGAGTTTGGTGAGGTGTTTTAGAACCCCATTCCAGACAAGTTTTGAGCTGCCACTTTTCGCAACCTTCTTCTGTTAACCTGATTTTTGGTCGAGGCCACGCTAGGCGTGGTGAGGCCTGATTTTGAAAAGTAGCTTCACTCGGTATTGTTTTTATTGTTAAGTTCCAAAAACGTATCCCAAACCCGAGTGGATTTCGCCTCAAATATATGGATTTGTAACTTGCAACACTATTAGCAGAAAGTAAATCAAAACTAAAAAATTGTAAATTTGGACTGTGGTTAAGCCTGAAATATTCAAACAAATAGCACTTTCATTTCCCGGAACCGAAGAAAAGCCTCACTTCGACAGGATAGCTTTTAAGGTGATCAATAAAAGAACCTTCGCCACACTTTACGAAGAAAGCAAAACAGCTAATATTGTATTTTCAAAAGTTGACCAACCTGTTTTTTGCTCATTCGATAAAAATGCTGTTTATCCCGTTCCAAACAAATTCGGCTTGATGGGTTGGACAACTTTTGAACTAGCTAAATTACCAGTCGAGCTAATCTCTGAAGCCCTAGAGACTGCTTACAAGGATGTGTTTAAGCCAAAAAATAAATGACTATAATTCAAATTCCCACTATTAGATGATTACTCCCGCTGACTTCACACCTGGCCCATCACAATTATATTTTACCGTAGAAGGCCATGCACGAAGTGCTTTTCGTGAAGGCATTCCTTCCATTTCACACCGCAGTAAAAAATTTCAAGATATCTATCAGCAAACAACCACAGGCTTAAAAAATCTGCTGAATATTCCTGATAATTTTTCAATTGCCTTTTGCTCCTCTGCTACAGAAATCTGGGAACGATCCATCCAAAACCTGGTGGCCGAAAATTGCTTACACCTTGTCAATGGTGCTTTTTCCAAAAAATTCTATGAAACGGCCATTCAACTTCGAAAAAAAGCAATTCAAATTGAAGTAGCCTCCGGGCAAGGCTTTGATGAATTAAAAGAATCCGGACAACATGAATTAATCGCCATCACTCAAAACGAAACCAGCACAGGCGTTTCGTTGCCGTTGGAATTTATTCATAATATCAAAACGAAAAATCCTGAAGCACTCATTGTGGTTGACGCTGTATCATCGATGCCCTACCCTACCTTCGATTATTCTAAAATTGATTCCATCTTTTTTTCTGTTCAAAAAGGTTTTGGCATGCCGGCTGGTTTGGGCGTTTGGATTTATAACGAACGGTGCCTACAAAAGAGCCGTGAGCTTCAGGCAAAGGGAATTTCTACCGGTTCCTATCACAATTTACTAAGCCTTCACGAATTCACGTTAAAAAATCAGACTCCAGAAACACCTAATGTGCTTGCTATTTATCTGCTCAATAAAGTGGTCACCGATTTACTACATCGCGGCATCAACACACTCCGCAAAGAAACAGAATATAAAGCCGCTATTCTTTACCAAGCGCTTGATCAACATACGTTGATTAAACCTTTTGTTCATCAGTTAAACTATAGATCTCAGACTGTTATTGTTGCGGAATGTGGTTCACATATTCAAACCATTAGAGAAAAATTAAACGCACACGGGCTCAATCCCGGAGAGGGTTATGGCGAATTCAAAAAAACTCAGTTACGCTTTGCCAACTTTCCTGCCCATTCCAAAGAGCAGTATGAGTTATTGGTGGATGTACTCGGCCATATAGTAGCGTGA
>JAYVPS010000133.1:0-6711 GCA_043757225.1 Cytophagales bacterium | reverse complement strand
TCATCGTAGTATTGTTCCGAAGTCTCTTCTGTTAGCAAGCCTTTATCATACAAGGTTTTAAAAATCTCTTGCGAGGTTTGATGATGAAGCTGATTGCTGGTGCGATGGTAAACATCAAACGACATTCCCAACTTGTAAAAACAATCGCGCATCAACACATGATACTTATCAATGATAGCCTGCGGTGTTGTCTTCTCTTTTAAGGCTTGGTTGGGTATAGCCGTACCATGCTCATCGCTGCCACAGACAAACACCACATCTTTACCTTGCGACCGCAGGTATCGTACATACACATCGGAAGGCATATAGGCACCCGCCAAATGACCAATGTGTTTGGGGCCATTAGCATAAGGCAAGGCTGCTGTAACTGTATATCGTTTGAATTCTTTGCTCATAGGAAACTAAAACTGGCGCAAAGATGGCAACTGGATTGGCGGGAAGCAAGAAAGGGCTTTTAGTTGTTAGTTGATAGATCCAAGTACTAACAATTATAAACTAACAACTAAACTTACGCCAACTTCAACTTATCATGCTTTCGCTCTTCTTCAAGCTTGTGGTTCAATTCTACCAGTGGAGTTATATCCAACGGCAAAAGCACAGAGAAAATGGTACCACTATCACTGGTGTCTTCCAATTTTATCTGACCTCCAATCCGATCTGAAGATACTTTACAAAGATACAACCCAACACCTCCGATTTCTGACTTTTCCGATCCACGCATAAACATGTGGAAAATATCTTCCTTCGACTTATACCGAATACCGATACCATTATCCTCTACCAAAATCAACGCATCGCTTCCGGACTTTGTTACAATAATTTTCACGTACGGATCTACGCGCAGTGTACTTGAAAAAAACTTGATTGAATTATCGATCAGGTTTTCTAAAATGAGTCGTATAAAATCCGGGTCTGATATTAAATTCAAATTGGGCTCTACTTCCTGAATGACTTTGATATTCTTAAGTTGGCCGCTCCTTTCTTCAAAAAGAACAATTTCATTAATCATTTTCTTGAAATCAATAACCCCTGCGTGCAACTCTGTTTTGCTAATTTTTGATACCACCGAAATCCTTGATAGGATTTTATTCATTTTGTCGATCTGTGTATTAAGTTTTTCTAGAATATCTTTTACAACAGTCGGCTCTTCACTATGAATGATCGCCAGATTATTTAAGCCCTTGAGTGTAGAAAGCGGGCCCCGGATATCATGCGATGTTTTGTATAAAAAGTTATCCAACTCTTCGTTGGTTTGCATAAGCATAGTGTTCGATTTTTTCAATTCTACCGTGCGCTCCAGCACCCTCTCCTCCAATTGCCTTTTGGCCATCGACAACTCAGCACTGATTCTTCGCTGCTTGTTGTTGGCCCACAGAAGTACCGCTGCCAACCCTAACACCAGCATAGCAATTGCAACAATAAAAATATATTGCGCCTTCTGGCGATCAATAAGCTCTTGCTTCAACACTAACACCTGATCTTTTTCTTTGATGGTTTTGATGTTTTCACGCTCGGCATAGTTGGTTTGAACCTGTGATAAATTTCTTAACATAGACTCGCTTATGACTTCTTTATAAAGTAAAATGTATTTATCGGAAAAGTTTTGTGACTTTTGATAATCGCTTTTGAATTTATAATATTCTGAGAAGGCATTATATAACTCAAGTTGAACTTTGGTATAGCCCGTTCCTTCAATAATCCCCTCTGCCTCTTTCAGATAATTTTCAGCCAATAAGCTATTATTGTCTTTCTGATCTACTTGATTCAAATAAATTAAATTTAAGGCAATAAATGGGATGTTATTTTGAGCTTTGGAGATGACTAAAGATTTAAAAAAAGATTCTCTTGCTCTTTCAATTTCATTTGTTTGTAAAAAGGCAATACCAATACTATTTAACGCCTCTCTTTTAATTTCATCTGTACAGTTCTCGCCACAAAAATCTAAAGCTTCGTTGATACGAGAAATTGCCTTTTTGTATTCATTGAGCGATATATAACATAGTGCCATATTGATAAGAAGTCTTTCATTATCTACCTTATCTTTAATTTCATTCTTTAAAGACAAGCACTTATCATAGAATTCAATTGCTTTTTGGTAATCTGACATCCTGTAATAAACCAGACCGATGTTATTTAATGAAATGCTTACATCAAGCTTATTATTTTCCTCTTCTCTCAAAACAAGCGACCGAAAGTGAAAATCCAGTGCTTTAGGATAATTACCAATGTCTGTATAAGCTAAAGCAATTGAGTTAAGAATATATTTTATCTGCTCCTTTATTTTTTCATTTCCTTTGTCGCTCTCAGCAATGTCTAATGCTTTTTGAAATACTTCAATGGCCTGTTTATTTTTTACTAAGTTCATCAAGGCGTATCCATTCATTCGATAAGACCGGATAATTAACAAACTATCACCTGTTTCTTTTGCCGTATTTAAAGCCTCTAATGAGACACTGAAAGATTTATTATAATCAAATTGATTATATAAAGAAAACAAATCTTTAAGCACCTCAAATTTGATTTGCCCTTTGAGAGTAGGTGCTATCCTTTCAAGAGAATCAATCCTATTTCTTTCCTGACCACTCGCTAAAGTATAGAGGGTTAAGATAAAAACAATACATATAAAAGAAACACGATTAAGGCACGTGTGTAGTTTTACTAAACCTTTGAATGGTGTTAGATTATAAATCATTGCGAAATTTGACCTGTCAAGACAAAACATTTTAACCTTAAATCTAAACTAATGAAAAAGACATTACTAATTTTAATTGTAGCCGTAACCTCCATCCTATCTGTCACTTCTTGCACTAAAGAGGAAATAAAACCTAAAGCTGATGGCCTTGGAAGTGGCATGAGAGATAAAATTTAAAACACTAAACATATCCCAAATTAAAAATCCAATATTATGAAAAACGCTTTGTTAACATTTCTTTTGTTTGCTGTTATGGTTTTCTCTTTCTCGTCTTGTACAAAAGAAGAAATCAAGCCTAAGGCTGATGGTCTTGGAAGTGGCATGAGAGATAAAATTTAAATCAACAATTAAAATATAAAGCTATGAAAACTAAACTAACCATCATTGCTATTGCAGCCATCACACTTTTGTCCTTTACTGTTGCTTCTACAAAGAAGGTTACTGGGACTAAAAATCAAAACGAAGTGAAGTCATCTCAAAGTGGCTTTACACTGCAAGACAAAAATCAGTTTTAGATTTTTTAGTCTAAAAAGAAGGATGCTTATGTAAATAGGCATTCTTTTTATTTTTCTGAACTTCTAAAAATACCTGATTTTATAATCTAATTGGCGAATCGTATTAAAGTTTTACTTTAATGCCTGATTAAAATTCATGTGTATTGAAAGCTTATTTCTATAAAAATCAATCTACCAGAACAGGGTTTATCAAAGAACGAGTACGATTAAGCTTGCCCGTAAAAGTGCGTAAGATATAAAAACATTCACAAAAGCACCAAAAAGTTAACTTTTTAACAAAGAACTTACATCAAAAAATAGATGAAAATTGTGCGCCAAGTGAAGTTGATCTCCCATTAGTAGTGCTATCGATCGGCAGATCGCTTCGCCCCCGCGCTTGCTTACGCAGGCACTCGCGATGACGATAAACTGAACCCGCAATCTCCCATTCGTAGGTGCTATCGAGCCTCCAAGCTCATCAGTCGATTTAATACGGAAAAAGTGCCGGGTTCAACCGTCTCAAGGTGTAACATCGAAAGGAGGTAATAGGCTTATCAATAACAGCAGCAGCCAGATGAAGCCTTCTTTCTGGAAGATATTTGGCGTTAAGCAAAATAGTAGCTACTCTTTCATCACCATAATATTCTCTACATTGGCGAATGTCTTCCACATCACCACGCTCAAACACCCGTTCTACAATAAAAGAAGCCTTACCATCATAATTCAGCTTATCAAAATCAACATCCCAAAAGATGCGTTTCTGAAAGGTTGGCTTTTTTTGAGGGGCTTGCATTGCCTAAAGATACAAAAAAATGAATTCTGCCTTGGGTGCTGAATGGATCATCATTACAAACACCTGCGTGGAATATGTGGTGGAGTGAGGCAATCTCCCTTTCGTAGGTGCTATCGATCGGCAGATCGCTTCGCCCTCCGCGCTTGCTATCGCAGGCTCTCGCGATGACGATAAACTGAAACCGTCATTTGCGAGGTAACTCGTGCTATTAGACTATTCGGATTTCCTTACTTTAATAATCACTTGCTTGGATGTGGGTGTATTACTTTTCTCAGCCACACTCGTAACGGGCACAAGCACATTGGCTTCGGGGAAATAACTGGCCGCACAGCCCCGAGGAATAGAATATTCGACAACAATAAATTTATGGGCTATGCGCTCAATTCCCTCAAAATAGTTGTAGAGGTCTACCACGTCACCCTTACTTAGTTTGTTGCTGCTAATGTCTTTCGCGTTCATCAGTATCACCCTACGCTCATTATAGATGCCTCGATATCTGTCATTCAAGCCATAGATGGTAGTATTAAACTGGTCGTGGCTGCGAATGGTCATCATCGTCAGTTCATCGTTGGCAAGTGTTGGCTCTTTAAAAGTCGAAATGGTGAAGTGTGCCTTCTTGGAAGGCGTGTTAAACGTTCTTTCCCGGGTGCAGTTGGGCAAATAAAATCCACTTGGCTTTCTTACCCGTTGATTATAATTTTCAAAACCAGGAATGGTTTTTTCGATCCCATCGCGGATTAAATCATAATGAGCAGCGTAATCATCCCAATCAATTTTACTCCCTGCGCCAAGCGTTGCTTTTGCCAGTCTACACACAATAACCGGTTCGCTCAACAACTGGTTTGATACCGGCTCCAAAACTCCTTTCGATGATTGCACTACGCCCATTGAATTTTCGCACGAAACAAATTGTTGTTCTCCATTTACTACATCTCTATCGCTGCGACCCAGACAAGGCAATATCAGTGCCTCTTGCCCGTGCACCAGATGACTGCGATTAAGCTTTGTGGATACATGCACCGTCAGACTGCATTTGCGCAATGCCTCAGCAGTATAAAGAGTGTCCGGTGTAGCCGAAAGAAAATTACCGCCAAGAGCAAAAAAAACACTTGCTCTCCCCTCATGCATTGCTTTAATACTCGCCACTACATCATACCCATGTTTTTCGGGTGGTGCGAAATGGAAATTCTTTTCGATAGAGTCTAAGAATTGTGATGAAGGCTTTTCAGAAATTCCCATGGTGCGGTCTCCTTGTACATTGCTATGTCCGCGAACAGGGCATGTTCCGGCACCAGGCTTGCCTATGCTACCTTTCAATAAAAGAAGGTTTACAATTTCTTTAATAGTATCAACAGAGTTTTTGTGTTGCGTAAGCCCCATTGCCCAACAAGCAATAATTTTACTTTTGTTCTTTATTAAGTTAACCGTTTCTTCAAGCTGATCTCTACTAACACCTGCCTGTCTCAACAACTCAGCAATATTTTGTTTTTGGAGGTGTAAAAGAAACCCTTCTGCCCCGGTGGTTTTTTCTTTTATAAAGTCATTGTCAAATACAGTGTTAGGGGTTTTTTGTTCTTCCTCAAGCAGACGCAGTTGAATCGCCTGCAATAAAGGCATGTCGCCATTTATTTTTATCTGTAAAAAAATATCAGTTAAAGGAGTGCGGAACCCTAAGATGCCTTTTACCTGTTGTGGATTATTGAAAGCCATCAACCCAGCCTCGGGCAAAGGATTTATTGAAATTATTTTCGCTCCCTGCTTCTTAGCCTTTTGTAAAGCGGTCAACATCCGTGGATGGTTGGTGCCCGGGTTTTGTCCTAAAATAATTATGACTTCTGCCTCGTAGAGATCTTCAAGCTTTACTGAGCCTTTGCCAATGCCTAATGTTTCACCTAATGCTACCCCACTGCTCTCATGGCACATGTTGCTGCAATCGGGAAGATTATTGGTGCCGTACGCTCTTACAAAAAGTTGATATAAAAATGCTGCTTCATTACTCGTTCGACCCGAAGTATAAAAAATCGCTTCATCCGGAGAGGTTAAACTATTTAGCGCAGTGGCAATCTTTTTAAAAGCATCTTCCCAGGAAATAGTTTCATAATGGGTTCCACCTTTTGGCAGATAAACCGGTTGCGCAATTCGTCCGTTTCTTTCAATATCGTAATCACTCAATTTGGCAAGATCGCCCACGGCATTCTCAGAAAAAAAAGAAGCGGTCACCATTTTCTTAGTGGCCTCTGCAGCTACTGCCCTCGCACCGTTCTCGCAATACTCTCCTAGACCAGAACGTTCATCATCCGGATCGGGCCATGCACAACTAGGGCAATCAAATCCTCCTTTTTGATTTAATTGAGACAATGCATTGAAGCCACGAGTAATGCCTGCTTCGCTTATAATTGATTTAACTCCGGACACCACAGCCGGCATTCCTACGGAAGTCTTCTTAATGTTGGTTTGCTTTAGCCCGGTGAATTCTTCGGGGTTTTGAGACGATGAAGTCAACGCTTTCTCATTACTCATATCCATCTATTTTTTTTCGAGCAAAGCCGCATAAGTCGGCAAGAAAAACTCAAAGCTCTCTTGAAACTCCTGTTAATTACCATATTTAAAATCCTTTTCAACCAAAGCTGCAACGGGTGCATTCCAAATTGTCGCGGCACGAAACGTTCCTAACGGAACGTAAAATGCACTCTCGCTATCTTTTCTACCCACCAATCGTCCCTTCGGGACGT
>JAYVPS010000132.1:0-6722 GCA_043757225.1 Cytophagales bacterium | reverse complement strand
TTTGGTACTGGGTTATCAACGCCTATGAGGTTGGGGTTCGTCATTTCAACAGCAGCTCTATGGCCGCTTCTGCAAATTCGGTTCTGGCACGGTCATGGTAGTCAAAAAAAAGTTCGGGCTCAATCAATTCAACTTCCATTAGAATAAATTCTCCATCCTTCAAAACTCCATCTACCCTGGCATACAAAATTTCTTCGCTAAAGTGAGAAAGAATTTTTTCAGCGGATAGGATAACCGAATTTTCAGGCTGGTGCCTTTCCGTCATCCCCCCAAAATCAGCTTGTACGCGAAACTCATTTTGCTTAGGCTTTTTTAAAACGGTATGAGAATACGTTCGGTTAAAGAAGACTAAGGACAACTCTCCACCGGTTTTAATTTCGGACATGAATTTTTGAATGAGGAAGTCTCTGTCTTGTGCAGCGGTTTTATATTCTTGCTCCACAAAGTCGATCTCATCAATTGAAAATAGTTTCGTAAGGTAGGAGCTGGCCTAAAGAGCCGGCTTGATCACCGCTTGCTCCCAAGGATGATTTTGTAAAAATGAAAGACTAAATTGTGTTGACTTTTCGTGAAAGATAGTTGGGATAATGGGGACGCCTTTTAGCAGTAGATCTTTTAGGTAAAATTTATTTTTGTTTTTTCTAATGAGCGAAATCGGATTGAGTGTTTTAACCTTTAGCTGCTCGATGGTATTTAACCAATAATCAAATGAGGCACCTTTTAAATGATAGTCCCAAACAGAACGAATGATCAAGCCATCATATTCCTTCCATTGAATAGCAGGGTCATTCCACACTAAAGGTTCTGCAAAATGACCGTAGCTTTTAAAAATGGGCAAGAGCAATTGTTCACTTTCTGTGAGAAACTGTTTTTCGCGGCACGTGACTATTCCTATTTTCATGAGTGGAAATTAATCATATCTGAGCCTAAAGTTATATAGTTACTACCGATAACTTACCGACAATGAGTAGATTTGAAGTATGAACTTTTTCGCTCACCAATCTATTTTTTTCACTGCGCTCGGTTATCCCATGAGTTATTTAGAATTCTTCGGGACGGTATCAGGTGCTTTGGCTGTCTTTCTTTCAGCGAAAGCGAATGTTTGGAGTTGGCCAATTGGGATCGTTAATGTAGCGTTGTTTTTCTTTTTATTTTTTCAGGTTCAGTTGTACCCGGATATGTTTCTTCAGATTTTCTTTTTTGTTACCAATTTGATAGGCTGGTGGCGTTGGACGCATCCGAAAGAAGTGGAGGAAAACAGTAAGCATGAACTGCGCATTAGTCTTATGCCTGCAAAATGGATTTACATTATTTCTTGCATCGGGTTAGTCGGAACCGTTCTTTTTGGAATGTTAGCAAAAAATTTAAATCAGATGTTCCCCACCATCTTTAGTCAGCCCAGTGCATTTCCTTTTGCTGATTCCTTTGTTACTGTAATGAGTATTGCGGCCACCTACTTGATGGTTCAGAAAAAAATTGAGTGTTGGCTTGTCTGGATTATTGTTGATGCAACGGCTACTGTGTTATATTTCTCTAAGGGTATTAAACTGGTGGGCATTGAATACCTGGTGTTTTGTTTCATTGCGGCTTTTGGTTTTATTCATTGGCTGAAGGAATACAGAACCACTCAATTAACGAATTCATGAAAAGAGGGTTAGTCATTGGCAAGTTCATGCCTGTTCATCAAGGGCACATAGCATTGATCAATTTTGCTCTTGGATATTGCGATGAATTGATCGTATCGATGAGTTACAAGCTTAATGATCCGATTTCTCATTCTCTGAGATATGAATGGCTAAAGAGAATAGTTGAGGGCAATCCTAAAATAAAAGTAGAAGAATCATTGGATGACTTTGATAATGAAAATCTTCCTTTGAATGAGCGCACCAAAATCTGGGCGCGCTTTATTAATAATCGATTCTCGAAAATTGATGTAGTAATTAGTTCAGAGGAATACGGAATTCCTTTTGCGCAACATCTTGGGGCAACTTCAGTTTTATTCGATCGATCAAGAAATCAAATTCCAATCTCAGCAAGTAAAATCCGCGCCAAGCCTTTTTTTTATTGGGACTTTATTCCGGAGGTTGTGCGGCCTTATTTTGTAAAGAAGATTTGCTTCTATGGCCCTGAAAGCACAGGCAAGTCGAGCATGGCTAAACGTATGGCTGAGATTTATCAAACTGAATTTGTGCCTGAGGTAGCACGGGAAATTGTAAACTCCAATGATTTTGCGGTAGAGGACATTATAAAAATTGGCAAGATGCAGACGGAACGTGTTTTAGAAAAAACGAAAACAGCCAACAAGATTTTATTTTGTGATACAGACTTGATCACCACACAGATTTATTGTCAACATTATTTAACAAAAATCCCTTCGATTTTGTTTGAACTGGAGCGAGTGATAAAATACGATCAATATTTTTTATTTGAAGTAGATGTGCCCTGGGTGGCTGATGGGCTGCGTGATTTAGGAGAACAGCGAACCCACATGTTTCAGACTTTTAAGATAGCATTAGAAAAACGGAAAATATCGTATCAACTTATTAAAGGAGATTGGGATAGCCGAGAAGCGCAGATTGTATCAAAAGTGGATGAATTACTTTCTAGTTATTAATAGTTTTTAACTTTTTTAACTTATTTGTTTCATATTTTTACTCTGCTCGGTTTTAGATAGAAGTAGTTTATTTATTAATGCGATTGGTAATACTCAATATTTCAGAATTTAATTTTTAGAATTTGTGATAGACAAACTCATTATTTTTAGCGTTCGCAATAAACTTTTCATAGGCCTGTTGGTAATGGCTTTGATTGCCTGGGGCAGCTATTCCATCTCCAAGCTTCCCATTGATGCCGTGCCTGATGTAACCGGTAATCAAGTAGATGTTATCACCAACAGCCCAAGTTTAGCATCTTTGGAAATCGAGAAATTTATTACGGCACCACTCGAAATGTCGATGTCAAATATTCCGGGCCTGCTAGAGATGAGGTCGGTTTCAAAATTTGGCTTGTCGGTAGTGAAATTAGTTTTCGATGATGATACCGATGTGTATTGGGCGCGACAACAAGTTTTTGAACGACTTGAGAATGTGAAGGCTGAGATTCCCCTAGAGCTAGGCAAGCCTTACATGGGGCCCGCTTCTACCGGCTTGGGCGAAGTATTTCAATATGTTATCCGTCCCAAAGACCCCAATGATAAATCGTATTCCTTAATGGAAATTCGCACACTTCAAGATTGGACTATTCGAAGGCAATTGCTGGGTCTTAAGGGCATCGCGGAGGTAAGCGGTTTTGGTGGATACAAAAAAGAATATCAGGCTACTCTTAACCCCATACGAATGCGTTCTTTGGGGATTACCATCGATGAACTTTTTGAAGCGCTGAGAACGGGTAATAGCAATACAGGAGGTGCATACATTGAGAAGGATAACAAAGCTTTTACGATTCGAGGCATTGGCCTTGCCTCCACCTTGGAAGAGATAGGGAATACAGTAATTAAGGTAAACAACCGCATTCCCATTTTAGTGAAGGATGTTGCGGATGTAAATTTTGGACATAGCATTCGGTATGGCGCAATAACAGTAGATGGTGAAGGAGAAGCCGTTGGCGGTATCATTATGATGGTGAAAGGAGAGAATGGTAGTGCAGTGATCAAACGCATTAAAGAACGCATGAAAATTATTCAGGCGCGCCTACCGGAGGGGCTGGTGATTGAACCCTTTATCGATCGTTCAAAGATAGTTTCAAAAGCGATAGGCACAGTAGGTACAAATTTGGCAGAAGGTGCATTCATCGTGGTGCTGGTAATTTTAGTTTTCCTGGGAAACTGGAGAGCCAGTTTACTAGCGGCTTCTGTCATTCCCTTATCAATGTTATTTGCGTTCGGATTGATGCGACAATTTGATGTGGTAGGTAATCTTATGAGCTTGGGGGCAATTGATTTTGGTTTGCTAGTTGATCCTTCCATTATCGTAGTAGAATCTGTTGTCTTTTACTTGGCTTATGAGTTAGGTAAACATCCTGTCGGTGAGATATCGCAATTGGAAAAGGAAAAAATTGTAATCAGAGCCACTCAGGAGGTTAAGAAATCCGTTGTCTTTGGGGGGCTAATTATTTTGATCGTGTATTTTCCAATTCTAACCTTGACAGGAATAGAAGGTAAAATGTTTGGCCCCATGGCCAAGACGGTAAGCTTCGCTATTTTGGGAGCCATCATTTTAGCCCTTACATATGTACCCATGTTGGGCTCCATTATTTTGTTGCCGCCTAAATCAGCCGAACACAATGGTATATCAGAAAGAGTAGTGCAATTCTTATTTAGACTTTATGAACCCATCATAAAATTTGGATTGACAAGCAGAAAGGTAATTGTATTTGTTGCCATCGGAATTTTGGTTAGTGGCATAATCGCTTTTAGGTTTATTGGTGGTGAGTTTATTCCCAAGCTTGCTGAAGGAGATTTGGTAATTGAAACTAATTTGCCGGTAGGCACTTCAATGACCGAGACCATTAATCTTAGCAAGAAAATACAAAAGATGTTATTGGCTGCCTATCCAGATGAGATTGAAAGAATTGTATCTAAAATTGGAACATCAGAAGTGCCGGTGGATCCTATGCCGATGGAAGCGCAAGAGATTGTGGTAGTTCTTACAGACAAGAGTCATTGGAAAAGGGCTCACGATCAGGAAGAACTGGTTGTACAAATAGCAGAGTTATTAAAACAATTTCCGGGTATTGTTAACTCCATTCAGCAACCCATTGAAAACCGAGTGAATGAATTGATGAGTGGGGCGCGAACGGATGTAGTGGTTAAACTTTTTGGAACTAACCTCGATACGATGGTGGTAAAAGGAAATCAGATTATCAAACTGATTAAAAACGTAAAAGGGGCAGCTGATGTGCAAGAGAATAAGATTTTTGGTTTGCCTCAGATTAATATTAAGTATGACCGCAGGGCCATGGCTACCTACGGTGTTACCGTTACTCAAATTAATAGAGCCATCCAGACAGTTTTTGCAGGAGCCAATGCCGGGATTGTGTATGAGAATGATAAGCGGTTTGATTTGGCACTTCGCTTGCCGGCAGATGACCGGGCAAAAGCAGAAAATATTCGTAACCTGATCATCACCGATATAGATGAAAATCCGATTCCGTTGAAAGAATTGGCAGACATTACAGAAGAGATCGGCCCTTCAGAAATCGGGCATGAAAATTTGCAGCGTAGAATGAATATTGGTTTTAATGTACGAGGCCGTGATTTAGAATCGGTAGTCAATGATGCGATGAAGGAGATCAATGCAAAAGTGATCTTGCCTGCGGGCTATTCAGTTGATTTTGGAGGAGAATTTGAAAATTTCAGAAGGGCAAAATCTCGCTTGGCGCTTGTAGTGCCTTTATCGTTGGTGATTATTTTTGGGTTACTCTTCGCAACGTTTGGTAATTCGAAAGATAGCCTTCTCATTTATTCGGTTGTTCCCCTTTCGGCCGTGGGGGGTGTCTTTTCATTACTTATGAGAGGAATGAATTTTAGTATCTCGGCCGGGGTTGGCTTCATTGCTTTGTTTGGTATTGCGGTGTTAAATGGAATAATAATTATCAGCCGGTTTAATGAATTAGAAAAGTCCGGCATTACCGATGTACACGATCGCGTTATACAAGGGCTTAGAGATAGATTTCGCCCCGTTCTTATGACTTCGGCCGTTGCTGCGCTGGGATTCCTTCCGATGGCACTATCGACAAGTGCCGGTGCGGAAGTTCAAAAGCCGTTAGCTACCGTGGTGATTGGCGGGCTATTTACAGCAACCATTTTAACGCTGTTAATACTTCCTGTCATTTACACTCTTTTTGTTCAAAAGCCGAAAACAAGTTCAGATAATTGGGTAAAAGTATCGATGTTGATACCACTCTTATTAGCTACAGCAACCGCTTTTAGTCAATCTACAGAAAAGACGATTTCGTTGGATAGTGCTATTGCCTTGGCGAAGAAGCAGAATCCGGAAATGTTGTTAACCCAGCAACGAATTGATCAACAGGTCTCACTCAAACCTGCCACCTTCAGTTTACAAACACCTGATTTAATTTTTGAAGCGCCAACAGGCGATGATCTTCGACCAGGCTTGCTTCAGATAATTGATTATCCGGGCGTTTACACAGCACAAGGAAAAGCACAGAGAAGCAGAATAGCAATAACGGAAGTAGAACGAGCCATATCCTCAAATAACCTCGTGTATCGGGTTCGAATTGCGTACAACCAACTTCAGTATCAACAATCGCGTACTCAATTATTACAGAGTCAAGATTCTGTTTTTGATGATTTGATCAAAGTAAATGAAATCAGATATCGAGTAGGGCAAATTTCATCCCTCGAGAAACTTAATGGGATATCTCAGTACAAACGAATTCAATATTCACTCAAAATTTCCCATTCAGAATTGCGCAATGCCAAGTATCAATTTAATCTTTTGATAGGGAGGCCGAACGACACCACTTATATACCAGGCGATGTCTTGCGGAAAAGCAATTACGTTTTTGAAATTACCCAGGTTGATACAGCTTACATTTCTGGTAATCCTTTACTGGATTATAGTAATCAACAAGAAGGCTATAGCCGTAATTTGTTAAAAGTTGAACGCAGAAGGAGAATTCCAGGTGCGGTGGTTGGTTTTTTAAATCAAGGAAATGCCTCAACTCCGATCACTCCGCGATTAAGACTTGGCATTACCTTA
>JAYVPS010000131.1:0-25292 GCA_043757225.1 Cytophagales bacterium | reverse complement strand
GAAAACTCCGCTAGCTTCAAATAGGCCTTAATCCTGTTCACCTTTTCTTCCCCATTACAGTTTAAGGATCCTAACTTTCCTGTTAATAATCCATTCTTGCTTTCAAGTCGAGTGGCAATTAATTCCAACTTCATATCTGTGCACCAGCCCTCCACCCAATTATAGGAAGAGGCACTTACCACAATGACTCTGTCATTGTTTTTCAGATGAAATTTAATTTTGTTCAATGCCTCGGCCCTCAAAATAAACGGCAGAGCTTCTGAAATAAACTCTTCACATTTTTTTTGAAATTCCGCATAAGGCCTGTTCGAAAAGAAAAAAGACAATACAATCTCCTTTGCCTTCCAATTGGGTATCAAGTTGAGTTTATACAAAACTAAAATTGGTAGTAGCAAAAGCATACCTAAATAGAATACTGACTTTCCTCTTTGAAACTTAATTATTTCAAAAAGCGTATCCTTGGTGGTGATCGTTCCATCGAAATCAAAAAGTGCAAGTCCTCTTTTCAAAGCTTCATTTTTTTAAAAATCGACTCCGGTATATATCGAATCACCATCATAATCAAAGACCAGATTGGCAAAACATAAATGTTATTCTTCTTTCTCTTAATAGCCTTCACTATTTTAGTGGCTACCACATGTGGGTCAGTAGTTACAGGAGCCGGCAATTTCAACCCTTCCGTCATCTTGGTTCGTACAAAGCCCGGCTTGACGGTAAGAACGTGCACTCCAGCATGAAACAATCTATTTCGTAGTCCTGATAGATAAGCAGTTAATCCAGCTTTGGCACTTCCATAAAGGTAGTTTGACATACGCCCTCTTTCACCAGCAACAGAACTTATCCCCACAATCATTCCAGTTCGTCTCTGCTCATAATCGTTTGCAATTACATTTAAAACAGAAACCGCGCCCACATAATTGGTGTCTAAAATCTTTTTGCTTTCTGACCAATAGCTTAATGCTTTGGCATGATCACCTAAATAACCGAATACAAGAACAGAAATATCTGGTTTTGGTCTTAACTTGTTGTAAAAATCATAATGGCTATCAAAATCCAGTACATCAAATTTTATTATCTCAACTAAAGTTTGATGGCGTATCTCAATATCGCTTTTTAATGGCAAAAGTGCTTCCGTACTTCTTGCTGCCAATTGTAACTGGTGGCCTTGAGAGGCAAAATTTCTAGCTAAAGCAATAGCAATATCAGAGGTGGCACCCAGTATAAGGACGGTCATGATTTATAATTTTAAGTCTGTGAGGTTAGGGTGATGTTCATTTAGTCTTTACTTCGATTGCTATTTCCTTTTCCAAAATTCGTGATAAGATTTCCTAAGAATGGTTCTAACTAGCAAATCGATAAATGATAAAATAAAAGGAGACAACCCAGCATATAACTACTATCCTGATAAAATTATCAGAATATAAAATTTTAGTCGGTGATCCACTTTTGTTCTCCACTAAGGTAATCTGTAAATACCTCATAACACCTGCAACCACGAAAACCGAGGTTATGTACAAATAAGGAGAATGAAACCGTAACATCACATCAGGTGAGATTACATACATCAAATACGAAACTATAATGATCCCTGAAATCATTATGAGCAGCGCATTGATATATTCTAAACTGTAATGTTTTATGGATTTCCGAACTAGATTACCAGACTTTTTGAAAACGAGTATATCATCTCTTCTTTTTGCCAATGCAATAAAAAGAGCCAATAGAAAAATCATCATCACCATCCATTGAGAAACTTCTACATTGGCTACCATACCGCCAGCAATTGTTCGCAAAACAAAGCCTGAGGAAACAATAAGAATCTCAATAATAGACACTCTTTTTAAACCAAATGAATACGCTAGGTTTATCACTAAATAAGAGGAGATAATTAATACAAATGAATAATTATTTGCCTGATACACCAATACAAAAGAGATGATAACCATTAAAGCAAAAGTTAGCCAGCCCTCACCTACTGTTACTTGGCCTGCGGCCAAAGGTCTTTTATTTTTAGTTGGATGAAGCTTATCGGCCTCTATGTCTTGCAAGTCATTAACCACATAAACAGCACTGGATACAAAACAAAAAGCAATAAACGCAATACACACGCTCCATACCTTAGCGGTTGTTGTCAGTTCGCCTGCAAAAAAAATAGGAACAAACAGAAATAGGTTCTTGATCCACTGACCAGGCCTTACTAGATTAACAAGGGCTATAATTTTATTCATTTTTTATAATTCAACATTGATTCTTGCTTGCCTTCTGAGCAAAAGTTCTTTGCTTTACATTTGGAGCTAAATCTACTTATAAATTGGGCGGTTTTCGAGAAATAATTTTACTGGTACTACTTGCTGGCTTCACGCTTTTAATAAGCAATGTTTTCTTGAATGGCAGTTTAAACAACCCCGTCAACCTAAGCGGTGAGCTTAAATCGCCACCTGATTCCCTTTATCAATGGAATATTGGAACCGAAGCTCCTTTCAAATATCGGGTACTTCAAAGAGCCATTGTCATAAATACTTATAAACTTATTATTGGAAGAAACGATAGCAACTCAACTTTCTTCCTTATTTACCAAGCCTATGCGGTCCTTTTCCATATTCTTTCCATCTTACTATTCCGTTACTTTTTAATAAAAATCTCAATGGCCGAAGTTGCCTTGGCCGGGTCAATTTTATTTGCACTTTTACCTCCTCTTTTTATGGCTTACAATACGCCCGTGCATACACGGGAAGATACGTTGGCATATTCGCTTCTTATTATTGGATTATTAGCGATCATCCAAAATAATACCTTTTCAATTCTTGCAACAATCCTCTTGGGCATTCTGTGCCGAGAAACATTGCTGCTTTTAGCATTTGTTAATTTATTCTTCAATAAAAAACAAAGTTTATGGGTTCGGTTAACCATTGCCCTCGCGTGCTTTGGGTTGTTTTTCCTTATTCGAATTAGTTATGGCATAAAAAGCTATAATCATTTGGAGGGCTTTAACTGGAACCTCCAAAACCTTGAGCAAGTGATTGGATTTGGATACATCGCCTTTGGATTTTTATGGATACCCTTCTTCTTGAGCTTCCTAAAAAGTAAGCAGCCTTTACCAGTTTCATCAATTCTCACTTCCTCTGGACCATCGGTATTTGTATTGGTTATCACCACCTCCTTTATGGGTGGCATCTTCAACGAAATAAGACTACTGTATTTGCTTGCCCCATGGGTGATTGTTGCAGCCCTAACCTATTATTTAAAAAACAAAGAAGATATAAAGTTGCTATTTCGCACGAAGGGGTTTCTTCTATACATGTTCATCTCCTTAGCGTTTGTATTAATCCTTATCGCCTTTGCCTTTAGCAATATTCACGACTTGGTTGGCACCAGTCAATATGATATACCTTACAAACCTTGGATTGTTATCGCCCTGGCGCAAGCCTATTTGGGGATGGTTAGTTTACCGTTCTTACTAAAGTCCTTAAAAAAAGGAATGGTTTTTTTTAAGGAGAGTTAACCTTTCTTTTGTGCAATCACCATAATCTCTTTAATTCCCGATAAGCGAGAAACAAAGTTGGTAGCAAATTGATAAAAGGAGAAGCCTAGTTTCATTAGGGGAAGAAGCCTGTGATAGCCAGCACCTCGCACGTACCTATTTTCAATTATTTCAAAACCAGTTGTAATAAGTAGGTTATTAATATTCTGAAAATTCCAAGTATACAAATGTTGGTTCAGATCTAGGGAATAAACAGACTTTCCTTTCGCAGTACTGTGCCTCTCATAAGGAAGCACTAATACTAAAATGCCATTTTTTTTTAGAAATGAATGAATATCTTCAAGACCTGTTTTGGGATGAGGATGATGTTCTAACGAGTGGCTAGACAACACTATGTCAAATGACTCTGGGTGGATATCTTGCAAATTGGTTGTCGCCTTGATTCCTTTCTTCCTACAAAAGGAAACACTAAAATTTGAGATATCATAGCCTCTGGCGTTAGGTAGCAGATAAATATTCTGCCCCATGCCACATCCATAATCCAGCACTTTAGAGCTAGTATCAAAACCCTTAAAGAATTTTACTAAGGCGATCTTAGCTCTGGCAGTATAATAGTCATCATTAAAGTGATTATTATGTCTTTCCTTATGATACCCCTCTTCATAGTCCAATGATTCTCTTTGAGGGGCTGTTTTGACTTCCATCGTTCTATATCTCTAAATAGTTTTCTGATTTCTACAATTATATTTATATGCTACCTAGCAACAAATGCCCCCTATTGCCGGTCAAAAATATACCCCGTCACATTGTCTAATGGATGAGTACTCGCGGCAACGTATCATTTGTTATTAAGCGATATCACTTTTAAAAATGAAAAGCTATATCAGAAGAAATTTGATTGCTATGGTGTATTATCTAACGTATGTGGAGATCGGACAAGATGCTCCCAAAAATTTCCTTTGGTGTCATACACTTTAACGATTGCAAATACACTAACGCCAATACTGCTGGTAGCTTTTCCGGGTAGATTAATTATGTCAGGAAAATCACTTCGCTTTAAAGATTTCTTTTTTGAATTATCCCCAGCAAAAAGGGAAGAAGTATTCAAGTCTTTAGATTTATCCCAATAACCCCATTGATATTCAGTTTTCGTTGGGTCTTCTAGGTTGATGCCATCCCCCACAAATTCGTACTGAGCATCCCACGATTTAGTAGAACCATTCCAGACAGCTTTTATATTCTTTGCCAACGGCTTTCCTGGATATTGGCCTGGGCCATAATAATCAGAAAGCGTTTGATAGATGGCAGCATGGTCAGAATCAGGTATTGTTCCGAATTTTACCCACATCCCAAAGAAATCATGCTGGGCAGCATGCGATACTGTCCCATATCCAAGCTGAGAAATCGCCCCAGTTCCAGTATCTGCTACTCCAGGAGCAACGAGGCTCCCATTGATCCAAACTTTCGAGTTTGCTCCATCAAACCTCATACGAACAATAGATATCTTGTTGAATTCCAAGATGGTGGGTGAACTCAAATCTTTAGCAGTTGTCTTCCCCACTGCATCCGACACACTAATCTCCAAATGATCACCCCTATTTCTTAACCCCAAACTAACAGCAAAATAGCCTTCATAATTCACGCACTCTAAGTCTCTCAATACCACATAAAGATCAAAGGGTTGGGGAATTGCGGCAAACTGCTTGCTAGCCCACTTAGTCGAAAAGACATTGTGAACCAAGATATACCCAGTTTTACCCTCAATATGATATACCGGGGGAGTTGGCCACATTGGCGAAGGAACATCGACACCTACCCACGTTAAATCCTTATCTCCTATGAGATCCTTAATTACCCGAACAGGTTTTCCATCAGCCGTAGGCAAAGTAGCTGCAAGATCTTGAAATCCAGTAGGGGCAACATAAGCAGCATTAAAGGATACTTTCAAGTCAGGGAATTGAGGTATTAACGATACAGCAGGTGCTGGATCATCTGGCTTGGAACTAGAACATCTTATTGTTAGAAGTAAAAAGAGGATCAAGGCGAAGCTAAAAAAGAGTGGTGCAATTCTTTTCATGGGGTCGAATTTTGGTGTTTGTATAAAGGTACAGCACAGACTTTAAATTTCAAATTAGCAGAAGCTCCATTTTCGCAAAAATTGCCATTATATTGCCCTAGATTGATGAAACTATGATGAAAAAAGAACTGCACCCACTGCAATTAGAATGGTTTCAATTTGGCATTATTTTGCTTTTTTCACTAATCCCTCTGTTTGTTCAATTTCCATTCAAGATAAACCTCTTTCTGGCATGGGAAGGTGCTTATAGAATTTCACTCGGTCAAATTCCCTTCAAGGACTTTTCTTTACCAATCGGGTTTGGGTTTTGGATTTTACCTGCCCTTTTCTTTAAAGTTTTTGGTCCCACTTTATACACTTTGGTAATAACACAGGTCTTTATAAATATCATAGGGGCATTAGCCTTTCGATCTATTCTTAAAAAGTTAGGGGTAGATCCGGCCATCGTATTCCTATCATTGCTAGTCTATTGCATCTCATTTGTTTTTGTCAATTTTTGGCCGTGGTACAATAACTCTGTATTTATTTTTGAGCTTATTGGGATTAATTTTTTGTTACGCCATATTTTTGAAGAGTCCGGCCGAAAAAAAATTGCTTTGCTTGCGCTTGCTTGCTTTTTTCTAGTTCTTTCATTTTTCACCAAGCAAGACGGTGGCGGATTAGCGATATTAACTGCTTCTGCCCTACTCTTTTCTGTCGCGCTAGTAGAAAAAAAAATCAAATGGATACTTTATTATACAGGCTTCTCCCTTGTTTTTACTTTATTGTTCGTCCTTCCGTTTTTGCCATTCGATTTTTTGTATTGGTTTAATCACGGTCAAGCTCCACACAATCCAAGAACAAACCTGAATGATATTTTAACAGACGTCTTCGAGGGTTCTCAATGGATTAAATTCTATTTGCTTGCTGTGCTTGTCATCATCATACAAAAAGTAAATTCTTCCAAGGATTATTTCTTATCGAAAAGAGAAATGCTCTTTGCCCTGCTAACCCTTTGCGTTCTTGGTCAAGCCTTGCTGGTTCAAGTTACGAGCTACATTCCCCATAACGTAAACATTTATTTCCATAGCATGGCTTTCGCTTTTGTGGCATATTCAACCATTAAGGTTGGCGCCAACAAAATCTGGGTTATCGCTTCGATTTCATTGTTGATTTTATTTTGGTGGTCAGCTGATTATTGGCGCTATGGCAAACGAATTATAGACCGGATTTCACCAGGGCTGCTGGAAACTCAAAAGTCATCCAGTCAAGTTTCAAAATATACCTGGCTAATAGGAGATACGGTAACGGCTGAAAAAAAAATCAATTGGAAAACCTGCGATTATAAATCATTCAAAAACGTTTTACTTCCCGAAGAAACCATTCGAGGGATAGATGCAATTATGAGTTTGGATATTGTAAAATCAAAAAAACTTAAAGTTTTAAATATGTCAGAACTTACTCCTCTTGCCTACGAAATCGGCTACGAACCGCTTAAGAACCAACCGATGTGGTATCATCGAAACGTTTCTATTTTCGATAAGGAGATACTAAAATTTTGCGAGGAGATTCGGTTTCATGAATACGACTTGGTACTCTTTGAGGAAATACCATACCTCAACCAATTTTACCCGGAAGAAGTCCGAAAGAGTCTTCAAAAGGACTACAAATTAGTGGATAGTTTTATTGCGCCCAGAGAAAAGGCAGGAGCTTATATTGAAGTTTATGTGAAACCTTAAATTACATCCTCCAATTTCACACCAATCAACTCCTCTATATCAATTTTAGAAATGAGGAAGTCACGCTCGGCCACAATCTGTTGTGTCTTTCTGTTGTTGTGATTCTCTAAGGCGCTATTATACTCAACAATATTAGCCTGTCCACTTTTAAATTTTTGTTCAACCAGCGAAAATGTAGCGGAGGCATCTTCCAGTCCTTCTGTCTGCAACTTCAAGAGTGCTTTATTAGTAAGATATACCTGATACCTCCTTAAAACTTCAGCCCGAATCGTTAATTTCCTACTGTCGATATTTTTCAAAGCAATCTCAGTTTCCTCTTTAGCTTGCTTTACACGAATGGGATCGTTGAAAATATTGCCTAGAGTAAGGGTAGCGCTGAAATTATACTTGGGATAAAATGGTGGATAACCAGTAGTAGTGGGGGGCGGGTTGATGGTAAACTCATTTATGTTTCCGGTAGCTGCTATCTGATTAAGGAAATTTCTCTTCGCTAACTTGGTGTTGTATTCAGCCGCTTTTACATGATTATAGAGCATTTGATTGCTAGGGTTATTAGCCCACGCTAACTGAACTAGCTTTTCCGCAATTTGAATATCCTTTGTATTGGAGGGCATAATAATGGTATTGTAATCTACCTTTTGCCCATTGACCAAAATCGGTGAGATCAGAAGCATCAACATAAATACTCTAATAAAATTAATCATGATAATGGTGTTTTAATTTGCAGTAACACAAATATAAAATTAATTCATGCTTAGCTGAACAATAGCATTTACTTCTTATCAAATTTGATAAGATTAGGCATAATTACAAAAATTGAAAAAACAATAAGTCCTGTGGGCTTTTGCCCCATTGCTGATTGAGCATAGTTGGCCACTAACAGAGAAAAGAATGCTGCAATGTATGCGCCATATAAAGCTTTTATTATTGGGTCCCTGGCCAAATAAAAATTCTTGACCCCGATCGAAATAACTGCAAAATATAGCACCATTAATATGATGAGCCCAATCCACCCAATCGTAAGCGCTGCTTTTAAAAAACCACTATCGGTAGGGAAACCAGCCAGCTGGTGCCCCGGAGATAAAGCTTCACCCTCAGAATCTGTTGTATTTACGCCACCTCCAATTGGATGACTATGAATGTAAGGTTGTGCACGCGCCCTATTATATTCTCTAACATTCATAGAAGCATCTTCTTTGGGTTGAAAGGTAGTCCTAACACGAGAAATAGCAACCCCATAAAATGGACCATAGAGTATTGCAACAAACCCAACAATTAAGAACACAATGATAAGTAACGTCTTTCGGTTATTGATATGCATTAGGATATACATAAAAGCACCTGCTGGCACCATGGCTGTTGCGGTGCGAGTGCCCGAAAAACTCATGGAAACAATCATCAATAGCGAGCAGCCAAATAAGAATACCCTCTTCTTCCAATCAAAAGGAGCCATGGCTAGAACCGCGCAAAATATTCCGCTATAGGCCATCACAATTCCAAAAGTTGCCACATCCGATAGGAAGGAAAACTTTCTAAGAACTTCCCAATTCTGAATCAAAAAAATAGCGCCAGGTGTGCTATTAATATCATACCACTCAAAATCTGTGTATCCAAAAATCTCTTGATAAATCCCATAAAGAGCGGCCAGTAGAGAGAAAAACAACCAAGTTTTTGTAAAATTCTTTATTAGATCAAGGCTTGTGAACAACTTGACCAAAATAAAATAAATTACTAGTTCGAAAATAATACCCCTTGTGGAAACAAGCCATCCCGTTAGTGATGTGGCGCTAGGGTTAAAAGCCTGCAATACATTGTAGGTTTCATAAAAAATAAAAATATAGGTCACCGGATTATTGAAATAGCCCCGATCCGCCTTCTTATGTTTAACCTCAGCAATTAATATCCCGCCCAAAATAACTAATTCCAAAATTTCAACCCCCACCCCCATCGGTAGTTTCACTGGTAATAGCAAGCGGCCTAGATAGAATAAGAAATAGGAATACCAAGTAAGGAAATACAAACCAAAATGAGTATCCATAATTGAAGCGTAAATCATTGGCAGCCCTACAAAAACTACGAATAGTAAGGCTCCCATTATGTATCCATTGGTGCCCACTAAAAAGCCAATCAGTAAAGACCCAGCCAAGAGGCTAAAAAAAATAACCACGGATTTATAGTTGTCTCGCGTGGCTGCTTTCAATCCTACTTTTGACATATCTGCTTAGAAGAAAATCACTTTTAAGAAAATCATTACAAAAAATAAGATGAGAAACAAAGTAACTATGTTTGTGAGTACTTTATTCGCATTGGGTTTATCATCTTGAAGATTCATATCATTGTGTCTTCATAACTAGACCTTTTGCTCCGTTAAAGCTTGTAATGTAAAAACCAACCATATTTCTAAATACATTCAAAATATTCACCCCCAACATAAACCTCAGAAGTACTTGCATGGCAATAAAGCCAAAAATTGTAGTGCTTAATGTTCCGTAAGCAGCTCCTATAATTCCATATTTGGACACTAAAAAATAATTTAAACTCAAATTAATTACAAAAAATGACCCTGTAAAATAGAAGTTAAGATTTGGATAGCCAATCGAATCAAGCGTTACCCCGAACTGATAAGCAAAAGGAAGAAAGAAGCTCAAGTAAATTGTAATCTGTAGAATAGCTACTGAATCGGAATATCCAGCACCAGCAATAATAAAAATAACAAAACCTGGAAAAAGTAATACAAATACCACCCCGGGTAAAACAATTGCCAAAATTGCAGCCACTGATTTCTCATACAGCGTTTTTATTCCGGCCTTCCCTTCGGTGTTGATCAATCTAGCACTGTGTGGGAAAATGATGGCAGACAATGACATAGAGGGAACATTAATAAGATTTGTAATCCGCAATGCCGTACCATAGATAGCCACAGTTGCTGTTGAAGCTAATGAGGCTAGAATCATTTGATCTATAGACCCGTATAATGTTGCCACTAAGCTGGTGCCAACAGCAAATTTACCGAAATGAACAAGTTTCCAAATCCAAATTTTATCAAGTGATAAAGAAAAATGAATAGGCTTCTGAATTAAAAAATAGGCGGATAATGATCCCACAAAAGCGCATGATAAATTAGTAATTACCAAGGTAATTAAATCGAGTTTATAAAAACCGAGATAGCTGAAAAGAATGGTAAAAAACAAAAATCCATTGCGAATAAAATAGACTAAGAAAACACTTCGAAAATCAAGGAGTGCGTGTTGGAGGTACTCAAATTGAAAAAAAGGAACCAATACAATAGAGGTAATTGAATACCAATAGAACAGTACTCTTAACTCAGGGCTCTTCCAGTTTTCTGCAACCAGACCACCGAATATCAACATTCCGATGGAAACTAACAGGGCAAAAATAAGATTCAGAGTAAGCGCTGCTGTAAACAGTTTATCCTGATCTGCTGCTGCTGCTGCTGCTCTAAGCTTTATAAAACCATACTTGATAAACCCTACTCTGGCTACTTCAACCATGGAGGTAACAATTGTAAACAAACCCCAACTGCCCATTTGATCTTTGCTTAATACTCTGACCAAAAAATAAAAGCCCCCAAATCCAAAAATAATACCGGAAAAGTTCTGCAACAGGCTAAAAATCCCAGATTTAAACCAATAAGAGTCTTTGCTGAATTTCAAAATAAACGATCCATATTTTCGCCCTAAAGGTAATGTTATTACCCACAATGCTTCACATTTTAGTTGCGCTCAGTCTATAAGTTGCAATTCTTAATCTTCATTTACACCCTTCTTTTAAATAACAAAAAGATTTAAGCTTTCAGTATAATAATTTTTAAAAATTTCTTACTTTTAATTAAGACCTTTGTGCGATGGACTATCAATCTATTTTAACCCGATTATTCTACCTTATTATTTGCGCTGATGAAAAGGTCAATGAGAAGGAACTATCAATTGGAAAGCAAATGAGCAAATCTGAAGGATTTGACAAAACCTTTGATTCAGATCTGGAATCCATTAAATTAAGAGACCAGAAAGCCCTTCTCATAGAATGCATAGAAGGTCTAAAAAATATCGATACTAAGCTTCAAATTCGTTGTATTGCCTGGCTATGTGTAGTGGCCAACGGAGATGGCTTTATGGATAAAGAAGAATGGACAATGATTTATAAGATATATCATACCGAGCTTGGCCTACCAATTTCCGATATTTTGGAAACCCAGAAAGAATTGAATAAAATAATTCACGGAAAATCATTTCAGTCCATCGGTGTGAGGATTAATGATTAAGTCTGGCTTTTGTGTAGTGAACGGCCAAAAATTCGGTAAGGCACCAATTCAACGTTAAGCGCGAAATTTTAAGATTGGAAAAAAAAGCCTTGGATGAAGATCATCCAAGGCTTTCGGAGGTCTCGAGCGGATTCGAACCGCTGTAGGAGCTTTTGCAGAGCTCAGCCTAGCCACTCGGCCACGAGACCTTTTATTTGTTGCACAAAACTACAAAAACCCAGTCTTAATGCAACAATAAAAAAAGGTGGCCTCTATATTTCAAAAGGCCACCTCCATATTCATTCATTCAAGAATTGATTAGTTCGCTTCGTCAGCTGGTTTAGCTTTTGCAGCGTTCATCTTTTCTTTTAAAGCACTCAAGGCCTCTATGTCTCCCAAGGTAGATTTCTCCACTTCTTGGTTGATCTTATCGATGCTCTTGCCTTTAGAAACTGGCTTCTTTACAGCCGCTTTTACAGGAGTCACAGCCTCTTCTATCGACCAGATTGCTTTCAAACTCAACACAATGCGTCTGTCATCTTTAGAAAACTCCAACACCTTAAAGTCATAAGCTTCGCCTACCTCTATTTTACCTCCATCTTCTTTTGCTAAGTTCTTAACAGAACAGAATCCTTCTATACCATACGGCAACTCAAGAGCTGCTCCTTTTTCGCTTTTGTTGATAACCGTACATTTTTGGATAGACCCCACAGTAAAGATGTTCTCAAAAGTATCCCAAGGGTTTTCTTCCATGTGCTTGTGGCTCAATGCCAATCTTCTATTGGCTGAATCCAACTCTAATACTTGCACATCAATGCTCTCTCCTACTTTCGTAAACTCAGAAGGATGCTTGATCTTCTTCGTCCAGCTTAAATCGGAAACGTGTACCAATCCATCAATACCTTCTTCTAATTCAATGAACAGACCGAAGTTAGTCAAGTTGCGCACAATACCTTTGTGGCGAGTGCCTACTGCATACTTGCCCAGTACATCATGGCGAGTCCAGGGATCTTCAGAAAGTTGTTTGATGCCCAATGACATCTTGCGCTCCTCGCGATCGATCGTTAATACCACGCCAGATAATTCATCCCCTACTTTAATAAAATCTTGCGGATTGCGCAGGTGTTGTGACCAGCTCATTTCACTTACGTGGATCAAGCCTTCTACACCAGGCTGAAGTTCAAGGAAAGCACCGTAGTCAGCTACGTTTACAATCCTACCCTTCACCTTAGAGCCTACTGCAATGTCGGTTGTCAAAGATTCCCAAGGGTGAGGCGTTAACTGCTTCATACCCAAAGAAATCCTTTTCTTTTCGCCATCGAAATCCAGTACTACCACCTTCACCACCTGATCTAACTTTAAAAGCTCTTCAGGATGGCTTATGCGGCCCCAGGAGATATCAGTGATATGCAACAGACCATCTACTCCACCTAAGTCAATGAATACGCCAAAGTTGGTCATGTTCTTGATTACGCCTTCCAACACTTGGCCCTTCTCTAAGTTGGTTAAGATCACGGCTTTTTGTTGCTCTAGGTCTTTCTCGATCAACACTTTATGAGACACCACTACGTTATCATTGGTGTTGTTGATTTTCACCACCTTCACTTCAATAGACTTATTCACATAAATATCAAAATCTCTGATTGGCTTCACATCAATTTGTGAACCCGGCAAGAAAGCTTCAATACCAAATACATCTACGATCAAACCACCTTTCGTTCTGCGTTTTACAAAACCCTCAATGATCTCATCTTTATCCAACGCCTTCTGCACATAATCCCAGCCCTTCACCAATTTGGCCTTTCTGCGAGAAAGAACCAATTGACCCATGGCGTTCTCACGCTCTTCGATGAACAAATCAACCACATCACCAATTTTGAGGTTGGTCATGTCTTTAAATTCAGCCAACGGCACTAGTCCATCTGACTTGAACCCAATATTTAAAATCACATCGCGGTCATTGATACCTACCACGGTGCCTTCTACTACTTCACTTTCATTTACAGAAGCAACGGTGCCACCATAAAGTTTATCAAGGTTTTGCCGCTCGGTATTAGAATAACCTTCTCCAAATCCCTTACGATCAAATGTTTCCCAATTAAAATTTTCTAATGACGCGCTCGAAGTTGTAGCTGCTCTACGAGCTGTAACATCAAGAACCATACGGCTGATGCCTTCTTCGTCCAGCGCCTTTAGCTCAAGCTTCAATTCGGTGAGCTCATCCTTTTCAAAAAGCTCATCTGCCGCGGCACCTTTAACTGCCTTTTTTACAGGGGTATTGCCTTCAGCAGACTTGTTTACCCTTGGTCTTGCTTCGTCTGATTTCTCTTTTGGTTCTTTTGACACTTTTGCCATAAATAAATTACCCTATTCTACATGCAACAAGCGGGCACCTTGCTACAAATTTGTTTTTATAATTGCTGGTTCAAGCCAATGAAACAGCCCTTTCAACCTGAAAGGGCCGCAAATATAAGCAGAATAATAATAAATAGGGTTCTAAATGCGACTAAATCAGGGCTTTAAGGCTGGATATCCTCAACTTTAAGGGTACCTGCGGCATAGTCCACCAGAATTTTTTGGAAAAGTAGCCGGTACTCGGCCTGAGCTTTATCAGTTTGAGCTTGAATAAATACGCGGTTGGCATTAATAAAATCCACAAAATTGGTAACGCCCAAATTATATCGTTCGGTTTCCAGACTAAAGGCCATTTCAGCAGCTTTTAATTGATCCACTGTTACAGCAAATGCTTTTTTTGCACCTTCATAGTTGCGCGTTGCCCTTATCACATCATTTCGTATCTGATACTCCACGTTTTTTCTAGTCAGTTGGCTATTTTCATAGAGCACTTTTTGCTGGACATACGAGGTTCTATTTTGAAAACCATTGAAGAGCGGAATAGAAAGCTGAAGTCCGTATTGCTTGTATATATTATCTGCGCGGAACTGCTCATTAAAGGATCGTTGTTTCTCATTTAGAACTCGCATTGAGCTAGTCCTTGTTTCAATTCCATAACCAGAAGCCTGGCTTGGATCAGAAATCACAAAATTCTTTGATGAACGTTGAGTGACCGAGTCGGGTTCGCCTCGTTGAAAGTTATAGGCTGATCCATAGTTAAAAAAAGCGTACAAGGAAGGAATCATTAAACCTCTGGAAGCTTTCATAGCTGACAACTGGGCTGACTCATTTTTTACTGCCCTTAAGTAATCCCCTCGGTGTTGTTTGGCTTGATCTGCCAATGCTTCCGGATTAATGGTTTCATTGCCGATTGAATTAATATCCCAAGCAGGTCTTTCTACATCAAATTCTTCAAAAGCATCCATTAAAAGAGTCTGCGCTAAAACTGCCTTATCATTGTTGAGGTTAATCTCAGCTTGAACATACCGTAATTCTGCTCCTTTAGTTAAAGCATCTTGATTGTATTCATCAACTGGAGACCTGGCACCAACACTGACCTGTGCTTTGGTTTGTTCTAACTGCTTGGATAATGCTTCGAAATTTTCCTTTGCAATCTTCATCAACTCAACATCTAGCATGATTGTTAAATATTGTGCTGAAACTGTATTGATTACATCTTGTGAGGTCCGGTTCACGAAATTTGCTTGCGCCTCAAGCTGGTTAGAATATTGTCTGACCTGGTTAATCCGATTGAAGCCACTGAATAAATTTAAGTTGGCATTTAATGAACCCGAAATATTATCTCTGACTCCGTTAACAACAACGCCAGCATTCTGATTAAATGAATTTCCATTAAACTGAGAAGCGCTTAGATTAACGGATATATTCGGTGCCATGCCTGAAATACTCGAAATTTTTTGCATCTGATTCAACTGCAAATTATTTCTCTGCTGATTTAGCTGAACTGAATTTTTGAGTGCGATTTTTACAGCTTGTTCAAATGTTAGAATTTTTTTTTCACTCTGCGCCACAACAAGTATGACACTCAGGAAATATGCAGTGGTTAGCACTAAACGTCTCATTTCCATAATCTTATTTTACTAATTCGTCTGATTCAATCGCACCATCAACCACCTTTACAACCCGCTTACCGCGCTTGGCATTTTCTTCGGAGTGGGTGACTTGAATGATGGTAATGCCTTCTTCATTTAACTTTTGAAAAATATCCATAATGTGCCTTCCTTGGTCGGAATGCAAATTACCCGTTGGTTCATCGGCCAAAATCAATTTAGGCTCACCCACAATAGCGCGGGCAATACCCACCAATTGCTGCTGACCTCCAGAAAGTTGCTCAGGGAATAAGTCCTTTTTGGCCACCATGTTAAATCGATCCAGCATTTCGGCCACCATACTTTTGCGTTGGCTTCCGCTTACTCCTTTGTATAGAAGTGGCGTCTCAATATTTTCGTATACCGTTAACTCATCTATCAAATGATAGGCTTGAAAAATAAAGCCTATGTAATTTTTGTGCATCTCGCTCTTCTGCCTTTCCTTCATCTTATGGACAGGCTCATCGAAGAAATAGTATTCACCAGCCGAAGGTTCATCTAACATGCCTATGATATTCATCAGCGATGACTTGCCCGCCCCGCTAGGGCCCATAATCGTTAGGAACTCTCCTTGAGCCACTTCCAAGTCTATGCCCTTCAGAATAAAGGTGCGCTGAAAACGTGAGTCAATGTACTTGTCAATCTTTTGGAACTTAATCATAAGTAGAAGTTAGTAGGTGCTTGGCTAAATATATGCCAATGATAATTTATAGCCTTAGACGACATAAAAAGGGGTTTGGTTGCCTTGGCATCGTTCGGTTGTGAAAAAAGGTGTCCGAAAGCGGATAAATTAATTACCGTTAAAAGACCACCGGATGCAAAATAACATCCACTCTTCGATTCATCAACATGCCGCGATAACTCTGGTTGGAATATACAGGATTCTCAAAAGCCCAATCCTTGACATGGATAAAACGTTCAGGAATGTCTTTCAGGATCAGTAAATCAAAAACCATTTGGCTACGCATCTTTGAGAGCCACTCATTGTAGCGTTTGCCTCCAATAGGATCCGTATGACTGATTAATTGGATTTCATATTTGTCGAGCAAGTTGGGAATAGAATCCAGCCAACGAGAAAGTTCTATAGATTGTTCTTCGTCCATGTAATAACTGCCACCTTCAAAATAAATGCTTTTGCGTAGTTGGTCTTGCTGGGCACAAAGTAAGCCTGTCGAGAAAAACCACACCAATAATCCTATCAATCGCAGCCTTAACATGGAGTTATCTCACTTTGATTTATTTGATCATTCTAATAAACAGAATAACAAAAAACAAAAAGGTCCTAACAATTCCTCAAACACTTAAGCTTAGCCTGATATGGGCTAAAAATGCTATCCCTTAAGTTGGCTATTAGCAATATCTAAATTCTTTCATCCAAAGACAACTACCAATCACAGTATAATCTATTAATGACTTCACTTTAACTGAATCTTCAATTGACTTCCCTCAATGGTTAAATCATTATCAACCATTCGGTTATTATATTGTTGAATAAAAGCCTTTAATCGAAGTTCCATCTTCCCCATAATAGCTGGTTTTTCTGCAATTAAATTCCTTGTCATCATTTTATCCCTTATAAAATCATATAGGCCTATGGATTTTGATCCATCAAATTGCAACAGATAATCCCCCATAAATGCCTGATAAACATTATTCAAATAATTAAACGCAAAGGGCTCTTCATTAGTTAAAATATCGCGACCAAAAGAAATATATGGCTTGTCATAGTGTAAAAGCCCTAGCACAGTTGGCATTATATCCGCTTGCTGAATGATCTCAGGCTTCATGCTCATCGCTGTATTACCGGGCTCATAAAAAATAATAGGAATCGAAAAATAACCCCAAGGTGAATTGTACTCTTGAAATTGAATTTCTGCGGAAGCATGATCAGCCGTTAAAACAAAGATTGTATTGTTGAACCAAGACTTCGTAGAGGCTGATTCAAAAAACTTCTTTAACGAATAATCAGTGTATTGAATGGTTCTATGCACAGGTTTTGGACCGCCTTTAAATTTATCTTGATATTCATCTGGAAGATTGTAAGGATGATGAGACGAAACGGTGAAAACAGTTGCGTAAAATGGTTGTTTAAAAGTGCTCATCTTATTGGCAAAAAATTGCAGGAACTTCTCATCCCAAATTCCCCATATACCATCGAAATCATCATTGTTGTTGTATTCATCTTTCCCCACATACTCATCAAACCTGCTGAGGTTGGCAAAAGCATCAAAACCCATTGAGCCATTTGGGGCACCATGAAAGAAAGCACTGTAGTAACCCTTATCGCGCAATAGCGTGGGCAAACTATTAATTTTGTTTCCTGAGAAGTGTGAAAGCACATAGGGCACTTCAATGGATGGAATGCTGCAAATTACTGAAGGCATCGCGTCAATAGATTTTCGTCCATTAGCCATTGAATATTGATACGCTCGGCTTACTCCAATCAATGAATCTAAAAAAGGTGTGTACCCTTGATACTTCCCGTCTTCTAAGTCTCTATTGTAAGCACCGATAAACTCTTTTGAAAAGCTTTCCAAAATCAACACCACTACATTTTTGTTTTGAAACGGTATTGTATCAGACGGAGTTTTATAAGGATTAAAAACTTTATTTAACTCTTCTTCCGAAGAAAAGTAATTTACCTTTTCAATTACATTGGCTTTGGCCGTGCGCATCAAAGCAAAAGGAGTGTTGAGAACCAAGTTAATATCACGTGGTTCTTTCGCATAGGCCGCAGCATTGCTAAGTGTAATCGGACGAGTGCTTTCCCTAAAACCTCCTCTTGCTCCGCCAATAAAAAGACCAACTGAAAGCGCCATCGCCAGAACGCCTGAAAAATAGAATGCCCAAGTATTTTTAATCTGTGGGCCCGTATAGTTAATACGTTTGTAGCCCAACACTAACAAAACTATCAGGAACACAAAAAATAAAACTGCATACCAGTAATCAAACAGAAAATGAAAAAAGAGCTTTCCAAAATTTGTTTCATTCTCAAATTGGCTTAAAAAACTAAGTGTCGTTCTTCTCAAAGTGAAGCGATAGTAAATGAAATCGATGGTATTGACGGCAAAAGCAATCGAGTTGCAAACCAGAAAAACCCATTTCAAAATTAATTGGTACCAACTTTCAAAGCGAAAAGTAACAGGCACAATCATCATCAAAATAAATAATGAGTTGGAGTACAAGGTGGCAGCAAGGTCAAACCGTAATCCACCGCCCATTATGACAAGAAACCGGCTTAAGTTCATGCTTGGGAAAAACGATGTATTGAAAAAGTAAAAACCAACCCGGCTAATGGTATATAAACCCATTACCACCAATAAGCTCTTGATGAGCGCCACATAAATGTTATTCTTAAAAATTAATCCTCTTATCATCTCTTCACAATTGAATAATAAAACCACAAAATAAGCCAAATCCAGCTCAAAAGGCCATGCCTATATCAGTAATTGTCTTATTTTTGTTGTTCTGAAAACATCAAAAATAGGTCGCAATACTTGTTTTTAGTAACCAACTAACCCAACCAACCCTCTAATGAGGCTTTTGCTGTCACTCTTTCTCTGTCTGGCATCAGCTACTTCTTTTGGCCAAAACATTGAAGCCTTTGGAATTTTCGGAGGCTTTAACTTCCCCATCACATTCGATGAAGGCTTGGCAAAAGACAATCGCTTCTATGGCAAGTTTACCATTCGCAGTACACCCGTAGGATTTTCTTATGGCTATGATAAAGTGGGCCATGGTTTTTTAGTCTCACCAAGTTACACAAGCATTGGGCAGAATTTTATTATTAGAAACTCAACAGGAGGAGAAATCGGAACGCGAGAAATTAATATGAACTATTTCAGTGTGCCCGTAGCCTTGAAACTTCATATCAATGACATGTCCTTCTTTCGGTTGAGCGCGATTGCAGCACTTAATTTTAATTATCTGCTTAGTGGAAGTGAGACCTTCACCCACTTCGCAGGAAAACTTAAATATCCGTCAGGTTTATCGGTACCCAATGACCCCAATTATATCATTGCCTATGATGGTGTGTTTGTTCCGGAAGTAAAAAATTTAGAATATGTTTCTAAAGACAAATTCAACGCCTTCCAGCTTTTTGCAGCCTTTGGCTTGCGTTCTGATTTTGATCTTAACGATGAGTGGAGCATTAACTTCGATGGCCGAGTAAATTTCGGTATCTTCGATTCACGCACCTCCACCTACATTGATCAGCTTAAAAATCCATCGGGTCTGCCCGATATAAATGGAAAACCAGGCGCACCCGATCTCTATGGACAGCGCAGAGAGGTCTATTTGAGTGTTGGGTTCGGCCTTTCACACATCATTCAAAGCAAGACTAAATTTAAGACGAAAAAAACCAGCATTTCCAATAGAAGCGGTGGCGGTACTACTGCTAAGTCAAGAAATAAAAAACCGAAAAAGTAATTCTAATCTGTGTTAGGGCAATAGGTTGCTTTACCTAATGGAATTCAAGAAATGAGCATGATCGACCGTAACATGGTTTCTTTATGATCTTGACCATTGGCAATATTACTTTGAATGGTGTCAACTAATTCCTTCACTTTGTCACGGTTATAGCCGAATTTGATGGCAAAAATGTGTGACAATTTCATTTCTTCTGAATGGATATTTTTATCAATGCTCATCATGTGAACAAGGTCATACAATTGATGGAATCTTTCAGTTTTATCCGTAGGCACTTCAAATTTAATATGATTGGGATTGGTGCGTATTTCCTTCAACTGACCCTCAGAAATATTGTTACGCTTCGCAATGGCCTTCAATAAATTATTTTCCATCTGATCAAAATTTCCATCTACTACAGCCATTTCTATTAGGTTTTTCATATGACTTTTTGCCGAAGATTTACCTTCACACAAAATATTTAGCAGTTCTTTGAAATTCATAGGATCTTGGGGTTTGAGGAATAAATATAGCGGATTTTAAAGACTTTTAAAATCGAATTTTTGACGATTCTTCCTTCACTATTTGCCTAAGCACTTCCTCCTTTTGCACCATCTCATTTAAAAGTTTTAGTTGGTTCTGCCCGCGTACTAAATTGTGACCTTCGTAACAGGCGCCATAGTATTGGTCATTATTAAGATGATCTGCTATAAACCGGATGGCTTGCATATAGACCATAAATAATCCCGAATAAGTAAATGAGTCAATTTCGTCTTTCGTCATTTCGCTGCCCAGTGCTTTTAAATATCCTTGTGCAATGGCCTTGAAAAAATCCAACCGCACTTCTATCTTTTCAAAATCACTTTCTTCCTCGTTGACGGGTGAAAGATAGGTGCGCATCATATCCCCAACATCACTGATGAAGTAGCCGGGCATTACCGTATCTAAATCAATCACGCAAAGGCTGCGATCTTGTGGATTGAAAAGCACATTGCTGATTTTCGTGTCGTGGTGCATAACACGGATCTTAAAATTCGGATTGGATCGGATAGTCTCGTATTTTTCTACCAAATCGTAAAACTGTTGAAGAGTTTTAATAACGTCTTGGCAAGCAATTACTCTTTCAGTATTTCCACTTACACAAGCAGTTTCAAACTGCCGATATCGAAGTGTGAGGTTATGAAAATCAGGAATGGCAAGCGCCAACTTCATAGCGTCAAAATCCTTAAGCACTTTAGAAAACTTGCCAAACTGATAGGCCGCCTCAAAGGCTTGCTCCGGTGTTTGAACTACTGAAATAGTGTGAGAGTCTTTAACAAAAGTTGACAACCTATAATAGCCCTGTTCATTCTCAAAGATAAGTTGATTTGCCTGCGTTGGAATCTCACCAACAAATAAATAGTTAGGGTGATGTTGAGCAAGATAGCTGCCAATAAGGTGCTTGTTATTTACGATTGCCCACGGATCGTTGAACACATTTTTGTTTACACGTTGTAAGACAAATTGCTTGTTCTGACTTCGTACCTTCCAGGTTATGTTGATCAACCCCCCACTGATCTTCTCAACGGAAGCCAACGTGGGGTCGATTCCATAGGCAGTCAATACCGGCTCGAGATTAAGCTTTGAGTCAACCACTATAGCACCACATTTACAATCCTCCCCTGCACCACAATTACTTTTTTAGGAGGCTTACCTTCTGTCCATTTTGCAACAATCTCAGACGCCAACACCAGTTTTTCAATATCTTCTTTGGGCATGTCTAACGCAAAGTTCATTTGAGCACGAACCTTTCCATTAATAGAAATCGGATAGTTGAAGGAGCTCTCGGTTAAATACTGCTCATCATAAACAGGATAAGAAGTTTCTAAAATACTTTCTTTATAACCCAGCTTCTCCCACAACTCTTCGGCAAGGTGCGGAGCAAAGGGGGAGAGAGCAATTAAGAACCGTTCCAGAATGGCCCGCTTGTTACACTTCAGTGAACTTAATTCGTTGGTGCAAATCATAAACTCGCTGACAGAAGTATTGAAGGAGAAATTCTCAATGTCTTGTTCTACTTTTTTAATGAGCTTGTGCAATGCTTTAAATTCTTCACGACTCGGTTCTGCTTCCGATATTTTAAAGTTGCCAGTTGCATCATGGCATAAATTCCAAACGCGTCTTAAGAATTTAAACACACCATCAATGCCTTGTGTGCTCCACGGCTTCGATTGCTCTAATGGCCCCAGAAACATTTCATACATACGAAGTGTATCGGCTCCATAATTGTCAATGATTTCATCTGGGTTGACAACGTTGAAATAGGACTTGGACATTTTTTCGATAGCAGTGCCGCAGATGTATTCACCCGTTTCATTAAATACTGTCGACATACCATCATCAAAGATGAATTCTGAATTTGAGAACGAATTATCGCGCCATCTTTTAAAATTAGAAATATCTAATATCCCATTTTCCACAAGAGAAATGTCAACTCTTAAAGATTGCACTCCTTCAATTTCATAATTAATAACTCCCATTTCTAGAGTAGTTTTATTTCTTAAATTTAACTCATCAACTACTCTTGTAATTACATCCTTAGAAATTCTTCCGTCTTCAACCTGCTCTTTAAGATTTTTCGATATAAATACAGATGGGAAACTTGAAAGTTCAGTCTGCTCACTTACCGGAATATTTCCTGCTGAACTGCCTGATTTTGCTAATCTGTAGATAAACTTTGTTTCACCAGTAATCTTCCCCTGATTAATCAACTTCTTAAACGGCTCATCAAAATTCAAATAGCCTAAGTCGTGGAGGATTTTTGTCCACAGGCGTGCGTAGAGCAAGTGAGCTACGGCATGTTCTGAACCACCGATGTAGACATCTACCTGATTCCAATATTCTAATGCCTTCTTATCTGCGAAAGCATTTTTATTATGCGGATCCATGTAGCGTAAGAAATACCAAGCAGCACCAGCGTGGGTGGGCATCGTATTGCTGTCGCGTTTTAAATCGGGCGCAAAATTGATCCAGTCCTTTAAGTTAGCCAATGGCCCCTCTCCAGATCCTGAAGGTTTAAAATTGTTTGACTCGGGCAGCTCCAACGGCAACTCACTTTCCTTCATCGCATAAGGAACATCATCTTTGAACGTAACAGGGAACGGCTCGCCCCAATACCGCTGGCGGCTCCAACCCGCATCGCGCATTTTGTAGTTGATCTGCCTTTTACCAATACCACGCTTTTCTATTTCATTGATGGCCACTCCAATCGCTTCGGTCATCACTAAGCCATTTAAGAAACCAGAGTTTTCTAAAATCGCTTCTTTAGTAGAATTAGCCTCTTCTCCATTATAATGCTTCCCAATGATATTGGTGATGGGCAAATTAAAATGCTTAGCAAATTTATGATCGCGTTCATCACCGCACGGCACGGCCATGATCGCTCCGGTGCCGTAGCCCGCCAGCACATACTCGCTAATCCAAATCGGCACTTGCTTTTCGCTGAAGGGATTGATGGCGAATGCTCCGATGAAACAGCCAGTAATTTTTTTCACCTCGGCCATGCGTTCAATCTCCGAGCGGCTCTCTACATATTTTAAATATTTTTCTACTTCTCCTTTCTGCGCCTCTGTCGTAATTTGTTTTACCAGTGGGTGCTCCGGTGCTAATACCATAAAGTCTACGCCAAAGATGGTGTCGGGGCGAGTGGTGAAAACCCTTATGACCTCACCCCCCGTCCCCCTCTCCACAGAAGAGGGGGAGGTGCTTCGGATGGAGGGAGTTGTTTCGAGAACAGATTTTATCTTTCGTAAAACCTCTGAAAGATTCTTAAGAATTTCATCGTTAGTAAAACGGATTACTTTGAAGCCTTCTGCTTTAATGATTTGGCTGCGTTCCTCATCTTCTCGCTTTTGAGTTTCGTGGATTAACCCATCGACTTCAACCACTAACTTTTTCTCGATGCAAACGAAATCAGTAATAAACTTATTTATAGCATGTTGTCTTCTGAACTTAAACCCAAGTTTTTCATTGCGTATAGCTTGCCATAATTTTTCTTCCGCCTCGGTAGGGTTCTTCCTGTTGTCGCGTGCAAACTCTTTTGATGTTACCAAGGTTTTTGAATCCGTTGTAAAAATAAAATCTTGCGCATGAATCTCATTCTGAGAGGCACCCCTCTCCCTTGGAGCGGGGTTGGTGGTGAGGTTAAACTCTAGTTCGCAACCAGTCGACTTCCCTATCCAGTTACGTTGGATTTCTTTCATTGAATCGCTGAAGTCAATCTCATCCAAGCCTTTTAGAAGTCGTTCGGCATACTCAATAATGCGCAAACTCCATTGGCGCATTTGTCTTTTTACAACAGGAAAACCTCCCCGATAACTAACTCCGTTAATAACCTCATCGTTAGCCAATACGGTACCCAATGCCTCACACCAATTCACATCGGTGTATGCCAGGTAGGCAAGACGATACTGCATCAATATCTCTTGATGATCCTTTTCATTGAATGATTTCCATTCCGTTGCACTGAAATTTTGTGTTTTGAATTTTGAATTCGGAAAGGGGTGATTTTTATTTCCCTCACCCTCAAAAGTTTTAATCAACTCGCTAATTCGCTCTGCTTTTTGTTTTTTGCGATTATACCAGCTATCAAAAATCTGAAGGAAAATCCATTGCGTCCAGCGGTAATAACTTGGGTCGCAGGTCTGCACTTCGCGGCTCCAATCGTAGCAAAAACCAATTTTGCCCAACTGTCTTTTAAAATTTTGAATATTATCTTGTGTTGACTTAGCCGGATGCACACCATGCTCAAGCGCATATTGTTCTGCAGGCAAGCCGAAGGCGTCAAAGCCCATCGGGTGGAGCACATTAAATCCCTTGATGCGTTTAAAGCGCGCTACAATATCAGAAGCGATATAGCCTAAGGGATGGCCTACATGTAAACCCGCCCCAGAGGGATAGGGGAACATGTCCAACACATAATATTTGGGCTTATTCGATTGGTTGGAGACTTTGTAAATTCCGCGCCTCTCCCACTCATTGCGCCACTTCTCTTCAATATTCCTGATTTCTTCTTTGCTGTACTCGGCCATGCGCTGTTATCCTAAATAGTTTGACCGACAAAAATAGGCAAAGCAGTTGGAATTAAGAGGCGTCTTCTAAACGAGAGTGTACTACAGTTTTGTGATTTTGGGGCATGGCCAAGCAAAACGCAAGGCCACCGGGCTTTACGCTCCAAGTCCGGCCACACACTGCCAACACACTTCGTGCTTGAAGTCTACCCCGCTTTGGGCGGGGCTGCAATCCCTTGCCCGCTGTAATTCGAATAGACCTTGCATCGCCTTTCTCTTTAGCAGTTTCGGCTTCG
>JAYVPS010000130.1:0-6788 GCA_043757225.1 Cytophagales bacterium | reverse complement strand
CCAGGGCAAACTTGATAAATTTATCAGCTCCCCTAACCTTAAACTCTTCTGGCCCTGCGCTCCACTTCAATTTGATGATGGCAGATTGACCTCCGATTGGGTTAGCCGATCCGTGTAATGCTTGCGCGGCCACCACGCCACCCGCCAATGCCCGATAAATATCTGCATCTCCAGGATCGATCATATCATCCATCCGTACCATTGATGAATTGGTGGCTACATCGTTAATGCTGGTGAGTGCTATGTGCGTATGCTCATCAACGATACCGGCCGTTAAATGCTTGCCCGTTCCGTCCAGAGTTTTTCCGGTGGTGGTTAAGCCTTTGCCCACGGCAGTAATCTTGCCGTCTTTAATAAGTACATCGGTATTTTGAAGGACGCCTTCTTTCTCATTGGTCCATATCGTTGCATTTTTAATTAGCATTTCTTCTGGCTTCACTTTTTCTTTCAAGCCAAAAGCAGTGAATGGATAGATGACATCGCCAATTGTGGGCTTCTCTTTCTTAGCATCTTTTTTATCTTCCTTCTTATCAAGAGGTCCTGTGTAAGTAGTGCTCCAAGAAATGGATTTTCCACTAGCTAAATCGCCTTCACCTTTCCAACCCGTTCCTTGCCTCCAACCGGACAGTCGTACCAAATCATTTTTCTTTTCTTTTGTTGAATTGAAACTTAGCATAATTAACTCGCGCTCTAATTTTGATTTTGCATCTACCGAAACGCTATCTGTAATCTTTACTTTGAATTTGTAATCTCCTGCTTTGCCACTTACTTCCAGTCCATAGGTTTTTCCATCTACCGTAAGGTTATACTTCCCTGCATAATCTGAGTTATCAATTTCTTTTATAGAAAAACGCTTGCCTTGCACCCAATTTTCATGAATCACAGTAGCTTCATCAAACAAACTTCCAGAGGTGATAATGAAATTGGCTTCCAGGCCGGTGTTCAAACTTCCTACTTTGTTTTGGATGTTTACCAATTTAGCAGGTGTTTCCTTTAATGCTTTCAACGCGGCTGTTTCGCTCAATCCATATTCAATAGCTTTGCGAACGTTCTTCAGTAAGTCGGCTTTATCTTTCAAACGATCAGATGTAATGGCAAATTCAATTCCTGCTTTCTCCAGCATACCCAGATTGGCCGGAGCCATTTCCCAATGCTTCATATCCGATAATGAAACGCGATCTGCATCAATGGGATCATCTACCTCCATTGCATCGGGGAAACTAACCGGAATGATAAGCGGTGCATTCGTAGCTTTTACTTCACTGATGCGCTGATATTCATCTCCGCCTCCGCGGATGATATATTGTTTGCCAAACTCATCTCCAATCTTATCTGCCCGCAAATCATTGAGCCAACTGTTAGCTTCAAAAATTTGTGGCAGGCTTTGAGCCGCAGTCCAGCCCTCAAGTGCAAGATCTTTAAAGGGTTTGGGGTTAAGTTTGTTGTACCACTCAGCATCTAAATAGGTTTGGCGGATGAGTGCCATCATTCCCATGGGTGAGCTAGGGTACATCTGGCGAGAAGTACCGCGGTTGAGGGAAAGATGCGCGGCAGCTTTGTCTTTAAGCATCACCATATTATCGCGCTCTTCTCCTAATGTTACTATTGCGGATGTGCCACGGGCAATACCATCGGCACGAAACGTAAGTACCGTGCCGAAGCCGGAGGCGCGAAGTTTTTCTGCCGATTTGCTATCAACGGTAAATTCGCTGGCTGCGTGATAGTCGGCCTTAATGGCCTGGTTGGCATTGTAAGCTCCCTTTGTTTTGGACTGAATTTGTTCGGGGCCATTGAATCCGCCACCTCCCTGTAGTGTTTCTGATTTTGGCAATCCATAGTTGGTATGTAGATCGATAAAAGAAGGGTATATAAATTTACCCCTTAGGTTAATTTCTGCGTAGCCGACAGGAACCGCTAAGCCCCCTGCAGCCCTTTCTATTTTGCCATCACGAATAAGCAAGGTGGCATTTTCAATTTTAGTTGTAGCATTTATAAAAAGAGTGACGTTAGTAAAGGCATAAGCCTCTGCACGTTGATCTTTAACATCGTTGCGCGGAAAAGTTTCTTGAGAGAAACTCAACTCTGCAACAAGCAGAGAAAAGAAAATTAAGAGAATAGATTTCTTCATAAACTGGCTTAGGTATTAGAATTAAGGGTCAATTTAATAGGCTATGATGACGAAAAGAAAACAATTTACATTAGTGGTCAGTACACACTTTTAATGAGATAAAAAGGTTGAGGGATGATACCGTTGGTAGAAACGGAGCAGTTTCTTAGAAGTAGAGTCACGCAATGGAGTTTCACCTCTGCGTTCGCGCGGAACCGTAAGTGAAAATCTCCCTTCATAGAGCATCTCCATTCCTACAACTGAATGAAGTTCAAGACACACACTGCTTGCTGCTTGGCGAAGGTGGAGATTTTTACCACAAATGTGTCTGCGGAGCACTGAACCGGCACTTTTGCCAACCGCTGTTAGCCATAGTGCATTTCGTCATTGTCCAGTCGTGTCAGTCCGTGATTACTATTTTATTTACAACTAAAATCTTGTTATTATCGGTCAGCCGAAGGTAATACATTCCGCTTGCGAGATTGTCGCGAGAGAAAGTAACTGTTTGCCCGTTGATATTTTTTATTTGTTTTACTGTCTGCCCGAAACAATTGTCTACCATGAGAGTTGCGTTGTGCAAAGGATTGGCTGTTTGCAAAGTTGTCTGTGTTGTAAAAGGATTAGGATAAATTGTAACACCATCAATATTTCCCACTTCATTTACCCCTGTTGTTAAAGTCCGATAACGCAAAAATAATTTATATAAACTTCCTGATTTTTTGTGGTAATATATTTTTGACTGGTCGGTTGTCAGGGTTGTAGCTTCAGGAGTAAGAGTGGAAAAAGGGTGAAAGATAGAAGGTAAGCTAAAAGTGTCCGCTAGGTTAGTTCTTACTGATACACATATTTGCGTACCAAGAGAAACATTACTTTTTAATATTCGGGTGTAATAAAGTTCTAATCCATTTTTGGAAATGTTAGGAGCATAAACTACGTAGTTGGTATCATTAATATTTTGCATAATGCCATCTGAGTTGCTTAGTTTATTGAAAGTAGAATCATTTTGTTTTTGTGCCACTCCTAATTTAGCTTGGCATGGTATTCCACCACAACCTGCGTATGTTGGACCGAAATAGGCGTTAGTATAGTAAAGTAAGTTTCCACTATAATTAATTTCTGCATCCATCATAAGCCAACCAACACTGTATATGTAAAATGTTCCGTGAAGTCTGCCGATATTCACTACATCTGTGCCGTTGAAAACCCCGTGAAAACAATTGTCAAACTGAGTAGGGAAATCTCTCAAAGATGTCCAAAAGAATTTATTTATCGAATCTGAAGAAGCAACAGCATCAAGCCTCGGAGTGATAGTTTGATTCGCTCCTGTCAACGCTCCTGTATAGGTAAATGTAGAGTCATTTACTTTGGTTGCATAATAAAGACTTGTAGTAATGCCATCATTAAGACTATTAAAGAAAATATAATTATCGTCAGCTGATATGAATGGCTCCATAGCATCAAAAGGCAGCCCGCTTATAGTTACCGGAATTTCAGTCCCAAATGTTGGATAGGTCTGGCAATAATTTACATTCACAAGTGTCAAAAGAAAAAGTCCGATTAAAATAAGTTTAGTTTTCATTGTGTTTTTTTATTTGTTTTCAACTGGAAAATAATTGTCTGCCAATAAATTGTGTGTCCGTGTCGTTTTTTTTGCATTGTGGCTAACGTTTTGCAGCTACACACAGGGTGGGATTTTTAGCACAGAAGTTTATGCGGAGCACTGAACTTTCTATACCCACAAAACTGTCTGCTGAGCACTTAACCCCGTCTTGCGTGTAGGTGCTGTTTGTTTGTTTGTTATGTGCTTGGGCGAGTGCATAAGCAGTGGCGGGTCTTCGAAGCGCTTCACTGTCCCACGTGACCAAACATAATTTGAAAAACTAAACTACAAATTTACACTGAACCCGCCATTGATTATGCACTTTTGTTGGCAGTAGTAGGGCCTTCTCCTCACTTCATTCGTAGCCGCGTCACTTCGTCCTCCGTTAATGTTACACCACTCTTTATTTGTCAGTCGTGCGGTGGTGCATTTTTCATTGACACCTCTCTACACTTACACTACACTGAGAACACTCTTTGACAAGCTTTGGATGCGGGTTGTAAGTGTGGCTTGGTAAAGTGTGTAGGATTTTGAAAGAGCAACCCTTATAAGGCCTCAAGCTTCGTGAGCCACTCATTGAAATGCTTACATCTACCTCGAATGTGGTCAACTCCTATAGCCCTTAAAATTAGGACGCCACTGTTCACCTTGTCGTACTCGGGTATCAGAGATTCTATCCTTTTTGAAGGCGCAGTTAACACATTATCATTAATTAATTCCGGATTGTCTCCCTTCTCATTGAGTGCCGAATTTAATTTTAATATCTCCTTCTCTCGGTCATAGTATTCATACTTTATCATGTCAGGCTTTGAGAATACCAATGCCTCAAATTCGTGCAATTGAATATATGAAATAAATCTTTTGTCGTTAATTTCAGCTTCAAGTTTGGATTCTAAAATTTTCACTTTCTCATATGGGTCTTGAGCCTTTGAAGCCGCTGTTTGTCCGGGGAAGTCCTGTGGGAGACCATACAAGTCTATCATGGTACTAAACCTTGCGTCAGGCTTACTGTCCTCTAAAAGCCAGTTCGTTATATCCTTTCTAAATTTTTCGAATCTCACAATGCCTCCTCGGTAGCTTCTAAACTTGTCCTTTTTTGTCAGCACTCGTCTTGCATCAGTGCTGATATTAAAATTACCCAAATGGCTACTTAGAATATCTCTAACAAATTTTTCTTCGGAGTGTCCTTCTGCGGTTATGTGCAACCTTGTGAATTGTTTCATGGTTGACCTCCGATTACGTTTTTCTCCCACAACTCACTTATACTGTAATCTGTCAGCCAATTCTGCAATTGCTCTTCAGTGAATTCACGAAATACACTAGTTTTATCCTGTCGCTCAATAACGACAATTTCACTCAGTTCAAATTCATCTAATAGCCTTGGTGATTGCGTTGCGATTATTACTTGGCAAAATCTAGAGGTGGTTCGAATCATTCCACCTAGCTCTGATAGGGCCGAAGGATGGAGACCGAGTTCAGGCTCATCCAATATTATAACAGATGGTAATTTTTTAGGGGGTTGCAAAAGTAATGTTGCCAACGCCATAAATCGCAGTGTTCCATCAGAGAGTTGATGCGGACCAAAAAGGTAGTCGCTATTTTTCTCTTTCCAATCAAGAAGAATGTACTCCTTATTTCTTGCAGAAGGTCTCAGTAGAAATTCACCAAATTGCGGCATAACATTACCTATGTGTCTTGCAATTCTTTGATAATAGCTTTTACCTTCTTCAGTTTGTTGCATAGCAAACAGGAAAGCCGCTAAATTCCCAGCATCACTTCTTAAGAAATCGTTATCATTTATATACCCGCTGTTTCTAATCTTAGATGTAGATGACGTATCATGAAATTGATAGACGTTGCAATTCCTTAGTAAAGTATAAATTACTTGGCTAGTCTTACTTTTCTTTAAGGAAATTTCTTCCTGTAATCCAGATTCTTTTATTCCCGGAGGTAAGGTAATCTTAAAAGGAACTGTTCTTGTTTTGTCGTGATATTGGAGAGTTTCCTCAGTCAGAATCATAATGTCATTTGCTGCATGTGCCAGAGCGAATTCATAGCTGTCATGGAATGATTCATTTTCAAACTCCAATTTGGCCGTAAGTCTTGGAGAAACTTTCGGCCCAAAGTGTAGTATTGACGAAGCTCCTCCTTGGTCACCTACATACTGCTGAAGTGCTTTGGTCATCATATAACCTATCATTTTAAAGAATGAAACAAGGTTACTCTTCCCAACACCGTTGGCACCTATTAGCACTGTTACATCACCAAACTTTATTCTGTGGTCGGAGCTGTCGAATGACTTAAACCCGCTGAGGGTTATCTGCTTTAGTTTTATTCTATTGGTCGGTTGTGCCATTTCAAATTCAAGATATGCGCTAAAATACTCAAAAATGAAGTCCTATGCCTAATTAATGGTTTCGAGCAAATGGATTTTGGCTTTTGCCATAGCATTTTATCCAGCGCTTGGAAGCCGCCAAGCTCGGCATTAGCTTGCTTGTGATTGATTGGTTCAGCTGAAAAATCTACTCTGAGTTGGCTTGACTGCTGTCTGAAAAGCTCCATTCCTGGAGTATCATCATACCTTTCACTTAACTTATCCTTAATCCGAATAATCTTTTTTCAGCAATATCTATAAGCTGGTCAAAAATACAAATGCTCACTTTTCCACGGCCGCCAACTCTAATCACTTGCTCGACTTTTTCAGAATACTTCTTACCAAGTACATACACATCAATTGTAGGATTCCCAATCAAGGTTCCACAACCAATGAAATCCTCAACATAATGAACAGCTTGGTCTCTTTCGTCACGTGAAAGATTGGAAGCCCCCTTTTTTACAGTCTCTCTGCTCAAAATTTGCAACGTCGACGCGAAATCATCCAACAATGCACATTACCGAGACAAGTCCAGCCACCAACACGAGATGGAATCCGTCTATTGCCCTGCTGATTCTCCTGATTATCTGGTTGGGCAGTTTTTCCAACTCTTTCTCAGCTGACTTCTTAAATTGAACAGTGTACATGTCACAATTTTCCCTTTTTTTTCAGCCGCTTCTTCAGGTCATCCCAACTAATAGAAGGCT
>JAYVPS010000129.1:0-6855 GCA_043757225.1 Cytophagales bacterium | reverse complement strand
CAGTATGGCAAACCGGCCCGGTAGGCTTTACCCTAAATAGAAGGGTGTCATTGTCGCAGTCGGCATCTACTTCTATCAGGTAGAGAAAATTTCCGGAGGTTTCCCCCTTTGTCCACAAGCGTTGCTTCGATCGACTGAAAAATGTAAGTCGCTTCTCATCTAATGTTTTTTGCAAGGCTTCACGATTCATATAGCCCAGCATCAACACTACATCTGTTTCATAGTCTTGAACAATGCATGGCAGTATGCCGTTGGACTTTTTGAAATCTAATTTAGTAATGTCTATCATAATTTAAATGCGCGTAGGGATTTCATTCACCTTTAGGTACCTTTTCAACTCAGGTATTGATATTTCTCCGAAATGAAACAAGCTTGCTGCCAAGGCTGCATCCGCTTTTCCGATCACAAATGCTTCCAAAAAATCCTCCGCCTTACCGGCACCACCTGACGCGATCACTGGAATTTGTAACAGTTCGTTAAGCTTTGCCAAGGGATCGATAGCAAAGCCTTGTTTCGTACCATCATGATCCATACTTGTAAATAGGATTTCCCCGGCACCTCTATCTTGAGCTTCTTTTGCCCAAGAGAATAATTTCTTTTCTGTTATGTTTTTTCCACCATGGGTATGGACGACCCATTGATTGACCACCTTACGAGCATCGATCGCCAGTACTACAAACTGTGATCCGAAAGCTTTGGCTAGTTCATCAATAAGCTCAGGCCTCGTTACAGCAGCAGAGTTGATACTCACCTTATCTGCTCCTGCTTCGAGCAGAGGAGCAACATCGGCTATCGAACTAATTCCTCCCCCGACAGTAAATGGAATATTAATTTGTAAAGCGATATCCTTTACCAAATTGGTAAAAGTCTTTCTTTTTTCGTTGGTGGCAGCGATATCGAGAAAGACTAATTCATCTGCCCCTTGTTGTGCGTAAGCTGCTCCGAGTTCTACCGGATCACCTGCATCTCGTAAGTCAACAAAGTTAATACCCTTAACCGTGCGACCGTCTTTTATATCAAGACAAGGAATTATTCTTTTGGTTAGCAACTGATTTAAGGGTTAAGAATTGAGATCCAAGCTCACAATAATTTTAGCTCAGCGAGGTTAATTTTTTCTTCATAGATGGCTTTACCTACAATGGCGCCAAATACATTTATATGTTGCAACTCACGCAAGTCTTGCATTGAACTAACTCCACCACTTGCGATGATATTCAATTTAGGAAAACGCTTTTTCAATTTCTTGTATAGCCCAAAGTTAGGACCCTTTAGCATCCCATCAGATTCAATATCCGTACAAGTTAAGTATTCTAATCCATGAGTCTCAAATTTCTCGACCAATTCAAACAATCGAAACTCAGTTTTTTCTAACCAACCGTTAATAGAAACGTTTTCACCTTTCACATCTGCGCTCAATACAAAATTATCCGAACCATATTTTTTGAGCCATCCAATAAATTTGTCAGGTTCTTTTACTGCGATACTTCCCACATTGATTTGGCTAATACCTAGGTCAAGTAAGCTCTGTACCTCATCATCCGTTTTTACTCCTCCTCCAAAATCAACAAGCAAAGCAGTTTCCGCTTGAATTTTTTGAATGACTTTCCAATTTACAACTTCTCCCTTCTTAGCCCCGTCTAAGTCAACCAGATGTAAGTATTCCAGATTTGCATCTTGAAATCTTTTTGCAACTTCAACAGGATTATCGCTATACACTTTTGATTTAGCATAGTTGCCCTTAGTTAAACGAACACATTTTCCGTCAATAATGTCGATGGCAGGAATGATCCTCATGAATACTCTTTGTTATATAAACGCTTGTGACTTATGGTTGGTTTAAAAAACTTTTTAGCACCAATTCGCCAGCTGCAGCAGATTTTTCTGGATGAAATTGCACAGCATAAAAATTACCTTTTTTTAAGGCTGAACTAAAAGGTTGAATATAATCAGTAATCGCGACAGTATGTTGATTTATGGGGACATAAAAACTATGAACAAAGTAGAAAAATTGATCCTCTAATTCGTTTGCTATCCAATTCTTGTTGAGCGTTAGAGAATTCCATCCCATATGGGGCACTTTTTGGTGATTGGTTGGAATAAATCGCTTAACAACTTCACTAAAAATACCTAGACAAGGTGTATTATTTTCATCTGAATGGGTGCACATCAATTGCATACCAAGGCAAATGCCCAAAACAGGCTGCTTTAAATTAATAATTACTTGATCTAATTTTGTCTCCTTCAAATACTTCATGGTTGTACTGGCTTCACCCACGCCTGGAAAAATCACTTTATCTGCTGCCTGAATTTCTTCGGGCTTGTCTGTAATGGAATAAGAAATTCCCAGCCTCTCCAAAGCAAAAGCTACAGACCTAATGTTTCCAGCGTTATATTTGATAACCGCTACGTTCATAATGTGCCTTTTGTACTTGGTAGTTGATTATTAAATGGATCTTTCCTAACAGCCATCTTAATTGCTTTTGCAAAGGCTTTGAATATGGATTCAATTTTATGATGCTCATTAGTGCCTTCTGCTTTTATATTTAAGTTACCTTTGGCCGCATCTGAAAACGATTTAAAAAAATGAAAGAACAGCTCGGTTGGCATCTCTCCAATTTTTTCGCGCTTGAATTCGGCATCCCAAACCAACCAAGGCCTGCCTCCAAAATCAAGAGCCACTTGTGCTAAGCAATCATCCATAGGTAAGCAAAAACCATAGCGCTCTATTCCGCGCTTGTCTCCTAATGCTTTTAAGAAGGCTTCACCTAAAGCAATCGCAGTATCTTCAATGGTATGATGTTCATCGATATGCAGGTCGCCTTTTACTTCTATTTCAAGGTCAAGCAATCCATGCTTTGCAAGTTGGTCAAGCATGTGGTCAAAGAAACCAAGACCTGTTTCTATCTTGGAATTCCCTTTTCCATCTAAATTCAATTGAATATTAATATTGGTTTCTTTTGTCTTGCGGTTTACAGTAGCAAGGCGTTTTATCTTTACCGCTTCATAAATTTCTTGCCATGAGTTGGTAAGAAGTTCACAAGAATTCTGAAAAGTACTTTGTTTCAATTCTTCTTTTAACCTCCCATCTGTAAGAAGAATTCCCTTGGCTCCTAAGTTCTTGGCTAATTCAATATCGGTTAGCCTATCTCCAATCACGAAAGAGTTTTTTAAATCGTATTCACTCGTAAAGTAATTTTCAAGCATTCCAGTTTTCGGCTTTCTTGTTGGCTTATTTTCGCTTGGCAACGACCGATCAATATGAATCGTGGTAAATTGAATGCCTTCACCTTCTAATGTTTTTAAAATCATATTTTGAACCGGCCAAAAGGTAACTTCGGGAAAGCTTGGTGTACCAAGCCCATCTTGATTGGTGACCATCACTAATTCATAGTTGGCCTCCTTTGCGATTTTCCCTAGCCAGGTAAACACTCCGGGAACGAAAGACAATTTCTCCAAACTATCGATTTGCGGATCACTTGCAGGCTCATGGATGATTGTTCCATCTCGGTCAATAAAGAGAACTCGTTTCATAATAATGGTTTTATATTCTTCTTAGCTCTGTTAGGAGATAGTTGTTTTCCTTTGGCGTGCCTATGGTAATCCTTAAGCAATTATTACATAAAGTTATAGAAGACCGATCCCTAATCACTACCCCCCGAGCTATTAGTTGCTGATATACCACTTTAGCTTCCTTTACTTTTACTAATAAAAAATTGGCGTCTGACGGGAATACTTTCTCAACGAGCTTAGTAGAAAGTAATTCGGATTTCATTCTCTCCCGCTCAGATAAAATTTCTTTTACCCAATGGTCTTTATTTTCTACCTGCCCTAAAGATTCAAGAGCTACAGTTTGAGAAAGCCCACTGATGTTATACGGTGGTTTAATTTTATTCAGGACTTCAATAATTGCAGAGTGAGCGAAGCACATTCCAAGTCGTATAGCAGCCAATCCCCAGGCTTTTGAGAGGGTTTGAAGTACAACTAAGTTTTGGGATTGTGCTAAAAGAGAAGTCAAGCTTGCTGAGTTGGCAAAATCTATATAGGCCTCATCCACGATCACTAATCCTGAAAATGAAGTTAAGATTGCTTTTACTTTTTCGATATTAAGTAAATTTCCCGAAGGATTATTAGGGCTACAAAGAAATATCAACTTAGTATTTTCATTCCACGCGTTTTGAGTTGCTTGTAAATCAATATCGAATTCAGGAGTGAAGGGTACGGTTTTGATTTCTACTGCATTAATGTTGGCGCTCACTGTGTACATGCCATAAGTAGGTTGGGGAATCAAAACATTATCAACACCAGGCTCGCAGAATGCGCGGATCAAAAGGTCAATAGGCTCATCGCTGCCGTTCCCAAGAAAAATTTGATCAACCGAGACATTCTTTAGTTCGCTAATTCGCTTCTTCAATTTCAACTGATGTGGATCCGGATAGCGATTGTATTCAGAAGGGAAGGGGCTTTCATTAGCATCTAAATAGACAGTGGCTATTCCGTGAAATTCATCGCGCGCTGAAGAGTATGGCTTTAGACTTAGAATATTTTTTCTTAGCAAGGATTCAACGGTTGTTTTCATTTTTTTTCTCTCTATAAATTAATTCTAACTCTGATGGCATTAGCATGCGCGCGCAATTGCTCAGCTTCAGCCATCTCAATCACCGCTTGACCTAAATTATCAAGGCCTTCTTTCGTTAACTTTTGAATCGTGATATACTTCATAAAGCTTTCTAAGGATACACCACCATATGCTTTTGCAAAACCGTTGGTCGGTAAGGTGTGGTTGGTACCTGAAGCATAATCGCCAGCCGATTCGGGAGAATATTGTCCCAAAAATATTGAGCCTGCATTGATGATCTTTTCTGCAAGTTCATCACAATCGTTGGTGTTAATAATCAGATGCTCCGGGGCATATTCATTTACAAAATCAATGATGCCAGAACTTGAACTGAATATTATTGCCAAGCTGTTCTTCAATGCTTGCTTGGCAATCTCTTTTCGTGGAAGTTTCTCCACTTGAAGTTCGACTTCCTTTAGCGTTGCCTGAATGATGTTTTCATTGGTGGCAACTAACACTACCTGACTATCCGGTCCATGCTCAGCTTGCGATAATAAATCGGCCGCGAGGTATGAAGGATTAGCACTTTCATCGGCCACTACCAATACTTCTGATGGGCCGGCTGGCATATCAATGGCTGTGCCTTCGGTGTTCACCAATTGCTTCGCTTTGGTTACATACTGATTCCCCGGGCCAAAAATTTTGCTGACACACGGAATGCTTTCTGTTCCATAGGCCATTGAGCCGATCGCCTGTGCACCACCGATTTTAAAAATATTCTTTATCCCAATCAATGAAGCAGTAAATAGGATTGCTGGATTAATACTACCATTCTCAGAAGGAGGTGAACAAAGAACTATTTCGCTACAGCCGGCTAGCTTGGCAGGAATACCCAACATTAATACAGTTGAGAATAGTGGAGCGGATCCAGCAGGAATATAAATCCCTACCTTTTCAATGGCAACGCCTTTGCGCCAACAGATAACACCTGGCAAGGTTTCAATTTTCTGAACTTCACGCCTCTGCGCCAAATGAAATTTTTCAATATTAGCAGCTGCTAGTTGGATAGCCTCTTTGAGGGAGCTTGGAGTTTTTTCAATCGCTTCATTAATCTCTTGCTCGCTTACTCGAAGATTGCTCAATTTTATTCCGTCAAACTCTACGCTAAATTCCCGTAAGGATGCATCACCCGATTGCTTTACGCGACTTAGAATTTTTTTTACTCTCTCTTCTAAGAAATCAGTTTCAATTTGAGGCCGCTTGCATAAGTCAAGCCAGCGTGACGGTTCAGGATTATATATTATTCTCATCATTATGCAATCATTTTTTCGATGGGTATCACAAGAATCCCTTCGGCACCAAATGATTTTAGTTGGTCAATCTTCTCCCAAAAATCATTCTCATTCACCACGGAATGAAGGGACGACCAACCTGATCTACTTAGTGGCATAATAGTCGGGCTTTTCATGCCGGGAATTATATCAGTAATTTTTTGAATCGCCTCGTTCGGGCAATTCAATAAAATATATTTACTATTCTTCGCAGATTGAACAGCATCGAACCTGAATAGTAGCTTCTCCAAAATTTCCTTTTTTGGAGCCGCCAATTTCGGAGAGGTTATCAACACTGCTTCGCTTTGCATCACCGTCTCAACTTCTTTCAGTCCATTGCTCATGAGAGTACTGCCGGTACTAACGATGTCGCAGATGGCATCTGCTAAACCAATGCCGGGAGCTATTTCTACGGATCCACTGATCTCATGGATACCTGCTGTGATTTTATGTTTGTCTAAAAACTGTTGAACGATAACGGGGTAGGAGGTGGCGATATTTTTTCCCTGAAGGTAAGGAATGCCTGTGTAATTTTCTGAACGAGGCACGGCAATCGACAATCTACACCTGGCAAAATCCAACCGCTTGACCAGTTCGTTCTTCTTTTGCTTTTCGATCCATACATTTTCACCTACAATGCCAACATCGGCAACATGATCTTCAATGTATTGTGGAATATCATCATCCCGAAGAAAGAGAATTTCCACGGGAAAATTTCGAACCTGAGTCTTTAGCTGATCCTTGCCATTGCTAAAACTGAGCCCACTTTCCTTTAGCAACGTTAAGCTGTCTTCTTGTAATCTTCCTGATTTTTGAATGGCGATGCGGAGCATATACTTATTTTATAATTTATTAATCAATCTTCTTTACTTAAGCCTTTCTTATTAACCTCACCTCAATCTACTAGTCTCAAAAATGATGGGCAATAAAAAAGGCTTACCGGTTAGTGGTAAGCCTTTCTTAGTTTTT
>JAYVPS010000128.1:0-6887 GCA_043757225.1 Cytophagales bacterium | reverse complement strand
TGTTCGGTTTGCCATTTTTTTCTTCCCCCAATTACTTCTCTCTAACACTATTATTTTAAAGAACCATTAGTTCTTTTTAAGTAATTTTGCCCCAGACTAAACCATTCTCAAAATGAAGTTTTTTATCGATACTGCCAACCTGAATGAAATAAAAGAAGCCTATGACTTAGGCATACTTGATGGGGTAACCACTAACCCCTCATTGATGGCAAAAGAAGGCATTGCCGGCAAGGAAAAAATCATGGGACATTACAAAGCCATCTGCAATATTGTTGATAATAACGTAAGCGCGGAGGTAATCGCGACTGATTTTGACACTATCATTAAAGAAGGAAAAGAATTGGCTAAAATCGATGATAAGATTGTCGTTAAAGTGCCTATGATTAAAGATGGCGTAAAAGCTATTAAGAAATTCACCAGTGAAGGTATCCGCACGAACTGCACCTTGGTTTTTTCTGCCGGCCAGGCGCTTTTGACAGCAAAGGCTGGTGCAAGTTATGTCTCCCCTTTCATTGGTCGCTTAGATGATATTTCGCAAGACGGCCTTGAATTAATAGCCCAGATCAGATTGATCTACGATAATTACGGATATGGAACGGAAATTCTGGCTGCCAGTATTCGTCATACAATTCATTTAATTAAGTGTGCCGAAATTGGAGCCGATGTAGTAACGTGCCCACTCAATGTAATCATGGCCTTATTAAAACATCCCCTTACCGATAGTGGGTTGGAAAAATTCCTTGCCGACCATAAAAAAGCTAACAGCTAATGTTTTCGAGTGATCCTGTTTTACGGGTAAAAGAAGCCAGCATCTTTCAAAACCAGAACGCGGTGTTAGAAAACATCAGTTTTGAAATTGAAAAGGGTGAGTTTGTTTTTATCATCGGCAGAACTGGTTCAGGCAAGTCCTCGCTGCTCAAAACGCTCTATGCTGATCTGCCTCTTCGCTTAGGTGATATTAGTGTAGCCGGATTTACTATTCGAGAAATAAAAAATGAGCAAATTCCTCTTCTAAGAAGAAAGATCGGTATCATCTTCCAGGATTTTCAGTTATTGCCAGATCGGTCCGTGGCAGAAAACCTTCACTTTGTAATGAAGGCAACAGGCTGGAAAGACAATGCCAAAATGAAAAACAGATTGGCTGATGTATTGATGACGGTGGGCTTAGGCGCAGTAGAGAAAAAATTACCACATCAACTTTCTGGCGGTGAGCAACAAAGGGTGGTGATCGCACGAGCTTTAATTAACGAACCCCTGATTTTAATTGCGGATGAACCGACAGGAAATTTAGATCCTGAAGTATCGCACGGCATCCTCAAAGTATTTCAACAAATCAATAAAAGCGGTACTGCTATACTAATGGCTACCCACAGTTATGGATTGATAAAACGATTCCCCGCCAGGGTTTTAAAATGTGAAGAAGGAAAAATTCTGGATTCTAATAAAGAGCAATTCGAATTAAGCCCTGAATTGTACTAGCTGCTTACGGGCACATTTTTAGTTTTCTTCCGATCCTCCAACTTGTTCAACTGCTGATTTAGTAAATCAATCCTCACCAATAAATTAAGAACCAAAGCATCCTTCACATCTTGCGAAGGACGGATCTTGATTTCATATTTTAATACCTGGTACATCGCTTCCAGCTTTTGCAGGTTCTGTGTTACCTCATCTTCAGCAATTCCGGTTTCAGTTTGAAATTGGGAAACCAATTCAACTTTTTCCGCTATTTGGTTATTATAAAACGAATCCAAATCCTTGAAATCATTTGTTACCTGAACGCTTTCTGTCTTTGGCGAGGCTATTTTATTCTGACCGAAAAACAAGTAAGTACACAAACTCAACAATACTATTGCCGCGGCACGCCAAACACGAACAGAATTCCAAAGACTTATTGTCTTTACAGAAAGCGAAGCTTCAATTCTATTCCAAATGCCGGAACTTGGCTGTCGATGATCAAAGCCTTCACGGTTTTGATCAAAAAAATCCTTGAGTGAATCTTTCATGACTTATTTTCTAATAATTCCTTCAACTTCTTTTTCGATCGATTGAACTGCGACTTGGAAGTGGATTCTGTAATTCCCATTATCTCAGCAATTTCCCCATGGTCATATCCTTCCAAAAGATAAAGTGAAAGAACAGTTCTATATCCATCAGGCAATGCTTCAATAGCAGCCCTGACCTTCTCAATTGTGAAAGGAAACCCTTCAAAGGGATCTACTTCCTCCTCCAACTTTACATCCCATCGGTCATCTTCAGGAAACCGCTCTGTCTTCCTTTTGCTAACATGGTTAATTGCTTTATTAACAACAATTCGTTTCAACCACGCTCCAAAAGCTGACTCTTGTCTGTAGCTACTCAGGTTATTGAAGGCGCTGATGAACGCTTCTTGCAATACATCTTGTGCCTCTTCCTCGTTATTAACGATTCGAAAACCAACATTGTACATACTACGACTATAAAGTTTATACAGTTCATAGTACGCTTGCCGGTCGCCCTTTAAACAACGGTCAATTAACTGCTGATGTACATTTATCACCGGTGCTTCCAAGCCAATAATTAATACTAAAGACTTGCCGAATCCTGGAAGGTTGCAAAAATTACCGGAAAAATTCCTCTATTTTGTCTTTGTCAATCCTTCCTTCGCCAGTACAAAATCAGGTGCCAGCGCCAATACTTGTTCAAATAATTTCTTAGCACCAACCTTGTCGCCCTGATCAAGTGCTAACATACCCTTTAGATTGAGGACAGCCACCTTCATGGAATACTCTTTGGGCTTGTTGTCGGCCATGTTATAATTAACTTTTGATGTTTCTACATCTTTAGATGCCAATAGAATATCTGTTGTAGCACCACTTTCTTTGTAACGTTTTAGCCTATACTGAAGAAATGCCATTTTGTATAACGTACCGATATTGTTACTTAACAAGTACAAGCTTTCATAATTCTGCAGAGCCTTGTCAGGTACTCCCAGCGTTTCATAGCCTGACGCAGCAATCTCTAATGCTCCTAAGTTTTTGGGATTTCGAGTCAATAAAGCGTTAGAAACCAAAACCGCAGAAGCTGACTTCTGATTTTGGTAATAGTAAAGAGCCAAATCAAAAATCAACGAGTCATTTCCCGGGTTCTCAACAATTAAATCGTAAAGCGCATCCTTCGCTACATCATAGTCATTCCATTGCACGGCAGTAGCATATTTACGAGCAAAATGCTGTGTTAGTGGGTTAATCTGAGGAAGGGTATCTTTCTTAACAAGCTCTTCTTTCTTTACTTCTTGCTGTGCTGACTCAACAGGAATTGGCTTATGTTCCTCCCCTTTCTTTTTCTTCTGGGCAAAACTTATAAATGAAACCAGAACAAAGAGGAATAAAATTATACTACGCATTTTCATACAGATGGATTGGTTATAGATTTAGATTTAACAGTTAAGCCTTTTTGCGAAGCAATTTTGAGCATCAACTCAAAAGCCTCTTCTCGATTATTTTTTATTTCACCTTCAAGGATTGCCTCCTTGATCTGATCTTTTATATCGCCTATAATTCTACTTGGAGGAACATCAAAAATAAGCATGATCTCGTCTCCTGCAATCGGTGGCTGAAAGTTTCTGATATTGTCTTTTCCCTCCACCTCAATCATCTTTCGTTGCACTTTTTCAAAGTTGCTCAGATACTTAGCCACCTTCTCGCTATTCTTTGAAGTAATATCAGCATTGCAAAGTTTCATCAATGCATCCGTATCGTTGCCGGCTTCAAATAACAATCTACGAACAGCTGAATCCGTGACCTCTTTTACCAACGAAATCGGCCGGAGATGCAGCCGAACTAATTTCTGCACAAATTCCATTTTCTCATTCATGGGTAATTTTAGTCTTCTAAAAATGCCGGGCACCATCCGCGCGCCCTTATCTTCATGCCCGTGAAAAGTCCACCCAACTTCTTTATCAAAGCGTTTGGTGGCTGGTTTAGCAATGTCGTGCAAAATGGCAGCCCAACGCAACCATAAATCATCAGAGGTTTTGCAAATATTATCCAACACCTGAAGGGTATGATAAAAATTATCCTTGTGCGCTTTGTTATCCTGATATTCTACACCGTGTAAGGCAACTATCTCCGGGAAAAATTCTTTGAGCAACCCGCTTTGGAAAAGCAATTTAAACCCATACGATGGCACGGCAGACAAAATGATCTTGTTCAGTTCATCCGAAATCCTTTCCATCGATACAATCTTCAATCGATCTTTGTTCTTTGAAATGGATTCAAAAGTATCCGCCTCAATGTCAAAATTGAGCTGCGAAGCAAAGCGAATCGCCCGCATCATTCGTAGCGGATCATCAGAAAAGGTAATGTCCGGATTAAGCGGTGTCTTGATTAACTTATCCTTTATATGATCTACCCCTCCAAACGGATCAATCAATTCTCCGTAAGTTGACTTATTGAGACTAATCGCTAATGCATTAATCGTAAAGTCCCTGCGATTTTGGTCGTCTTCTAATGTGCCATCTTCTACAATTGGGTTTCGTGATTCTCTTTGGTAAGATTCTTTGCGGGCACCAACAAATTCCAATTCCAAATCACCATGCTTAATGTTGGCCGTTCCGAAGTTTTTAAAAATCGTTACTTGCTTTTCGCCTAAAAGACTAGCTGTTCTTTGAGCCAGATCAATCCCACTTCCCACACACACAAAGTCAATATCTTTACTGGGTCTTCCAAGTAAAATATCCCGAACAAATCCTCCAACCACATACGTCTCCACCTTCAGCCCTTCTGCTGCAGAAGCAACCGATTTAATGGCGGCAATCTCACTTATCCTAGAGGAGAAATTCACAAGAATGGATTTTGACTTTAATTAAGCCACCAAAGGTAAGCAGGAAAAGAGTAGGAATAAATGGATCAATCCGTGAGGGTGTACGACAATTTTGCAAATTAGCCTAGGAGTCGATTAGTCGTGCCACCGCTATATATTTCAGCGTATAGCAGTGGCACGACTACTGAGCTTTGCGTGCAAAATTGTCGCACACCATCCGTGACCATTAGGGCTGCAAAATTTGCTATTACCAATACGTTGGACACGCAAGCCCTCTGTGGATTTTTGGAATTTTTACTCTATAATTAATCATAATCTCGTGCGATCCATTTGAATACTGATTGATTTCAGATATGGTGATATCGTAAGCATAACCAACATGAAAATTCTCATTTATCTGTAGCTCAAACATAGGTATAATTGCGTCTTGAAGCCTATATGAAAGCCCAACACCAACCGCATCATTAAAAATCACCAAAGTATTAATGTCAAAACTCACAGGCGCATCATCTTGAAACCGCACTAAGGTGGATGGGAATATTTTAACTGATTTTGATACTTTATAATTTAACCCACCCATTAAATAGTAATACCTCTTCTGACTAATTGAGGAGGCCGAAAATGGATCTAGCCCAACTACTACATTATTTAAAATGTAGGGCACAGAAAAACCAATATAAAAATCACTCTGCCTGTAATACAACCCCGCACCAAAATTAGGATTAAAGGCATTACTTACCCCGCTCAGATTTCCGTCTAGTGTGTTTTTTACGTTTAGTAAATTATAATTAGACCTTAAATTATTAAAGCCACCTTGAAGACCAAATGAGAGCGTCCCTTTTTTTGAAATAGGTAATTTGTACGAATAGACGCCATACAGACCAACGTCACTATGAATACCGATTTGATCATTCGAAAGAATATACCCCACCCCCACCCTGTTTTTTCTAAAACCTGAATGAGCTGTGTGAGTGAATGTTTTGGGGGCTCCATCAAAATTGACCCATTGATTTCTATAAAGGAGTGTAGCACTTAACTGCACTTGGCTTCCTGCAAAAGCCGGATTAACCAATAAAGGATCAAACATGTAAAGAGATTGAATAGGTCGCTGCTGAGCGACCAATGAATACGAGGAGAAAATAAAAACAATCAAACCACAACTCGCAATTCTCATTTGCTTAACGAATTAATTCAAGGTATCCTGTTTTCGGCTTAGATCCATCTCGCTTATCGATAATATAAAAATAGGTTCCATCAGGCAGCTCTTTACTAGCCAGATACAATCCTTTTTCACCGATTCCTTTAAATGATACTTGAGAATTGTCATACCCATCCGCTTCGTAAACTAAAATGCCGGTTCTATTAAAAATCTTCACGTTGTTGTTAGGGAAGTTAGATATACAGTCGATAATAAATGACTCATTTTGAGAATCTCCATTGGCGGAAACTCCATTATAAGGACTTATCTCGGTGCCCACCTCGGCACTTCCCTCCGCCTCGCAACCTTCGCTGGATATCGCTTTAACCGTATAACGACCAGGAAATAATTCATAAACCATTACACCTAAACCTACTGGCGCATTGGTGATTGCATTCGTCCAAATGACTTCTGATAAAACCATATCAGGCACTTTCAACGATAAAGTAACTGAACCATTTCCGGTTGGCTTACCTGTGTCAATGCAATAAGATGGAGTGCTCGCAAGATCAAAAACAGGATCGACTCTTTTATCCTCAACCTGTACTGTAGCGGGTGGCGAAATACAACCTGTTACAATGTCTTTCGCGGTTACAGTGTAGAAGCCTACATCTCTACTTTTATAATTCGCATCTTGAAAATCAAAATTTGTCTTCACATTAGAACCATCATACCAGGAGAAGAAATGATTCTGTATTGACCCCCCAACACTAGCTGCTACCCACCCGTTTGGAGTGTTGCAATTAGTTCGGTTAAATAACACTACTGCCGTTGGTAGAGCGGGCTTGATTGTCGCGTCTGTGATAGTACCTGTCTTATCATCAAAGCAACTGGTAAAATTATTAATAACTCTTACCGTAAAAGGACCTGCTGTCTGGCCTATTAGTTT
>JAYVPS010000127.1:0-25802 GCA_043757225.1 Cytophagales bacterium | reverse complement strand
TGAACTTATTTGGAGTTATCCATATTTCAACATCTTGTTTGTAAAAACATCCATTTAGTCTATTCCTGTTTACTCCCCAGCTTTTGAATGTGATCCGTATTTTGCCGAGCGAGGTTTCGTCTAACGAAATCTGGTACCCACGAAAGTCTAATCCCTTTATCAGGCGACTACGCAGCATATCCACTTGCATCTCGCTGGCATCTTTGCCAGTTTCGTCCATCACATAGTTTAGCCAAAACTTGTGCCCTGAACGGATTTATGTACTCAATGTAAATGAAGTAATCAATGAAAAGTGGGGCGGAGTTGATTTAAGTAGGGATAGAGAATAGAAAGCACAAGCGAGACGCTCTTTCTCCGCAGAGTCTCTCGCCTCGGGGACTCTGCGCGAACGAAGCAGTAAAACCAATTGGTTGATATAACGGTCGGCAATTTCAAAGTCAGGTTTGTAGTGAGAGTCGGTTAGGTCGTTCATGTGTTAGCTTAGGTTTTTCCCTTTTTTTTAAAATTGTTAGTCAGCCACCAAATTTATTTTCGCGTTACTAAATTCTTAAGTTGCCCCGCGGTGCTTGTTTCATTTTTATCAGTGAAAAGAAAACCACCCTTCACAAGCCATGCAATACCGAAGGGCACGATGGAGGTTACTTCAAACCAGAATGTATATTTAAAAGAAATAGTAGTGCCGCTGTATTCAAGTATTGAGAACACCCCGATGGTGATAATGCTAAGCGCGGTAGTTATACCACACACAATGTATATACCATTCCTTATTCTCTTCCACTTGATAGGATTGTTGACTTCATCATATTTTGAATTGTCTGTGCGTGTAAAAAGACAAATACTCATGTAGGAGAAAATGGCAAGCATAGACCCCGCACATATATAATGAATTACATTGCGCGTAATGGAAACAGGATAAGTAAACATAGCGCAGTTTCCTTCACCCATATTGTTTGTTGGAATCAACGCAACACCCCATGCAAAAATGCCCGATAGTGTTGTAAGTATTACATCACCTTTTTTTTCCGCTTTGAATGCAGGATAATAAATCAGCACAAGCCCAAGCATCCACAGCACGCCTTCAAAAAAAACTGTACCCGTGGTATAAAAGTAATGACTGATGCTATCCTGCAAACGCCAACACTCACCAACAATGCCGGTGTGTAAATAAATCAATAATGGCAATGTAATGCCTAAGGCGCCAATTGTTTGGCGGATTTTTTTGTAGGAGATTAGGAAGGTGTCCATGTTCATAGTTTAATTTTGCCCGTGGTCGGTGTTGTCACCAACCACCATTTTATACTTTACAAATGTTCTGCATAGTGCGTAATAAAACCCCAGTCATCCCTCGCCCGTGGTGGTGTTCTTCACCAACACGTTTGCTGCGGTATATCAGGCCTATTTTATTTTTCATGAATCATTTGTTCTTAATACTCTTTTTATTTTCATCATTTCGCGGGTGAAGAACACCCGCAAAGGCGGAGAACCATTTGTTCGGTACTCATATCCACCCAAGCATCCTGCCTGCACCACATCAGGTGAACATGGTTTGGCATGATTACAAACCCATGAACCCAAACGCGCTTATCACTTGCCATAAACTTCAGGCTATCTATCAGTATCTGCTTGCGCTCATCTGGCTGAAGCAGCATTTGCCAGTGCAAACACGTGGCCGTAAAAAATTTGATGCCGTTGGTCATTGATAAAGGTATGTTAGCAGTTTAACTAGTTTAGTGGTGGTCGGTGACAACACCGACCACGGGCAAAAATGCAGTTGCTACATTGCTCTGCCATCTGTTACAGCGAATTGAAAAATGTGATACTCGGTGTGAAGAAATATTCTCCGCCTCTCAGGTTCACAAACTGTGGAAAGTCGGCCACTATGTTTGATGCGGGGTCTCCCCCCCATATCACCGGAAACGGACCTCTACTTTTCAAGGCAGCACTTTCTCCTATAATCGGGTCGAGGCCAGCATTGGGCGAGGGGAAATTAGTGTTGTTGGCCCACGTTTGTTGCAAGAATTCAAATTGATTTACCAAGCTTGCCTGAAAACTTTGAAAGAGCAAGCCCACACCACCTTCGGGCATGAGGTCAGTGTTTTCGAATGAGCCGTCCTCCCTGCTGCCATAAGGAATGCCTCTTCTTGCCATAATGTGGCTCGCTTCGCTTCCATCGCGTGGGTTTACTTTACGGATGTGCGCATGAAAAGGGCACTTCGATCCGTTGGTATCCACTTTTCCATCGCCCCGGTAGTCGTTCTTATAATTAAATGCATTGATGGTGCCACTGCCTATCATACCTGCTTCATCTGAAAGTGTAACGGGTGAACCATCTTCAAATCGACCAACAATCATTGCCCCTGCTCTTTCAACGTCTTCGCCTTGCAAGCCGAGGGTGAGCGCCAATTTCTTCTCGGCTGTCTTAAATCCCTTTACGTTTTGCTCCAACTTCCTAAAAACAAAATAACTTCCGTACGCATCTACTCCGTTGTTGGCGGCATTAGGAATAAATGGATCAGGAACGAGTACTTGCTTCAATCCTTGTGGAGCGAGGGGAGCAAAACCAACGAGGCCAGAGTTATTTTCATTAAAGGTGTCAAATTCATCTTTGAAAAATAGCGGTTGGCTTGTGCCATCTACATAGCCAAAATGTTCGATGCCATCTTTGTTATCATTATGAAGTGCCTTTCCTTCTTCTGTAGTGATTACGATTGCAATCGAAGAAACATCTGCGCGAAATTTATCTGCGGCTTTGTCCAATTCAGTTTCATTGCTATGGGCAAGCAAGAACAAGGCATCAATTGTTCCTTGAAAGGGTACATCCCATGTACTTGGACTGGGATCGCCAACATGCGCTGCCTTCATTCCATTTTGAAAAGATGGATCAAGTGCATTGACAGGCTTACCAAGGTACTTGAGACCAGAAGCCGAAAGGCTGACGGTGGCAAATAGGTTGCCTGATATGTCCTTGTTTTTAAAAAGTTCATTTGCTTTAAGTTGTTGCTTGCAACTGGTAATTTCAGACACATAGCATCGCAGCCATCGCTTTACATCATCGGCCGAAGCGGTAAATTTTACAAATACATTAGCGGTATGCCCTCTACCGTGTCCTTTCAGAATATTTCCTTGAAGGTTTGAGAACAGGTCTTCAAGCTTCATGTCTTCTTGCAAAAGGGGGAGAGCGGTGTTGAGTGTTGCCATAATTTTAAATTTTTCTTTGCTTACTCTTCTTCGGATTTTCGGCTTGCTCCGTCTGAAATGCCTAACAAAATTTTGGTTCTTAGCGAACGCTTGACGACTTGCTTCCAGCCAGATTTATTATGTTCAAAGCACCTAATAAAATGCCTACGATGCCTATGGTAGTTTGAAACCATCCGCCACACGCAATACAAATGATAACAATGTGTCCATCAAAAGTTATTCCTAAGGCAATAGCTCCCAATAGTATTAGTGTAGCATAAGAGAAATACATTAGTTTTTTGTTAATAATTTTATCCATAATCTTTTTAAATTGTCGCCTACTCTTCTTCGGATTTTCGGCATGCTCCGTTTATATTTTCTTGTTATTTACTTTTCTTCAAATGCTTCTTCATCACTTCTTCCCAGTGGCTGCCTTCGGCTTGGTTGCTATCGAGGTTTGTTTTTACATTTCGCAGGTTATTTTTAAAAGCACTCATCATCGCTTTTGCCTTGTCGGGGTATTGAGTGAGACGATCAACCTGACTGCGCAATGAAGCGCCATTGTCTTTCATGCCTTTCAATTCTCCTATGCGCGGAGTTGTTCCAAAGTATGTTGCCTGCCACCATTTTTTAGTTTGCGGATCGTACCAACTCAGGTAGCCGCCTTTTTTTATTTCGCGTGGTTTTTTTAGCGCACCTGTAAAACTGTAGCGCGTGGCTGGAGACACTACCGGATCAAAATAATGGGGAGTATAAAAATCGCTGAGCAGTATGCCATTCACCGAATAGCCGAAGGAAGCATCTTCAGAAGGATCACATACTTCTACCAAATACTTAACACGACCCTGTCCATTTTTAATACTGTTGCTAGCAATCATACGGTTGCCAAATGGGTCTACCAACATTTCGCACATCTCGTGGCTGCAAGTGAGTTGCCAACCTTTCTCTAGTTGCACAAAGGCATACGGTTGGTGATGCTTATCGTCATGATAGCCTGCCGCGCTGGGGTCATCAATTTTTTCGGTGATGATAATTGGCCAATAGCCCACGGGTACATTTTTAATATCCGGGAAGGCATCTATTGTTGCCTTGATTCCCCAAATAGGACCAAGATCGCGCGTGGCCTGTTTCTGCAAAGCTGCCGCAGCCTGCGATATATCGGCAGCATGCAGTGTTTTTGAATGGTCAACTAGTGCCAGGTGTTGAAGGAACATAGTTTAATTTTTCGCGCCTACTCTTCTTCGGATTTTCGGCATCTCCGGTTTTTATTTTTTTGTTTCTTTTATCTATCTCCCTTCAAATATTTTCCAGCCACGGCAAAGTAGGCATCGGATGTGTTGCGTGCGGCTTTGCCATCTACCCGTAAGTGGAGGCCTACGCGGTTCAATAGTTTTTGAAGTTCTTCGGCTTGTGCGTTGTATCTGGTTGAGAAATTCACTTGTGCGCCCAATACTTTTATTTTGGTAATGGTATCGATGTCGCCCATTACGGCTAGTTGCTTTTCACTCATTCTGCGGAGTAACACAGCCGCACCACACTGGCGCGATACGGCATTTTCATCGTACACACCATCAGATGTATATTTTCCTTTGGTGTAGTGATTAGAATAACTCCATAGATAAGGAGAGTTGATACTCTTGGGGCGGTAGCCAAAACCGTTGTATCGCTCAAACTGAAAGAGAATACCAGAGATACTCCAATCTTTCCATTGATCGAGGCTTTTAAGTTTTAATGCATCAATGGCGCTGGCCTCCCACGTGAAAGGGGGAGTGCCTGTTTTAGGATAGCCTTTGGGTACCTTAACGGTGCGGGCCGTGAGCGGGTCGCCATTGTGCAGGTGGCCTGTAAACTTGCTGCCCACTTCCATGCCGTGGATGATGCCCACAAAATACCAAGGCACATTAATAGAGGTGGTGATGCCTTCATAGCGTTGGCGGTTGGCCGCAATGGTTGCCACTAGGGCGTCTACCTCGGCATATTTAGTTTCTTTAATGATGCAGCCATCAAATAACCGTTGATAGTCGGCTGCCAGTTGCGGAGTTAGAACAGTGGGCATAGCGATTGATTTTGGTTTAGCTAGTTCTGTATTCAACAAGCCTCTCTTCACGGGCTGCATGGAAAAACCTTACCCCACTTTTCTGGTTGGGCAGCCTCTATCTTTGATGGGTGAAAGGTGTGAAAAGCTGTCCTACCGTGCAATGGGAAAAACCCCATATTTATACGGGGAAAACCCCATTGGCCTTCTCGTTGCCAGGATGAACTTTTCTGATAGGTTGAGGATGATGGAAAAGGAATAGAAATTTGGTAGATATCAAAGTTAGTTGCAGAATGACGATGCGATTTAATATTTTTGCCAAAAATATAATCCTGTGCAGCACGATGTAATTATTGTTGGAGGTGGTATCGTTGGCTTAGCCACAGCCCTTCAACTCAAAAAATCTAACCCCAATCTTCTTATCCTTCTCCTTGAAAAAGAAAATGAGTTAGCCAAACACCAAACCGGCAACAACAGTGGCGTTATTCATTCCGGTCTTTATTATAAGCCAGGGAGTTTAAAGGCTACCAATTGCATTCGAGGCTATCATCTGCTTATCGATTTTTGTAGGGATCATGGAATTCCCTTTGAATTGTGTGGAAAAATTGTTGTGGCTCTCAATGAAACAGAAAGACCCTTATTACAAAATTTATTTGTACGAGGCGAGCAGAATGGTTTACAAAACTTAAAGAAGCTGTCAGCCACCGAACTAAAAGAATACGAACCCCATGTTAACGGTATCGAAGGAATTTTTGTACCCCAAACAGGAATTGTCGATTACAAAGTGGTGGCCGAAAAATATGGAGAGGTATTGCGAAAGGAAGGAACGGAAATAAAATTAGGGGAACAAGTCGTTGGCATCTCAACAACAGGAAATGAAACCACGGTAGCCACCAGCAAAAATTCTTACTCCACCAAACTTGTCATTAATTGCGCTGGTTTATATTCAGACAAGGTAGCCCGCTTGACTGTAAAAGATTTGAACGTAAAAATCATTCCCTTCCGTGGTGAATATTTTAAACTAAAAAAAGAAAAGGAGTATTTAGTAAAGAATCTCATCTACCCTGTGCCAGATCCTAACTTTCCTTTCCTGGGTGTGCATTTCACTCGCATGGCCAAAGGTGGTGTGGAGGCAGGCCCGAATGCCGTACTCGCCTTTCAACGGGAAGGCTACAAAAAGTCTGACATTAATTTAAAAGAACTTGCCGAAACCTTAGCATGGCCGGGCTTCCAAAAAGTTGCTGTCAAATATTGGCGCACAGGCCTCGGAGAAATGTACCGCTCATTTTCCAAAACTGCTTTCACTAAAGCTTTACAAAAACTAATTCCTGAAATAAATGAAGAAGATTTAGTGGAAGGAGGTGCAGGTGTGCGCGCTCAAGCATGCGACCGCCAAGGTGGCCTTGTCGATGATTTTATGATTTTAGAAGAAAAGAATGTGATCAACGTATGCAACGCGCCATCACCTGCAGCTACTTCATCACTGGCTATTGGAGAAACTGTTTCATTGTTGGCCCTGAAGCGGTTCTGAGAAAATTCGAAAAGCTAGGCCTGCTTGTATGCCCCACACCGAAATCGATTCGTAATAGCGCTGATACACGCCACCAACTGTGGCATACGCATGCCAAGTACCACGGGTGAATAATTGTTTTTCAAAATTTGCGCTGACCTCACTATGAGGAATAGCACCCGTAGAAAAATCTCTCGCTATACGGTATTCGATAGTGCCACCAGATTTTTTGTTATTGGATTGAATAAATAACCCATACGTTGATTCAAAAAACGAACCCTTCCCTCCAAAATTTTCGCTCATAAAGCCTCCTCCAACTCTGCCGATTACATTCCGCGTAGTAACAATATTTAATTGAATAACTTGCCAATCAAATGTGGCTAAGTCTTCCAAACCATTGATCCCTTCCTGCAATAGATAATTGACCCTAAAATCCGTGGAGAGCAATCCCCAATTTCCACGAATGCGTGGACTAGCTAAATAGTAACGTGAAGGCTGAACAGCCACTTGACCTAAAATATCGATCGAAACCAAGTACGGATTGCTTTGTCGTTTTTGAAGTTTGTACTGCTGCCACTCAGCCATCCCATTAAGCAAAAAGTCGATAAGAATATAGGACTGAAATGCGTTGCCACCAGAACTTCTCCTTTTTCCTCCGCTTCCTTCACCACTTGCATTTTGAGATGATTTCGATTTAATCTCACTCACTTGAGCAAGCGAAACATCTAGTTGAAAAAGAAGTATGAATAAGAAAATGAATTTCATGCTGAAAGGATAAGAAAATCTAACTCGAAAGATTCCTAAATGTTATCAAAATTCCTCAAAAAAAATCCAAATATAAAATTAAAAGCCAATGATTGGTGATTGATTGGACATTTCAACACTCATTCACTTGAACCTGTCCTTTCAATAAACGCTACTTAATAACGTTCAACCAACTCTTACAAGTAGTGATGCCTTGGATGGCCGCCTCGTAATAATAAATACCAGCTGGTATATCGGTGGCAGCCCAGTCATCCTTATAATCTTTGTTGTCATAAACTGTCGCACCCCATCGATTATACACAAGCAATGACACATGGATGGATGACCTCGCTTGAGCATCGCCATATTGAATTTTAAAGAAATCATTTTCTCCGTCCGCTGCACCTGGTGTTATTACGTTGGGTACTTTTAAGGTAAAGACAGGTACTTCCAATCTTTGTTCGTATACACAATTCTCTTTTTTTCCTACCAACTTCACAATGTAAAGGCTATCCTTTGCATATTGGTGGATGGCCTGCGGCTGATCTGAAGTAGTTCCATCACCAAAATCGAAAAACACTTCTTCTTGGGGATCGGTTTGATTAACAACACTTAATGTGGGAAGATTAAAACAATTATAATCGACAAGGCTCGATTTGAACTTTAGATCAATTGCCGGTACAACCTTTACATTGACTGTATCTTTCTTTGCACAGCCATTTACATCTGTGATGGTCACAAAATAGGTATCACTTATCGAAGGGTTAACGGTTGGAGTTGCCTGAACAGAAGTGAATGTATTGTCTTTATTCTTCCACTGATAACCGACTCCACCACCCGCTGTCAATTGTGTGCCTGCATTAAAACACATTATTTTATCCGTACCAGCATAACCCTGTGCTTCAAATACAGAGACTTTAACATAGGTCGAATCTTTAACCACGCAAGTACCAGCGTCAGTAATTTTCAATTTAACTGAATAGCTTCCTGTATCTTTATACCCATGTATGATTGCACTCGTATCCGTTTTGATTTGTTTGGTTTGATCGCCAAAATCCCAAAAATATTGCTGCCCTCCAATACTTCGATTTTGAAAGACAATCTTATCAGGTAAGCAAATTTTGTTGAGGCCAGGTTGATTGAGTTTAACGGAATTAGTTTGTATACGAGCTTTTAACGAAGACAAGTCAAATTTGAATGCTGCATTGTTACAGTTTCCACTCCGATTAGTACGGCTCCACGCACTAAGTGTAGTTGGAAAATCGGAAGTAGCTTTTTGTGTCGAATTAAATGCAGCACACCCTGAGCAAACAGCATGATAAACAACTCCGCCTTTATCAAATCTACACGTGCCTCCATCCAAATGTGTTCGGGAACTAGTTCCTCCTAAGTAAGAAGCATATAGCAATTGAGAAGCATCGGAAGAAAAAACAATAAAATAAAAATCAGAACCGCTGGTTGACTTTTGAAAGGCATCAGGCGTAGTGACCATTCCGAAGGTATTACTTTGCCAAAAACCTTCAGCGCTATTTACTATTCCGCCCCAGCCCGATAAATAAATATTATTGCAATCATTAACCAAAAAAGCAGTGGGCGAAATATTGGGAATGCCGGCACCCGATCCAAACACCGTAGAGAAAATTAACGTGGAAAGCGAGTTGTCAAACTTCTGCAAGAACTGTCCACTGTTATCATTTTTATAAACGCCATTTGATGTTGGAAAGGTTGCCCCTCCCTGACCTGATACATTCTCAGTTTGGCCGTAGACGTAAACATTTTCCTCTTTATCAAGATCAATAAAATAAACCTGATTGAAAAGCGAAGTGCCTGTATAGGTTGATTTCATGATAACGGATCCATCGCCTTTAATCTTCGCAATCCAGCCATCAACTCCACCCTTATTTGCTACTTGATAGGAACCTGATGTCGTTGGAAAATTAAAACTATTGCTGCCTCCACCAACAAATAAATTTCCGTCCCGATCAAGTTGAATCGTATGTGATGCATCGGCTAAAGAGCCACCCAAATAGGCAGCCCAACTTATTTGAGTCAAATCTTTATCTAATTTCAAAAGCAACGCATCAGTCAATCCTCCCTTGTAGGTTAGGCCGAAAGAATTGGTAACCGGAAAATCGATTGACGAAGTTACCGTGCTAATAAAAATATCTCCTTTGGAATCAGCAATAATATCTCCGCGCAATTGATCTCCATAGTTTCTTACCAGTGGACTATTGACGCTTGGATTTAAGCCATCATTTAGCTTGCCCCCAAAATAACTACTGGCCAATAGCTGATTTCCATTTTTACTAATCTTGGCAACAAAAATATCAGAACCTGCATTGTAAGGAATCACGTTCGCCTCGGGTACACCCCCATTAAAAGTTCTATCAAAGGCAGTTACCGAAGTAGGAAAATCAGACGAACTAGTAGTACCAAGTACAAGCAATTCCTGATTATCATTCATTACCAGACTATGAGGAGATTCAGATTCACTTCCACCTAAATAAGAAGCATACAATAACTTCTGACCTAACGAGTCATATTTTAAAATAGCTACATCAAAAAGTCTACCGTAATTAGTTTGAAATGCCCCTGGGGTTACAGGAAAAGTACCTCCTATATATTGACTTGTTACGCCAGAAGAATATAATGTTCCGTGTTCACCAGGTGTTGCGGTACTCCCCCAGTTATCGGCCGAGGATCCTGAGTACGTTGAAAAAATGAGTAATGGGTCGATCACTAATTCATAACATGGATCGTAGCCATCTACCAAACAAAAAGAAATTTGATTACCGATTAATTCGTATTCGCATTTAACCTGCCTTTGCTTGCCTTCAATCAATTGATAGGCAAATGGCCTTCTCTCAATCAACTCGGCAAGCAAGGTTTTAATGTGGAGATTGCCATTATCCAAAAAAACACGATCGGCTCCTTTGTATTCAAAAATGATTTGTGAAACATCAGCCCCGGGAGCGACAACGAAATCGTATTTCAAATTATCTTCTTGTGAATAGATTTTTAAGTCAATGTCTGAATAAATATCGGGGTACCATGCGCCTTGGTATGCATGCACATCAGAACTCCAATTGGTTTCATCGCTACCTAAAAAGTAATTGTAATATTCCGGATACTGTTCAAATGGAATTGGCACTGAGTTGGCATTACTTCCAATAAAAATGCTTTGAATAATTTGTCCATCAATTTGGTCGTTGAGGGGATTGTGGCTATCTCTTTCCTTTGATTTCCCATGCGATTGCTCATGCAATTCTTCGATTTTTCGCTGATCCAAAAAAGAGTAGGTAAACTGTCCCGATTGGAGGAAAAGACTTCCTCCACGCACTTTCGAAAAAAAATGAATAGGAGCCGGCCATTGGGTTTTATTTTGAATGAATTTTAAGCCTGGCGGAATGGCCACTGCAGGGTTAAACCAAAGCAGCACGAATGCTATAGAAAAAAGCAACCTTATGATCAACGAATAAGCCATGGCGAAAGATACTGCTAATGGTGTATTCAAAGCAAAGAGCTTTGGTAACTTAACGACTGATTTACAATTTCTTTAACTTTGCTGTAATAAAGTAGAAGAACTCAATCTAGCATGAACTTACGGCAGCGCATTACAGAATTGACCACCATGTTTTAGTATTATCATTGGAAACTTCACGACTCCGTATACTTCGTATTGTAAGTTCTTTTTTCCTGCTTATAGGAGTTGCACTTTCAATTAATCTTTGGCTTCCGATTCGAGGGTTTCCCTTGCTACCCATTGTTGATTTTTTAGAGTATAGTCCCTTATGGATAAGCTATTTTTTACTCATTCTTTTTCTTGGCAGTCTAGTTAAAGCAATTTTCAACAATTCAAAGATTTGGGTGTTTCTAATACTTCTATCCTGAAGACAGAGTCTTTGAAAAACTATCCAAAAATTTTTGTTCAATTGGCATTGCAAATGATAACCTTGTCTTTTTGAAAATTGGTAAGTATCCCAAAAGAAACCAGTATTCTTCATTTAAGTGTAGCGAAATTAAATGAGCAATCTGTTTCTTAAAACTTGCACATCCAGACACAACCCAAAATCCCTACCCCTCCTTCCTCAACACCTGTAGTGGTGGAGTTGAAATAACTTCTCGCGAGTTAAACCAGCCAATAAAAATCGTAAGTGCAACTACCCCCCAACCAATTATCAATAGCTCCGTTACGTCCGCTGAAAATTGTACCTCAAAGAAAAATTTAGTCAGCAACCAGCCTCCGCCTAAAGACAAGATCATACCCGTAAGGGCAGAAAAAATACCGAGGTAACCATATTCAATCAACGTAATTTTTGTAAGCTGATTGGTGCGCGCACCTATTGTGCGAAGCAAAACATTTTCTTTCATGCGAACAAACTTGCTATTGATCACAGCCCCCGCCAATACAACCAAGCCTGTAACAATACTAAACAAAGCGAGAAACCTTACCACCAATCCTATTTTTTCGAAAAGTGTATTCACGGTACTAAGTACCAGCCGAAGATCTATCAAGGAAACATTCGGAAAATCCGTTACCAATGCTTGCTGAAAACGGGAGGCCACACGGGGGTCATTAACGCGCGTAGTCGCAACAAAAATCTGTGGCGCTTTCTCCAACACTCCTTTCGGGAAAACAAAAATAAAGTTGGGCGGATCTTTTGGCCACTCTACATCCCGAATGCCACTGATTCGGGCTTTCATTTCTACACCTTGCACATTAAATACCAATGAATCGCCAATATCCAACCTCAAGGTTTCGTGCATGCCATCAGAGATGGTGACATAAATTGAATCACGCTTTCCTGGTGAATACTTTTGCAAAACACCTTTGATCAACTCTTCAGAAGCAATCAACGAGTCTCTGTAGGTAACCCGATACTCACGTGTCAGCGCCCAATCCGGAATATCAATCGTATCCGTTTGAATCTCTTCAATGGTCTTATTTTTTAACGCGCTCAAGCGACATGTTATAATTGGAACTACCTGATTGACCGGCAGTTTTTGTTGATTGATTAACTTCACCACTCCCTCTTTTTGATTGGGTTGAATGTCGAACAAAATAGTATTGGATTGGTTTTCGTTTCCTGTAAATTCAACCTGATTGAGAAGGCTACTTTGAATAATATTGAGCGTAGAGATAATGAACGCGCCCAAACCGATCGTAACCATTAATACCCGGGTTTGATTATTGGGTCTGAATAAATTGGACAATGCATGACGAAAAACAAATGAAGCACCGGTCGGAAAATATTTCTTAACTAAAAAGAGAAGCGCCATTGCTACCAACGAAAGACATCCTAAAGCCAGCGCCAACCCTACAGAAAATAATCCGCCCGAGATAAAACTTTTGGTTTGATAGGCAGCGGCCAGAATAGGAAATAAAACAATTAAAATTGTGGCCGTCAACCTAGACTTGGAAAACACATTGGTTGTGCTAAAATCAGCACGCAAAACGGTAAGCGGTGGAACAAACCGAACAGCCAGCAAAGGCAAAAGCGTAAATAGAATCGAAACGATTCCACCTAGCACCACGCCCTCAGTTACTGCACGAAACGAGATGGCAAACTGGAGCTTGAGAGGAATATATTCTTTGAATGCAATTGGTATAATCTGATGGATGATTACTCCCAACACGGCTCCGAGTAAACTCCCAATAATTCCGAGAACAAAAATCTGAACAAAATAAATATTAAATGCCTGCCAACCTGAAGAGCCAATGCAACGAAGAATTGCAACCTCTTCCCTCTTCTCGCGTGCATAAATATGGACAGAACTAGCCACTCCGATACACCCAAGTATCAACGCAACAAAGGCAAGCAAAGAAAAAAATTGATAAACTGATTTAAAGCCACGACCTAATCCTTCTCTTCTTTCCTGCACATCTTCATAGCCAAAGCCAAGTTTTTTAGAAAGAGGTTTAATGCTTTCAATCAACTCTTTAGTGTCCTTATCAGAGGTTGTTTTTATAAACAGACTATAATTAACCCGACTTCCAAACTGCACCAACCCTGTAGAATCCAATTCGGTTAATGAGATATAAACAGCAGGAGCCAAGGTTGCAGTCAAGCCACCTCCGCCCGGAATTTTCTTAACTACACCAGCCACTTTAAAAACTACGTTACCTATTTTCAAAGAATCTTCGGAGCTCACATTGTATTGGGTAGCCAACGACTCATCTAACATAGCAAAGCGCCCTTGCTTCATCACTTGCATTGCGTTTGCCGGATACGTTTCCAGCTCACCATAAAAAGGAAAATCGCCATACAGGGCGGTAAGTTTTATTAAACGAGATTGCCGAGTGGGCATGAACATAACCATAGAGGCCATGTTGGCATCACCCGCCACCTGTCTTTTTGTAGAGTCGATAGTTTTAACTAACAAAGAATCAAATTTCTTGTTGGAGTTGATGACCAAATCTGCTCCCAACAGTTCTTTGGCATTGCGATCAAGCTCTTCTTGCAAAGAATAATTCAAGGAGGCTATGGCTACTACGGCAGCGATTCCTACGATGAGTGAAGCAACAAATAAAAATAGTCTTGAAAAATTATGATGCCCATCGCGCCAAGCCATCTTCCAAACCCAACGATCTTGAAAAATGTTTTTAGTTACTTTTTTAATCTTAATTATGTACTCGATCATCATTCAATTTTTCATTCGTAATTACCAATATAAAGGCTAACCATCTTTGCGAATACATTTGCGGAAGTGCGAATGCGGTGGCAATCTTTGAAGACATCCTCCATTCATAGGTTTTCATTCCACGGATTGCTTCGTGCCTATGTTGCTTGTGAGTAGGCTCGCAATGACGGTTCATTTACTACCTTCCCTCCTTTCATTTGAATAATCCGCTCGGTCTTTTGAGCCAGGTCCAAATTATGGGTAACCAAAATGAGGGTAGTCTTCTCCTCTCGATTCATACCAAACAATAAATCCGTTATCTGCTGTGCATTTTCTTCGTCCAAGTTACCTGTGGGTTCATCGGCAAACAAAATTCTGGGAGAAGTAATAAATGCACGTGCCAGAGCCACACGTTGTTGTTCCCCTCCGGAAAGTTGGGTGGGGTAATGATGAAACCTATCCCCCAACCCAACACGTGCCAATAAGTCTTTCGCTTTCATAGAAATATTTTTCTCTCCACGCAGTTCCAATGGCACCATTACATTCTCCAATGCAGTAAGGGTAGATAATAATTGAAAATTCTGGAACACAAACCCCACAAACTGATTGCGGATATATGCGCGGTCATCTTCGCTCATGACGTTGAGTTTAAAATTCATAAGCGAAATAGTACCGCTGCTGGGCACATCTAAGCCCGCACACAAACCAAGTAAGGTTGTTTTACCGCTGCCTGAAGGGCCAATAATAGCAAGGCTTGTTCCTTGTTCTGCCTTAAACGAAACATTCTCGAGGACTGTCAACTGTTTTTCAGCCGACTTATAAATTTTGGACAGGTTTTCGCACTCTAATACAATTTCAGGCATAGCTTTATGTTTAAACGTTCAGGGTTTCAAATTCTTAGTTAAGCTTTACGCTGAAACTCCGAACAGATCTTCAAAGTAATCGTTATTTGGGATAATTTGTTTCAGTTTACAGATTTTTAACAAAATTTAATCCAAGCTTTGAGGTACTAAGCCTTCAACGGTGCACTCACAACTTGAAACTTAACCTATGGTCGGTAAAGGTATCCTGATTATTGTAGCTATGCTTTTTGTACAAGCACAACCTGCGCCTAAAACAATTCTTTTCTTTGGCGATAGTCTCACGGCCGGATACGGACTTTCCGTAGAAGAAGCATTTCCGGCTCTCATTGAAAAGGAGTTTAACAAAGGAACGCTTAAGGTAAAAGTGATAAATGCTGGGTTGAGTGGTGAAACTTCGGCTGGGGGGTTTGCCCGTCTTGATTGGGTGCTTAAACAACCCATCGACATTTTTGTATTAGAATTGGGCGCAAATGATGGCTTAAGAGGCTTACCGCTAGATCAAACAAGAAAAAATCTTCAAGGAATAATTGATAAAGTGAGAATCAAATACCCAAAAGCAAAAATAGTAATGGCAGGCATGATGGTACCCCCTAATATGGGTAATCAATATACCAAAGAATTCAAAAGTATATATCCTGATCTTGCTAAGAAAAATAATGCTAAACTAATGCCTTTTATATTAGAAGGTGTGGGTGGCGATGAGAAATTGAACCAAGCTGATGGAATTCACCCAACTGTTAAGGGGCATCAAATCATTGCTAAAAATCTGGGGGCAATATTGCTAACGTTGCTCTAGAAAAATCGGACACCCCAGGTTGCTATTACTTCAGCTCTAAATCCCGGGCAATCAACTCCACCCAATAAGAATACATTTTGCCGGTAGGGTGAAGCCCGTCAGCTGCCACGAGCGAAGGATCTGTTAATCCATCGCGTGAAATTTCAGTGATATCAAAATACTGAACCTGATGCTTATAGGTAATTCGAGCGTTGATTTCGTTGAATTGATCAATGGCTTTGGTTATTGCCTCCTGCTTTGGCTTCCCATAAGGTGTGAATCCATAATCTGGAATCGATACAACAAAAACATTCTCTTTTCTTCCTTTCGCTAAGTGGATGGCGGTTTTGAGAAGATCCTCGAACTCAATCGCGTACTGATCAGCCGGTTTGCCTTGAAACTGATTATTTACGCCAATCAACAATGAAACTAAATCATACTCGCTTTTTAGGTTAGCAATGGTCATTGCGTTTTTTAAATTATCTGTCCTCCACCCTGTGGTAGCAATAATAGTCGGCTTTGCTATTAAGATTCCTTTCTTGGTTAAAGAATCTACCAACTGGTTTGGCCAACGTTCTGCTTCACTCACACTTTCTCCAATGGTATATGAATCGCCCAATGCCAAATAAGTGCGATGAAAATGATCTTGCGCATTCATGTTCGAGAAAGCTAAAAACAGTAAAATGGATATAATTTCTTTCATTGTTACAAATGATTGGAACGTTCCAGAGGTTAAGTTAATTTTATTAGACTCAAAATCCAAATCTGATTACATTTAAGAAAAAGACATCGATGATCGGTCAATTGGCGTACAACGTAGGAGTTGCAGATAGAGGACCGGCATGCCACTATTAAAAGGCTATGCTTACACTTTGGTTTGCATCCGACTGCATCTACTCCGTTTGAAGGAAAATCTTTTTATCAATTAATGGGTGATAATCTGTTGCCATACTAATCGGGCATATCGAAACTTTCCTCCTTGTTTAAGATAACTTAAAATCTTACCAGCCAAAAATATCGAGGATCAAAATTAGCTATTTGCCCCGAAAATAAATTGAGATATACGTGCCAGCAAAATTAAATAATTATTACATTTGCTCCGCTAAAATTATTATTCTAAGGGGATTACATCAGTGAGACATTTCTTTATTCCTCTTTTCATACTCTCAACCCATTTTGCAACAAGTCAACATACATCTTCCGACTCTTCTTTTTTAGCAATTTCTAAAAAGAACGCTATCCGTTCATATACTAAGACAAACACTTATAACATATATAATGGGCGTGAATACAATGAATACCGGCCAATCGCAGAGGAACACCCCTACTTGTTTTTAGTCTGGACGGAGGGTATTATAAGTTATTCTGGAAAACTCTTCGAAGATGTTCCTTTGCTCTATGACCTAAGCAAGGATGCTATTATAACAGAACACAGTAACGGAATCGAAATAACGTTAATCAAAGAAAAGGTCAATTACTTCATTCTTAATGGCCACCGGTATGAATTTTTAAATGCTTCTGGGTTGGCCTCAGGCTTTTATGAAATTCTTTATTCTGGAGGGATTAAAATCGTAGCAAAAAGAGAAAAGTCTAAGCGAGAGAGAATCACTACTCACGCTGTGAGTATTGACTTTGAAGAGAAAGTTAAATACTATTTATTATTGGATGGGAAATTTTCAGTTATATCCAGTAAACGATCTATCTTAAAATTATTAGTTGCAAAAAGCCCAAAAACAAAAAAAGGAATGGAAGAAGAAAAATTGGATTTTAAGTCTAAGAAAGAAGAGTCCTTTATTAGCCTTGCAAAATTATATGACCAACTAACCTCTCCACTATGGCAAAGACCTGGTCAATAATCTTCGGATTTATTTACTTTTCAGTCTCTGCCCAACAAGCCAATGTTGTTACTGCTAATTTTTCAGAGAATACTTTCTTTGAATTTGTAAACAAGATAGAAGCTCAGACTTCTTATCAATTTTATTTTGACCCAGAAAGTGTTGATAGCTTGAAAGTAAGTGGCGATTTCTCCGCTGCAACTATTCAAACCGTGATGAATCGGATTTTTGAAGGCACTCATTTTGAATTTTCAGTTTACAATAATTCAATTTTTATTACAAAAGGCAAACACGTTTACGTATCCCTTCCAGCAGGTTTTCTTGAAAATGAAAATTTCGTCCAAAGTACTGAACCCACTTTTGATTATTCACAGTTTGATCGAAGTGAAAAGTTAATAGAAGCGAGTGAACGAGTATACATAATAGGAAAGCCTTCGCCTGGCGAATATGCTACGCTCTCGGGATATATCAAAGACATAAAATCTGGAGAGCCCCTTATCGGTTCTTCCATATATATCGTTAACCCAACTATAGGTGTGTCAACAGATCAATTTGGACGTTACTCATTAAAGTTACCAAAAGGCACTCATCACATAAAAATTGAAAGTTTGGGAATGAAAGCTACTCATCGGATAGTTCTGCTGAACTCCAATGGCAATCTTGATATCGAATTAGGTGAAGATGTAGTCTCTTTAAAGGAGGTATTGGTTCACTCTGAACGAAACGAACAAGTGAACGGAATACAAATGGGAAACCAAAAATTAGATATAAAATTGATGAAGCAGGTTCCCCTAGCATTGGGCGAAACTGATATATTAAAAGTTATGACAACATTACCTGGCGTTCAAACTGTTGGAGAAGGAACTTCTGGGTTGAATGTTAGGGGAGGCGCAACCAGTCAGAATTTAATTTTATTCAATGATGCCTTCATTTACAACCCTTCTCATCTATTTGGGTTTTTCTCTTCGTTTAATCCAGATGTGGTCAAATCCGTAGAGTTGTTCAAAAGCGGAGTAACAGCTGATTACGGTGGAAGGCTCTCCTCAGTAATTGATGTACGATCGCGCGAAGGAAATTTGAAAAAAATTTCGGGCTCAGGTGGTCTTAGCCCGATTACTGGGAGGTTAACCCTAGAGGGTCCTCTCATCAAAGATAAGACCTCATTTTTAATTGGTGTTCGCTCTACCTATTCCGATTGGTTGCTTAAAAAAGTGGCTAATAAAAATATTCAAAATAGTACCGCTTCTTTTTATGATATCACCGCTAGCCTACACCATCTTGTAAATTCAAAAAATAGTCTTTTTATTTCAGGTTATGTAAGTAGTGACCAATTCAAACTTAATAACGACACTCTTTATAAATACAAAAATCAAAATATTTCACTAAAATGGAAGAGTATGATTAATTCTAAATTATACGCCAATTTCATATCAAGCTATAGTAATTATGCATTCTCTATTTCAAATTTCAGTAATCCATTGAACGCCTTTGAAATGAATTTTGTGAGCAGCCAGATATCTATTAAAACTGATTTCAATTATTCCCTTAATAAGAAACATTCGCTCACAGCAGGAGCGAGCCTAATTCGATATCAAATTGAACCAGGCAACCTAAAACCAGGAGACCCCAGATCGAATGTGAAACAAACAACTTTACAAACCGAACAAGCTTTTGAAAGCGCCCTCTATTTAGGCGATAATTATGAAATGAATCATAAGATTTCTATTTACTATGGAGTGCGCTATTCATTGTACCGAAACGTTGGGCCTAAAGAAGTTTATACATATGCCAATGGATTGCCTTATCAAGTAAATAACGAAGTTGATACGCTGCATTATTCAACTGGATCAACGGTAGCTAATTATGGTGGGCTTGAGCCTCGCATTTCACTTCGGTATATTTTAAACCCTACATCATCAGTAAAGTTAAGCTATAACCGAATGCGCCAATATATTCAACAGATATCGAATACAACAGCTATCGCCCCAACTGATATATGGAAACTTTGTGATTCGTTTATTAAGCCTCAAATCGGTGATCAGTTCTCAGTTGGTCACTACAAGAATTGGAAAGGTGGCCAAGTTGAAACTTCTCTAGAAGCCTACTATAAGACTACTGAAAATATGCTAGATTATAAAAATGGCGCAGTACTTTTCCTTAATCAACATCTTGAGACGGATGTCCTTAACGGAAAAGGAAAATCGTACGGTATTGAATTCCTTATCAAAAAGTCAATCGGTAAACTTAACGGATGGTTGAGCTATACTTATTCCCGCTCCCTGTTGCAAACGATTGGCCAATTCCCATCCGAAACTGTGAATGAGGGTAAATATTATGCGAGCAATTACGACAAGCCACACGCTGTAAACTTTATTGGTAATTATAAATTTAATCAGAGGATCAATTTTTCGCTCAACATGGTCTACAGCACAGGCCGCCCCATCACTATTCCTATTGCCAAGTATGATTTTAATGGAGCAGATCGGGTGTATTATTCGGAACGAAACCAATTTAGGATACCTGATTATTTTCGAATAGATATCTCCTTCAACATAGAAGGAAGTCATAAGTTAAAGAAGTTAGCCCATAGTTCATGGACCTTTGCTATCTACAATTTATTAGGCAGGCACAATCCTTACTCTGTTTATTTTGCAAATCAAAATGGCGTTATCAAGGGATATCAACTTTCAATTTTCGCGCAACCCATACCAACTATTACTTACAATTTCAGGTTTTAATAATGAAAAGCATTTTCAACTATCTGAGTTTATTCCTACTGGTTAGTATCAGTTGCAAAGACCCATTCGAACCCCCCGTAACAGCAGATCAAGTGAATTTTCTAGTAGTTGATGCTAGCATGAATGTCACAGATGGTTCCGCTAGCGTAAAACTATCGAGAGCTACCAAACTATCAACTTCAGGAATTTTCCCATTTGAATCAAACGCAATAGTCGGGATTGAAGAAGAAAATGGTCAAACTTATTTATTAACACAAGCAGGAAAAGGGCTTTATCAAATGAAAGGTGCCGCTTTTAATTTGCAAAAAAAATATAGACTAAAAGTTCAAAGTGCGGATGGCAATAAATATTCTTCCTCATTTATTGAAATACTACAAACCCCACCGATTGATAGCATATCATGGGAGCCTTCTATTGACGGAGTTAATATTAATGTGAGCTCAACTGGCACACCCAGCGCTTCTAGGTATTATAAGTGGAACTACATTGAAACGTGGAAATATCATTCAGAATTCTATTCTGCTCTTAAAATAATTGACGAGGTGGTTTATTCTAGGTTTCCAGAAGAGCAGATTTATTTTTGTTGGCGAACTACCAATTCATCTCAAATCCTGATTAACTCTACCGATTCGTTTAACAAAAATTCCATCAGCAAATTTCCGCTCATCTTTTTGCCTGTAGGCTCTGAAAAGTTAGGTATAAAATATAGTGTACTAGTGCAACAGACTTCATTAACTGAGGCATCTTATAATTTTTTTGACCAACTTCAAAAGACGACTCAAAATCTAGGAGGATTGTTTGATCCGCTGCCCTCCAAAGTAACTGGTAATATCATTAACGAGAACAATCCAGAAGAAAAAGTTCTCGGCTATTTCTATGGAAGTAGCATGGAAACAAAACGAATATTTATTTCAAACACTAGCCTTCCGCAATCCTTACAAAAAACGCCATCGAAATTGGAATGTAGTCTTGTCAATGTGCTCTTTGAAAACTACTCCAAGCGGGGAAAAAGCTTAATAATCGTTAGCTCGTATGGTGCCCCCTTTACAGTGGGGTATTCCTTTTCATACTCTGAATGTATTGATTGCCGCGTGCAAGGTGGAACCACTACCGAACCTCTATTTTGGAAATGATTGAATTTGCATGACACGATTTAGCTACTCCGTTTTTATCCTACTACTCTTTAATCAGGCAATTCATTGTCAAAATTTCTCTGGTGAAAGTTTAAAGAAGCAATTCACCTTGTATCAAGAAAATAATATCCTTGAGAAGATTTATGTCCATACCGACCGTGAATTATACCTCACAGGCGAACTGATCTGGTTTAAGGTCTATTGTGTAGATGGCTCATTTCACTCCCCCTTAGACATCAGCAAAGTAGCTTATGTTGAACTTTTAGATCGAGACACCAAAGTCATTGATAAATTAAAGATACGCCTTGAAAATGGCTTCGGGACCGGTTCAATATTTTTATCCGCCTCTCTTCCCTCGGATAATTACTTACTGCGAGCCTACACTAACTGGCTAAAAAATATAGGGTCAGATTTCTTCTTTCACAAAATCATTGGCGTCATTAATCCATTTGTAAGGACAGCGTTAAAAACTAATCAAATTAGGCCTTCATTGAAAGTAGATTTCTTTCCTGAAGGAAAGGATTTAGTGAATGGTCTTAAAAGTAAAGTTGCCTTCAAAATATCGACAGATTCTGGTGTGGGGATTGATTTTCATGGTTCACTAATTGACGATGGTAATGATACCCTCTTACATTTTAAACCATTAAAATTCGGAATAGGTAGCTTCACTTTTACCCCAAATAAAAATAAAAAGTACCGAGTTTTAATTGCAGCAAAGGGATTCAATGAATCCACTTACCCATTGCCAGAGGCACAATCAAGTGGATATGTATTAAGTGTTACTGAAACGCCAGAGAAATTTTTTCTCGAAGTCAATTACTCAGGAGAAAGAGGCTTCGAAAATGAAGATATTATTTTATTCATTCATACAAGAAATATATTCTCCCAACTGGAAACCAAGAGACTGTATGATCAAAAAACTCTCTTCGAATTACAAAAAGAACAACTCCGAGAAGGGGTATCACAATTGACTATTTTCAACGGCAAAGGTCAATTGGTTTGTGAACGCCTCCTATTTAAGCAACCCTCCTCCCCTTCGCCCCTTACTTCAAAAATCAAAAAAGAAGAATTTGGTTTGCGTGAGAAAATTACATTTCAACTAACAGCAAATTCAACTATTGACCAAAACCTGTCGGTTGCTGTTTTCAAAGTTGATTCTTTACATGCAGAAAATAATCAAACCATGGCAGATTATCTTTGGTTGTCATCAGACATAAGGAATCAAATAGAATCTCCAGAATATTACTTTACAAAGAGTGGCGAGTCCGCACAAGCTGTTGATAACTTAATGCTTACACAAAAGTGGGGGAAATTTAATTGGGAGAATGTATTGAGCAAAACGGGAATTTTTCCACATTTTTTTCCAGAATACAGAGGGCATGTTTTACAAGGAATCGTAACCAACGACTTTGGTCAACCAAAGAAAGGAGCCACTGTGTTCTTGGCGTCACCTTCTAAAATTATAGATCTTCACACTTCGATTAGCGATGACAAAGGAAGTGTGTCTTTTGAACTTGCCCATTTATATGGCAAGCGAAAAGTATTGGCCCAGACAGATCAATCAATAGACAGCACCTCCCATATTGAAATTGCAGAACCATTCGCAAAAGAATTTTCACTTATTAAAATACCTAACCTGAACCTTAGTATGGAAGATAAGAAATATTTATTGGAAAGGAGCGTTCGGATGCAGTTACAAAATATTTTCTTTGATAAGCACGAGAATAGTTTTCAGTCACCAAAAATCGACAGCTCAGCATTTTATTATAAGCCCAATGAAACTTATAAACTAGATGATTATACTCGTTTTCCTGTAATGGAAGAAGTTATGAGAGAATATGTTACCGGGGTAATGGTCAGAAAAAAGAAAGATAATTTCCATTTTCGTTTATTGGATAAAGAGGCGAACAAAATATTCCCTGACGCTCCTCTCATTTTATTAGATGGAATTCCCCTATTTTCCGCAAATGAAATCATGTCATTCGATCCTTTAAAAATTAAACTTATTGAAGTGATCACTAGTAAGTATTTTCTGGGAGTATCAGAATTCTCTGGGATCGTCAGCTACTCAACTTACAAAGGTAACTTAGGTGGCTTTACCCTTAACTCAAAAACAAAATTAGTTGACTATGATGGCTTGCAAATTCCAAGAAAATTCTATCACCCAACTTACGATGCCAGCAAAGCCAATAACTATAGAATACCTGACCCCCGATATCTATTATATTGGAATCCATCATTAGAAATAGACTCTAGCTCAACAAAAGAAATCGATTTTTTTTCATCTGATGTACCTGGCCAATATCGTATCGTGGTAGAGGGACTCACAAAGTCAGGTCAAGTAATTCATTCATCCTCCTATTTTCAAGTTAATAAACACTAAGAGCTTGAAAAACAGGAAGAAATCGGAGCCATCAGCTTCTTCCCTTTTCCCTTTTATATAAACTTCAGAAGACATCAAAATTATTTCCCAGACATACCAACTTTGGCAATGAAGTCTGTGTAGTTGATGTTTACGCCCTTCAATCCATATAAGAGAAAACGGACTTCTTTTGGACCAATATCAGAATCTGATTCGGCTAACTTATAGAGGTGCACAAAGGCACGAAGCCGCTCTTCGTCAGTACAGGCCGTTAAATGCTCTTTGCCGATATCATAGATCTCCTCTTCCGCAAAATTTCCTATTTTCTTAATAAAATCATCGTAAACCGAATCGGGTATGCTTTCTTCCTTATTAATTACTAAAACTGCCTTCCGCTCGCGGTCATCAAAATGTCCGTCTACATTCACCAATAGGTGTACAAAATGGAGTAAGCCTAATTGAAAATTTGTATTTTCCATGTTACTAACTAAAGTGTTTCAGATAAACGTAAAGAAGTTACTTAAACCTATCACCAACTCTAACCTTGTTGAGGATCGTACAAAATATTACTTTGAAGTTTTTGAAAATTTTAATATGCTTTGACCCAAATGTTTGGTCATAATCTTATGGAATTTCTCACTTGTGGCGAATCCTGAATTCATGAACTCGGTGAATAAGGGACTCCAATCATTGCTCAAAGGCATAATTACCCCAAACTCCTCCCCGCCTTCATCCCCTCCAGAATGTCTCATTATCTTTTTCCCTGCTTGCACTCCTTTCAAAAAATATGTGACATCCACACATGTAAATGTCTTTGGATCCACCGAAATTCTATCGATTGCTTCTCCAAAAGAAGCAACAGACTCAACTACCATCCTTGGGTAATATTTGCTTTTAATGCCAAGTAACCGCTCCTCATTTACAGTACCCTTAATAGTTATCGCCTTGAATTGTGCAAAAGTGGTCGCTATAGTTTTTATGTCCGTCAGTTGGGAAACGCCTGCTTGGCTTAATATCATTGAGACATTTTTCATAAATGGCGGGCTGAAATTATATAACTTCTTTCTCTCTGGAGTAATAGTAGTATTGCTTAGTCCAAACACACCTCCCTTTCCACTTTTCACATTTTTTAAGTACAAGTCAAAATCACTGGATTCTTCAGTAGGATATGTCAAAGTAACATCAATGCCAGTTTTAGTCTTTACATAACTTGCAAACTCAACCATTATATCAAAGCAGACACCTTCTGGTTTCCCTCCATCTAAAGTCGCAAGACCTGGGGAATCAGAATAAGCAATCATCCATGTGGCTCTTTTACTTTCTTTTGTGCTAGCATAGGTATCTCCTTTTAATTGCGCGGAAGCTGAAAAATACAAGCTTGTTATTAGAATGGTGACAGCCATCAAATGTCGGAAAAGCACAATTTTCATATTAAATGATTTAGTTAATCCAAAAGTATAAATTATTAATGGCATTTGCTTAACGTAGCTAATACTATTACTTACCAAATCTTCCCTAAATGATATCCTACTGGCATCACAATTTAAGGTTGTTTCCCCTCATTAAAATATTAAGTTTCTAATTGGTTCTCCGGTCAACTATATAACTTGTTGGCTAGGCGACATTTTTCCTTATTAATCCAAAGTACTTTCGAGAAAAGTTTATGATTATGAAAATAAAATCAGTTTTGACAAGCATCATTATGTTACTTGGCATTTGTGTCTCCGCACAAAACAAGCCACAAGGGTTAAGTGTAAACGACCCTGCCCCTGAGTTTTCGGCAATTGATCAATCCGGGAATTCGATCAATCTAAAAAAATTACTTCAAAAAGGACCTGTAATAGTATTATTCTATCGCGGTGAGTGGTGCCCCCTTCTGTAACAAACAGTTAAGCCAAATGCAAGACTCGTTAAACCCAGATTTTGCAGTAGAAATATTTTGTACTAACCTGTCAGACTTAGTGGCAGGTTTATATTTTTAATATTTGAGAATAGGCCATCATACCATT
>JAYVPS010000126.1:0-6926 GCA_043757225.1 Cytophagales bacterium | reverse complement strand
TTCTGTTTTAAAAGACCTTGCGAATCTAAATAAGCAATACCATGTGCCATTCCTGTCGCAGGGATAGCTTGCATGCCCGTAGCGGAACTTTGATGTGGTATTGTTGGAAAGCCCTCTCTCTTTAAAGATGGATGACCATAATAAGTTCTCCCTCCAGAGAAGGGATCATCCTTTTTTGCCATCAATTGTAGCATCAACTCCCACGGCTCCAAACCTAATCCCAACAGCATCGACTCATCTCGATAGTAAGGGGCTGCATAATCATAAGCTTTTAATTGAAAAGCAGTTGCCAATTGTATTGCTTCATGTCCACGAGAAGTACTGTGAACATATTTGCTGCATATCTCTCTTTCTTCATCATAAAGTTCTGCCATTTTTCTGGCCGTGCACATCAACTCAAAAGCCCTCAGTAACGTGCTTTTACTTATACTCATATTTTTAGTCCTGAGAGGTTGGGTAAGATGCATACTACTCTCTTTAGATAGCCCTCAAAGATACTGCTTTAAGGCTCAAAACGACCTCACTTCCTTCATTCGATCATCAAAATTTTGAATGCCGCTTTGATTTGCGAATTTTGATTTGAAAGTTTGGTTTTAGATCCTACTTTTGCACTCTTGAAAAAACTCTGGGATATTCTAACTCACCTAGGTGTACATGACGGCCTTGATAAGAATTTAAAGAGGTACGTCATAATCACCAACAGGGTGAGTATACTTGTATCTGGCTTTATCTTTGTTGCTGCTATCGTTGGAGTTCTCTATTTCGGGCTAATTATTTCTATCAAATTAGCCTTCCTGTCCTCTCTCGTATTCATATTGCCATTGTTAATAAACAGGCTGAACTTAATTCATCTTAGCAGGATATACCTTTCTGTAATTGTCAGCTTAGCTTCTGTAGCTGTTTCTGTGCTTGACAAATTTGATTACATCCGCCTAGAAGAATTCCAATATTTCGAATTTAGGTTAACCCTTCTCTGCACAAGTCTTTTTCCGTTCATCCTATTTAAATTAAAGGAAAAGTCATACTGGTTGCTTTCCTTAGGGGCTAACCTTCTCTGCTTAATTCTGTATGATCCCATTCATAATTTCTTCAATGTGGGGTATTATCAACTAGGTCTTAGCGGCCCGAATTACCCATTCCTTAATTTCATGTTTCTGGCTTGCTTTGCCATTTTAGCAGGTTGTACGTATTTTTTAAAGAGCAGCTTTGAAAAATACGAAAATGAAAATCTTCTGTTAATAGATGAGATCTCACAACGAGGACGTGAATTGCTTAGTGCCAACAATATAATTGAAACTCAACGAGCAGAGCTAGCTGAAGAAAATATTCATTTAAATAAAGAACTAATTGAAAAGAACAATCAACTCACAGAAACCAATCACGAGTTGATTCGGCATAACAATGACCTCCAACAATACTCCTATACCGTATCGCACAATCTGAGGGGACCTGTAGCCAGCATTTCGGGATTGCTAAATCTACTGGATAAGAATCAATTGGGCGAAAGCAATAAAGAACTCATTCGTTATTTTCAAAAGGCAACTGCCTCACTCGATACCACTATAAAAGATCTTAGCAACATTATTGACACTCGCAATGAGATATCGAGAGTCAATCAAAAAATAGAATTTAAGGAAATATTTTATCAGGTTACCGCTCTATTACAAAAGGAAGTAAAAGAAAATGATGTACAACTGATTACGCAATTCGAATTAGCCTCTGAGGTGTATTCCGTTAAATCCATGATCAATAGTATTTTTTATAATCTTATCAGCAATGCAATTAAATATCGCTCGCCTGATCGGCAGCCAAACATCACAATTACCACACATAGAGAGGAGCCATTTGTTAAAATAGTGGTTGAAGACAATGGACTTGGGATAGATTTAGAAAAATATGGACATAAAATTTTTGGGCTTTACAAGCGATTCCACACCCATACAGAGGGGAAAGGCTTAGGCCTCTTCCTGGTTAAACTGCAAGTGGAATCGTTGGGTGGAGAAATAGAAGTGCGGAGTAAGTTAGGCAAAGGCACTCAATTTTCTATTCATTTAAAGGTGCCTAAAAATATTGAAGAACAAGTTTTATTAGAAGATGAATCCGCCAAACTTTTCTATCAGGCTTCACTAAACGCATTGCACGTAATCTGGAAAAAGAATACTTCGACAGAAGAGTTCGAAAAAGTAATACAACTGTCCCTAGAATTTCTTAAGGTTTACCTAACCCCTAACTGGATTTCTGACCTGAGGCTATCCTATAATCGGGACGAAGATGAACTGAATAAGGTAAGGGCAAAATACACCGATCAACTAAAGAGAGCCGGCCTCGCCCGGATAGCCATCATTAAACCAATCGATCAAGAGAATTTCAATAAAAATTCCTTCCTTGAGAAAGTACAGGATAATTATTCTGCGCCAATTGTCTTTTTTGATTCACGCGAAAGTGCAGAAGAATGGCTACGGCAGGAAAACAAAAAACAATCTCAAATTAACTTAGAGTTTAATCACCAAGATTCCCGAAGTTCATAGGCTCTCTTTAATCTTCTTATCAATTGCGTAGACTCCTTAAAATCCAATGTCTGCTGCCCGTCACTAAAAGCTTCTTCCGGTTTTTGATGCGTCTCGTAAATGATACCATCTGCCCCGGCTATCAAGGCAGCAAGTGCTACCGTCTCCACATATTCACGAATGCCAATGCCATGAGATGGGTCTGCCACAACGGGCAAATGACTTTTCTCTTTTAAGATGGGGATTGCGTTGATGTCCATCGTATTTCGACTTGCTTTTTCGTACGTACGAATTCCTCGTTCGCATAAAATTAGTTTTTCATTTCCGGCAGCAAAAACATATTCTGCGGAAGACAACAACTCTTCAATCGTTCCGGATATCCCGCGCTTAATCATTACAGGTTTGTCTACTTTGCCCAATTCATCTAAAAGATTAAAATTTTGTGTATTTCTAGCTCCTACCTGAAAGACATCCACATAGTCATACATCTCTGCAATCTGACTTACTTGCATTACCTCGCTAATGATTTTAATACCCGCAGCTTTCGCTTGTTGATACCACATCTTCAACCCATCTACACCCAACCCTCGAAAAGCGTATGGCGAGCTACGTGGTTTGAATACACCACCTCGCATTATGTTCACCCCATTTTCTGAGAGATGATTGATCGTTAACTCAACTTGCTTCTCACTTTCAATAGAACATGGGCCTGCCATAATCGTGAGACTACCCTCACCGATCACCACTCCATCTCCTAAATTCAAGGCAGTACGGTCAACTTTCCATTTCCTTGACACTAATTTATAATCATCTGAAACGCGATGGATGTCGGCAATACCAGGCAGGCTACCCAGCTGACGAATATCAAACTCCTTTTTACCGATGGCAATTAGGTAGTGACTTTGTTGCGTTTTTACCTCAGTAGATTTATAGCCAATAGAAGCAACTGCACCATTGATTACTTCCCGCTGTTGAGCCGAGATATTATTTTGAAGTTGGATGATCATAATACGTACGAATTACCTATCCTTTTAATTCTTTAATAAACATTCCGATATCTTCTTTACGAGTGCTATTCTTTAACATATTAATAAATGCGCTCCCTATAATTGCTCCATTAGCATATTCACAAGCGCTAGAAAATGTAGCACTATTGGAGATACCAAATCCAATCAAAAATGGATTTGCTAGTTTCATCTCACTCAATTTTCTAAAATAAGATAATTGTTCTTCAGCGAACTCCGTCTTCGCACCAGTAGTACTTGAAGATGACACCGCATAAATAAAACCATTAGTAGCCTCATCAATTTTTCTAATACGTTCTTTAGAAGTGGTAGGAGAAATCAAAAACGTATTGCTTAATCCATATTTTTCAAAGACCGATTTCAGTTCAATTTGATACTCATCCATCGGCAGATCTGGCAAGATCAATCCATCTACACCTGCCGCTGACGCATCGTTACAAAATCGCTCTACCCCGTACTGCATTACCGGGTTGATGTACCCCATGAGAATAACAGGCAGTTGAACGGTCTGTCTGATTTCAACAACTTGCTGCAATAACTTATTAATAGTCATCCCATTTTTCAAGGCTATCGTATTGCTCTCTTGAATTACCGGTCCATCGGCAATAGGGTCAGAAAAAGGAATTCCGATCTCAATTATATCTGCCCCCGCAGCTTCCAGATATTTAGCTATTGAAACAGTATCTTCCAACGTGGGGAACCCCGCAGTATAGAAAACAGATAGTATGTTTACTTTTTTCCTTAAAAATAATTCGTTTATGCGATTCATCATTCTGTGTTTAATTTCTTTTATTAAGGATTGTCAAGCCCTGACAACTAATAACTGTCAACTATCATCTTAATATTTCCCCCATTTAATATAGGTCTCCAAATCCTTATCTCCTCTTCCTGATAAATTAATCACCACCACATCATCCTGATTAAACTCCATCTTTCCAAGAATTGCTACTGCATGAGCAGATTCAATAGCGGGAATAATTCCTTCCATTCTACTTAATTCAATTCCGGCCTCCATCGCTTCATCATCGGTGGCACTCATAAATTTTACGCGGCCTGTTTCAAATAAATGAGCATGTACCGGGCCTATTCCAGGATAATCTAAGCCTGCAGATATGGAGTAAGGCTCTACTACTTGTCCATCTTCCGTCTGCATCAACAACGTCTTGCTCCCATGCAACACCCCAATTTTTCCAAGTACAGTAGTTGCTGCCGACTCACCTGAATCAACTCCCTTTCCTGCTGCCTCTACTCCTATTAGAGTAACATGCTCATCACTCAGGAAATGAAAAAATGCACCTGCCGCATTACTTCCACCTCCCACACATGCAATTACATAATCAGGATAAGGGTTGCCAATTTCAAAATTCAATTGATGTCTGATTTCTTCGCTGATAACCGATTGAAAGCGAGCTACCATATCAGGATATGGATGAGGCCCTACCACCGATCCGATGATATAATGCGTATCGGTAGGATGATTGATCCAATGTCGCATCGCTTCATTAGTAGCATCTTTCAATGTCATACTTCCACTGAGGGCCGGAACCACTTTAGCTCCAAGGATTCGCATGCGTTCTACATTGGGTTTCTGTCGTTCCATATCATGTTTGCCCATGTAAACAATGCACTCCATACCCATTAGAGCGCATACGGTAGCCGTTGCCACTCCATGTTGCCCAGCGCCAGTCTCGGCAATAATTTTTTCTTTACCCAAGCGCTTAGCAACCAAAATTTGTCCAATCGTATTATTAATCTTATGTGCGCCAGTATGACAAAGATCTTCTCGCTTTAAATAAATTTTTGCATTATATTTCTCTGACAAGCGCTTTGCAAAATAAAGCGGTGTTGGCCTGCCTACAAAATTTTTAAGTAGCTCATTGAACTCGGCCTTGAAGGAAGGCTCTTCAATAATTTTTAAATAATTGGTACGCAGTTCTTCTACATTAGGGTACAACATTTCAGGAATGTAGGCACCTCCAAAATTTCCGTAATAACCTCGTTCATTAACTTGGTATTTCATGCTAAATTAAATTAAGTATTTCTCTTATTGCTTGTATTTTACTCACATCTTTATTCCCGGGCATAGTTTCCACGCCACTATTCAAATCGACACCGGCTAAGTTTGTTCCGCTCAGCAACGAAAGATTTGATACGTTATCAGCATTCAGTCCTCCACTTAAAAGAAAGGGGATCTGTTGGTTATAGTTCAAAAGTATCTTCCAATCAAAAATTTGATTATTGCCTCCGTAGTATTTTCCTTTAGTGTCAAACAAAAAATAATCAACTGTTGATTGATAGGGAAGAGTCTCTGAAAAATCAAAATTGTCATAAACGCTAAAAACTTTTATTACGCCCATCCCCGACTCTTTAATCTGGTTACAATCATTTACCGTTTCGCGTCCATGAAGTTGCACAAAACCCAATTGATATTTCTTAGCTGTTTCCAAAATGACAGGCACTTCTTGGTTTACAAACACACCAACTCGTTTTATGGCTTCGGGGAAATCAGCAGGAATAGAGAAATTTAAACCTACATACCTTGGTGATTGCTTATAGAAAATAAAACCCATGAAATCAGGAGAAAATTTCGCGACTTCGATGATGTTGGATGGTTCACACATCCCACAGACTTTCATCAATATTTTTCTTTGGTTGATCATGCAGAGGTCTCTGATTTCCGAAGTTGCTTAATGAAATCTTTGGCCGCCTGTTCCGGTCTACTGTGCTGCATAAAATTCTGTCCCATCAAGAAGCCCTCATACCCATATTTTTTCAATTCGATGATGGCTTCTGTCGATTCAATCCCACTCTCACTTACTTTTACAAATGCCGTTGGAATCAATGGCGCCAATTCCTTTGAAATATCAAGACTAAGATTAAAGGTTTTCAAGTCACGATTGTTGACACCTATCAAATCCACCTCAGCATTTAAATTACTCTCGAGCTCCTGTTTGTTATGCACTTCCAATAAAATCTCTAAGCCAAGCGACTTAGCAAACTGTGCGAGCCCTTTTAGTTTTGCTGGAGAGAGTGCTGCAGCAATCAATAATATTGCATCTGCACCAATAGATTTCGCTTCTACTATCTGGTATTCATCAATAGTAAAATCTTTTCGCAGAATGGGACAAAAATTATATTTTCTAGCAGTTGTTAAATCCTCGTTACTGCCTCCAAAAAAATGCTTATCTGTTAGAATCGAAAGCGCGGAAGCACCAGCTTGCATATAGCCGATTGAAGTACGCTCAACTGAAACCGTAGAATTAATAACACCCTTACTTGGCGACTTTCGCTTGATCTCAGCAATTATCCCTGATTTATCTTTTCGTTGAATATATTTTTTTAAGGAGACCGTTGGAGAGTTAAAGAAAATACTTTGCTCTAGGAACTTAATAGG
>JAYVPS010000125.1:0-6935 GCA_043757225.1 Cytophagales bacterium | reverse complement strand
GCTGGTCATGCTGGTGATTAAAGCCATTATGACGAGAGAAACAAAGACCGTTTCATTTATTAAGCCGTTTTCTAGTGCGACCAGACCCAAGATTATTTCCATTGCACCTCGAGCGTTCATACCAAAGCCGGCAGCCATTGACTCACGCCATGTAAAGCCACCTAAGCGGGTGCCTAATCCACTTCCAATAATTTTTCCGACAAATGCAATGACAAGGATTACCAGTGTGAGCCAAAAGTCAAAATTGGCTATGAAGTTCACTCGCAAACCGATGGAAACAAAAAATAGTGGTGCGAAAATATTGTTGATGAACTGATGAACAATTTCTTTGGCTCGCTCGCTAAAGTGAACCGAATCTCCAAAGGCAACGCCCATAATAAAAGCACCGAACACGGCATGGATACCAATATACTGAGTAAAGGCTGCACCCAAAAAGCACATGGCCAGCGAAATGGAAAGCACACCTCCCGGCCATGCCATTTTTTTGTTAATCCATGGTAAAATTCTGTTTAGTAAGCCACGCCCAAACGTGAGCATTAAAACAGTAAATCCAATAGTTAATAATAATGTGTACCCAATCGACATTCCATGTTGTTTACCAATCATGCCCAAGACCACAGAAAAAATTAACCACCCGATCAGATCTGTGATCATAGCTGATGAAATCACTAGCATCCCCATACGTGATTTTAGGATGTTTAGATCCATCAATATTCGCGCAATTACAGGCAATGCTGTGATGGCCATTGAGGTGCCCATAAAAAGAGCAAATGCTACGTGATGACTTGAATTTGTGCTGCCAAAAAAATCCGGAAACCAGTAAGGAAAAATGAAGCCAATGATAAATGGGATAATCAGCCCAAAGAGGCTTGTGTAAATGGCTTGCTTACCTTGCTGCCACACAATGTGCAAGTCAACTTCTAATCCGGCAATGAAAAGCAGCATGACGACAGCCACTTGCACGAATCCGTCAAGTACTAATGAAGAGGATCCCGAAGGGAAAAGTCCTTGAAACCACTCTGGGTTGATCATACCCAGTATGGTAGGACCCAGTAACAGACCGGCAGCAATTTCTCCAACCACGGCAGGTTGCTTTAATTTTCTTGCCAGCTCGGCAAAAAGTCTGCCCGCAATGAGCATGACACTCAGCTGGATGAGCAAGTTCATGATCTCTTGGTGGTTTAACTTGCTCATGTTTTTTTCTTGGGTTTAACCACCAATAAATTGCAAGGTAAGTTGGCAAAAATATATTCTAAGTCGTGAGGGAAAAGGCGATCCACAAGCGAAAGGCGTTGTGCGGGAGCCCCCACTATCAGTAATTGCGCTTTTTTCTTTTCTGTAAAAATGGCAAGTTCAAAGCCGGATTTTCCGGAAAGCATCTTGATGTTAATCTTCTGTCCTTCGTGCGGAATTCTAGCGAGCATTTTTTCTACCTGCTCAACTTCTTCGCGTACCATTCCTTGTTTGCTCTCTGCGTATTCCTCTTCGTTGCATTGTTCGTTTACAGCGAGGGTAAGTCCTAACAATTTTAATTCACGAACGATATGTATCCATTGAGCGTTTTCAAGACGACTAATTTGACAAGCGGTCTCCACCGCCAACTCCACGTGTGGGCTACCTTCGGCAGCGACTACTACATTGCGCAAAGGAGAAGGATTTTTAGTCGGATTTTGGATCATTAACACTGAACAATCGGATTTGCGCATAATTTTGCGGGCGACAGTGCCAATGTAGTTTTGCAAAAGGTTTTCTTTTTTTAATGCACCCGCAACCAACAAGTCGATGTTCTCCTCTTGGCAAACATGGAGGATCTCGGTAGCAGGTTTCCCGGTTCGCCAAATTATTTTGTAAGTGACATCTAATAGGTTTACCGTTTGAATCAGTTCATTCAATTTTTTATCCCCTTCTGCATTCTGATTGCCCACATGCATTAAGATTAGCTGAGAGTCGAAAAGTTTGGCTAATCGATATGCCTCGGCAAGCAATGCCCCGGCCGTTGGAGAAAAGGCGACAGCTAAACCAATTTTTTGAACGTTAAGCCCCATTGCTGCTCAAGATAAGAAAAGCTAAAGTAAACCCTAAACCATAAAAGTTATTTTAGACCACCTTTGAGAAATTCTTTTCAAAAAAAGCCGAACTGCTATTCATCGTTCTACGAACCTAAAAACTATCTTTGCGCCTTATGGCAAATACTGAAGACAATCTGTTAAAAAATGTGGTCTCTCATGCTAAGGAGTATGGGTTTGTTTTTCCATCCAGTGAAATTTATGATGGACTCAGTGCCGTTTACGACTATGGCCAGAATGGGGTAGAGCTAAAAAATAACATCAAAGAATATTGGTGGAAATTTATGACCATGGTGAACGATAACATTGTTGGTATCGATTCTGCCATATTTATGCACCCCACTATTTGGAAGGCTTCAGGCCACGTGGATGCCTTTAATGATCCAATGATCGATAACAAGGATTCTAAGAAACGGTATCGGGCTGATGTGCTGGTGGAAGATGCCATTGCGAAAATTGAGGAGAAGATTGAGAAGGAAGTAGAGAAAGCGGCCAAGCGGTTTGAAAATTTTGATCGGACGATGTTCTTAACTACCAATGGGCGTGTGGTAGAATACCAAAAGAAAATTGATGAGGCCAATGCAAGGTTAAAAGAAGCAATGGACGGTGGCAACATGGAAGCCATGAAGCAGTTAATTATTGATATGGAAGTTTCTGATCCAATCTCGGGCACAAAAAACTGGACAGATGTTCGACAGTTTAATTTGATGTTCTCTACAGAGATGGGTTCATTGGCCGAAGACACCAATAAAATTTATTTGAGGCCCGAAACCGCACAAGGGATTTTTGTTAATTTTTTAAATGTGCAAAAGACAGGAAGAATGAAAATTCCATTTGGGATTGCTCAAATTGGTAAGGCTTTCAGAAATGAAATTGTGGCGCGACAGTTTGTTTTTCGCATGCGCGAATTTGAGCAAATGGAGATGCAGTTTTTTGTGAAGCCGGGCGAGGAGATGAAGTGGTATGAGTTTTGGAAAGAGAAGAGAATGAAATGGCACCAAGCGCTTGGGTTGGGGGCAGAGAATTATCGCTACCACGACCACTTAAATTTGGCTCACTATGCCAATGCAGCTTGCGATATTCAATTCAACTTTCCGATGGGCTTTAAAGAATTGGAAGGCATACATAGCCGTACCGATTTTGATTTGAAGAGTCACGAGAAATTTTCCGGAAAGAAATTACAATACTTTGACACCGAGGAAAATCAAAATTTCATTCCTTATGTGGTAGAAACTTCCGTAGGACTGGATAGGATGTTCCTGTCAATATTGTCCAAAGCGTACACAGAAGAAAAGTTAGAAGACGGAACAGAACGTGTTGTGCTGAAAATTCCGGCAGCATTAGCGCCCAGCAAAGTAGCGATCCTTCCATTGATGAAAAAAGACGGATTGCCTGAAAAAGCGGAGGCGATTTTCAATGACTTAAAATTTGATTTCCGTTGCTTCTACGAAGATAAAGACAACATTGGTAAGCGCTACCGCAGAATGGATGCTATCGGCACACCTTATTGTGTTACTATTGATCATCAAACATTGCAAGACGATACTGTAACGTTGAGGGATAGAGATACAATGAAACAAGAACGGGTTTCGGTTAGTTTATTAAAATCAATTATTCAGGAAGCTGTTTCGATGACTAACCTGCTCAAAGCGATTTAGATGGAAGACTTCTCAAGGTGGAAATACTGTATAAGAACTCTTTATTTCTGAGGCTTATTCAAATACTCTACAGATAAGGTTAGCATTGCTTTTAGCCCGGTCAGCATTCCTTTTTCATCAATGTAGAAATCAGGAGTGTGGTGAGCTGCGGCCTTGGTTGGATCAGCATCTAATGGCATTCCCCCTACAAAGAAAAAGAAGCCTGGAACTTTTTGAGCAAAAAACGAAAAGTCTTCGGCACCCGTTACCGCAGGTATTAGTTTTGCATTGCCTTTGCCGGCTGCTCTTTCAAGCATCGGTACTGCCCACGCAGTGAGTTGAGGATTGTTATAAGTAACAGGGTACCCTCTTATAATTTCTACCTCAGCTTTTGCACCCATTCCCTTCGCAGTATGCTCGACAATATTTCTGATTTTCTCATGCACTTGATCTTGCATTTTATTATCGAGTGTACGGATAGTACCGTTCATCTCTACAGTTTCTGGAATGATATTATTTCGAACTCCTCCTGCAATTTTTCCGATAGTAACAACGGCTGCGGCATTTGTAATTTCTAGTTGCCGACTAACAATGGTCTGAAGCGTGTTAATGATTTGGGCAGAGACTACAATGGGATCTACCCCATTCCACGGAGCCGCTCCGTGTGTTTGCCTACCCGTTACTTTTATGTTTAGCTGATCAGAAGCGGCCATCATGCCCTCAGGTCGATAGGTTAATGTGCCAACCGGGGTAAGTGAACTTATGTGCAGACCAAAGACAGCTTCTACTTTTGGATTATCAAGCGCGCCTTCCTTTATCATTAAAGCCGCACCACCTTCTTCGCCTACCGGTGCGCCTTCTTCGGCCGGTTGAAATAAAAATACAATCGTGCCTTTCAACTCTCCTTTCATCTTTGTTAAAATTTCAGCAGCACCCATCAAAATAGCAATGTGTGTATCGTGTCCGCAAGCGTGCATGACGCCAACTGGTTGCCCGAGGTATTCGCTTTTTTCTATGGAAGCAAAAGGAAGACTATTTCTTTCCACAACCGGAAGTCCGTCAATATCAGCGCGAAGAGCAATTACCGGTCCCGGCTTACCTGTGCGAAGGATTCCGATTGCTCCTGTTTTGGCCACGGGGTACTTCACTTCAAGACCTAATTTCGTTAAATGCCCGGCAATTTCTGCCCCGGTTTTATACTCGCGGTTGGAGAGTTCCGGAAATTGATGGAAGTGTCTTCGCCACGCTATTACTTTAGCTTCCATTTCATTTGCCTGTAGATCAAGCTTGGAGAGTAGTTTGGGATTGGTTTGAGATATTGCCTGAATCGAGATCAGGCAAGCAATTAGGATATTGATTTTTTTCATAAAAAAAATTTAGAATGTTAGGCTTCATTTAAAGATACCGAATGCAATGGTTCAATTCAAAATAAATTATTCGACAAACAGAATCAGGCCCTTTAGGTATTCACCCTCAGGATGAAATATAGAAACGGGATGATCAGCCGGTTGTGATAATTGGTGCAATACTTTGATTTGCCTTCCGGATTGGATGGCAGACGATACAACAGTGTCGTAAAATAATTGTCGGTCTACTACTTGTGAGCAGGAGAAAGTAAAAATAATTCCTCCTGGTTTTATGATTCGCATGGCTTCGGCATTCAATCGCTGGTAGCCCTTCATTGCTTGATGTTTGGCTTCTTTATGTTTGGCAAAAGCGGGAGGATCTAATATGATCACATCGTATTGGTCTTTTTTGTCTTTGATAAAGTCGAACGTGTCAGCAACGAGGCAACTATTTTCGATTGGGTCGAAGCCATTTAGTTTCAGATTTGTTTTTGTCATCTCTACAGCCTTCTCTGAAGCATCTACCGAATGAACTACTGCTGCTTTGTTTTGCAGGGCGAAGACAGAAAAGCCACCAGTATAGCAAAACGTGTTCAATACTTTTTTTCCAGCGGATAATTCGCCTAGCAATTTTCTGTTTTCTCGCTGATCTAAGAAGAACCCTGTCTTTTGACCTTCTTCCCAATCTACATAAAAATCATTTCCATGTTCAGTAATTGTGTGTGGCACTGCAGCCATGCCAAACAGATATTCGTTTTCAATTTTTATTTTCGCGCTCGACAGTCCTTTGTAATACACTGCCTTTAAATTTTCTCCTAATACTTCCTGAAGTGCCTGAGCAATTTTTTGCCGATCGTTGTGCATGCCTGTAGAATGTGCCTGCATTACCGCAACTTTATTATACATATCAATAATCAACCCAGGCAACCCATCTCCTTCTCCATGGATCAACCGAAAAGCATTGGTGCGGTCGGTGAAGACTTGGGTTGAAATCCGTTGCCGAAAGGCATTAGAAATTTTATCGCTCCAAAGTTTTTCTGAAGGCTGCTCAGAAGAAAAAGAAAGCACCCGTACCGTGATGGTTCCTTTTTGATAATGGCCAAACCCGACAGTTTTTTTTGAGGCGTCTTGTACCTCTACCCAATCACCCTCTTCGGGGTTGCCTTCAATATCCTGAATGCCTCCGGAAAATATCCAAGGATGAAAACGTTTAATGGAATGATCTCGTCCTTGCTTAAGCCTTACAATTGATTTAATACTCATTTAGTTCTTTTTGGCTGCCATAGTCAAGCGGTTTGATAGCGTGACTTTATTTAACTTTTTGAAACTGAAAGGTGATCACTTTTTTATCACCTTCAATGGACGCTTGCAAATCTTTGCCGGTTTTTCTATACCTAATTTTCTTAGGAAAATCGTGTTGGGGATTCTCGGCTACAAACCCATTTTTATCGAACGAAGTTATTTCAAAATAGACGACATCCCGATTTTCTGCTACATTGGGAACAAAATAGAATTTGCCTTCTTTTTTGATTATCTCAATTTCTTCCGTCACTTTTTTATTTCCGGCAGTATCTTGTTGGTAAGAGGATGCCCTTAATGTAGCGCCTTCGACTGACCACACCTCAAAATTACTTTTGCCTTTTTCTTGCCATGTACCTGCCAGCCAGCCAAATTCTTTAACCTGTGCCTGAATGCCGAAGGAGGCAAGCAATGCAATCGCGGTAAGCAAATTCTTCATTTCTTTTGTTGATGAAAGGCAAAGTTACTTATTAGCGAATGGTTCACAACAAACTTATATTTCTGAGAGTGTACGACCGTTTTGCAAGATGGCTTAAACATGCGCAAGCGGGCAAGGGATTGCAGCGCAAAGCCCGAAGTGTGTTGGG
>JAYVPS010000124.1:0-25974 GCA_043757225.1 Cytophagales bacterium | reverse complement strand
TCAACCAAAATGTCAAAACCATCAAAACGATTAACCGCTGCACTCAATGATGAATACAGAAGTTTAGTGCTAAATTGTTAAAAGCGATTTCCCTGGGTGTGTCTAACAGAGCCCCACCCGATCCATTGGCAAGACTACCTTTGCTGACAGGGGAAGCCGGGTCTGTAACATCAATTATTTGAAGCAGGGAAGGGCCGCCACCAACTATATATGCATAGTTATTCGAAACGAAAACAGATTCAGCATCCATTGATAAAGAAATACTGCCTTTATGAACAGGTACCGCTGGATTAGAAATATCAACGATTTCAAGACCACCATGATAACTCGCCACGTACGCGTAACTGCCAGACACAAAAACGGATCGCGATCCACTCAGCTTAGCCCCTCCCGTTCCATTGCTGAGTTTTCCTTTGTGAACCGGGGCCGCAGGGTTTGATACATCAACTATTTCCAACGTGTTGATACTTGCTACATAGGCATAGGAGCCAACTACAAAGACAGAATTAGGACTGCTAATTATTGCGCCTCCAGTTCCGTTAGTTAGACTGCCCTTGTGAATAGGAGTTGCCTGATTCGATATATCAATTACTTCCATGGCATTGCTATTAGCGCTTACCACGTAGGCATAGTTGCCAGATACAAACACAGAAGTCGGCCAATCCAGTAGTGCCCCTCCTGAACTATGCTTAATGCTGCCTCGGTGAACGGGAGCAGAAGCATTGGATATATCAACAATTTCCAAAGCATTATTCGTGATGCTACAGACATAAACAAAATTGCCAGCTACAAAGACTGAACTTGGGCTACCCAAAAGTGGCCCCATTCCTCCGTTTCGGTTTAAGACATTGCTTAAATGTACCGGATAAGGAGTTTGTCCCCGTAGGTAAAGAGGATCTATGGTAAATGTGAGTAAGCTAAAAATAAAAAAAATAAAGCGGCTGAGGAAAGAAAGCATGGATGAATCGGATTTTTTGTTGACTTAGTGGAAAAAGAACCCTTTCTTCTTCGGTTTGAAAGTAATCTGCAAAGTAAAAGAAAAGTTCCGCCTCACACAAACCTGACATGTATCTACTGTTCGTACATAGCAAGAAATACACAACTGCTATGGGTAGCCGGAGCAATGGAATACTTTGTTCGCGAAATAGCTTTTGGGTCGAATAAAACCGGATGGGCTTTCTATTCTTATCGTGTTAACTACATTCTGGGGTGAGTTGCCAGCTTGAAGTTTTCGTTCCCATCAGCTTCACCATTTATTGAAACAACACATCGTTATACGTTGGAGTTTTGCTGAACATCTTTTTGGCATAAGGACATAAAGGTAAAATCTTATAGCCTTTTTCCCGCGCCAAGTCCACACCTGCTTGCACAAGCTTGCGACCTAATCCTTTGCCTTCGTGGGCAGGATGTATTTCTGTGTGATCAATTATGAATTTTGTATCGCCCGCAAAAACATAAGACATTTTGCCAATTTGTTTTCCATTTTCCTCGATGTAGAAAATTCCATTGTTCTTGTCGCCCCTGTGCTTTACTTCCATCCGCTTGAATTGAATCGTTTCCTAAATGTATAAAAACATTGATTCTATTCTCCTACTTCGGTGGCTCAATCACTCGCAAAAAAAGCAACCACGGAAATGAGGTTGCCTTGCTTATTTAAAAACCTAAACCAAAAATTCACATCATTTTCCGATTGACCAGATTGCATCGTAACCCAACTGTGCTTCTTTCGCCTTCAAGGTGGCAAGGGCTTTATCGAGTGCATCCATGAGTTGTGGTATGCTGCAGGCTGTAACAAGTGCATTTTTATCCTTTTTAATCGCATCAGAATTGAAGGGTGTACCTTAAGCGGTAATCATTCCGTTGAGATAAGTGCCCTGCTTGCTGTTGTTGTTTTCATCACGGCCAATGATACTGATGCGTAGTTCAGGGCTCAGTACAACTTTATCATCTTTATTTCCACCCACCGTTAACTTCAAACTCATACTGACAAGACCATCTACGTTTATAGCACGAAAGATTATCCATGAATAACCATTTGTCGCGATTGCATATCTTATACCAAGATCATCACAGTATCCTCTTACTTGAACAATTGCCTTCTTAATAGTGGTATCGGTTAGAATTGCCCCGTTAAGCCTCAAGCTCTTCATTTTATCACCACTAGGCAATACAAAGGCTTCCCCTTCGTTTTTTGCCTCGACAGTAACCAATGGTTTACCGTGGACACTTAATATGTAATCAGAATAGCCCGAATCAGAATGATACTCTCTCTTTAGATTTGATTCCGGCCATCCGCAGACATCAACTAGTATCCGATCAATTAGTTTAACTCTAGTATCGGCTTCACTTACCCTACCTTCTTTCTCGCAAAATAATTGAAATTCTACTATTATTTTCTTTAAGGCGTTGAGGGATGCGTCAATGTCAATCATGGTGCATGTTGTTATTTTGATAAAATTACAAATTCTTTAACAACAATTTCCCTGTGTTTGAGAGATCAATAGCTTTGGATTTGGCTCTTGCTATAGCTTAGGTGTCGCGTGGGGTTGGCGCGGCTATGGCATGTGCCAAAGGCGTAGGTGAGAATCTCTCCACGGTTGAAGCGCGGTGGGCGGACATGACACGAATCTCTATTCGTTGCCGTGTCCCAAGTTTTATTTTTGTTTTCAGTCCCGTGTTGCATAAAGAAGCGCTCACTTGTCCCCGTGGAGAATTAGAGTTAGTAAAGTGTCACCCGTTAATTTTTTTCTTGTCTGCGGAAATGAATCTTTGTCGTTTTGGTCGTCACTGTCCGCGGTGCTGGAAGGGCATTGGCGCTAACATCTCGGTTTACGCAACTCGTTGCGCATAATCGGCATTTTTGGACGATAAACGCTACAAACACCTAGTGGAGCTGTATAAACAGGGCATAAAAAAAGGAGCACTTGCTCCCTTTCTTCTTGATTTATAAAGGTCAAATTTACCCAATCGCCACCCTCTTAAACTCTGCTACCGTCAACCCTTTGGTAACACTGTCTAAATATTGAGCTACGGTCTTCGAATTGTCTTTCACAAAAGTCTGAGGTAACAAGGTGCTTTCTTTGAAGAACTTGTTCAACTTACCCTGCGCAATTTTTTCTATCATGTGCTCAGGCTTGCCTTCGGCAATTATCTGCGCTTTGGCAATCTCCAATTCTTTTTGAATCAAGGTAGCATCCACTTCTTTTTCATCCACAGCCACCGGGCTCATAGCTGCAATTTGCATCCCAATATCCTTTCCTGCTTCAGTAACATCTTTGCCATTCACGCCTTTCAAGGATACCAATACACCCAGCTTGCTGCCAGAATGAATATAAGGAACAATCACTTCGCCTTTCATGTGCACGAAAGAACTGATCTCCAACTTCTCGCCAATCTTGCCCACCAATTCTACAATCTTATCGTTGAGGGTTAAGTCGCCCACTACTTCTGCTAACACCGCTTCTTTCGATGTCGATTTTTTTGCGAAAGCAGTTTCAGCGATCAGCTTACCAAGGTTTTGAAACTCTTCGTTTTTCGCCACGAAGTCTGTCTCGCAATTAAGGGCAATCAATACAGCCTCTTTCTTGTCGTCAGAGACTTTGATGAATACTGAGCCTTCTTTGGCATCCCTGTCTGAACGAGAGGCAGAAACTTTTTGACCTTTCTTTCTCAATATTTCAATGGCCTTTTCAAAATCACCCTCGGCCTCGGTCAAAGCTTTTTTACAATCCATCATGCCGGCACCCGTCATGGTGCGGAGCTTGTTTACATCTTGTGCTGAAATTGCTGACATATAATTACTAGTTAAAATTTTAGATTTATAAATTCTGATTTTGCTTTAAAAAATTCGTCCTGCCAACGGTAAGGTTAAGCAGGACGAACAAAAAAATTCAGTAATGATTCGTTTATGCTACGGCCTCGTCTACTTTTTTCTTGTCCTCCTCTTCCTTCTTCATGCCAGCCTCTTCTTTATCTTTCTTGCGTTCTTGCAAAGCCTCTTCAATTGCTTTTCCAAGATAGCCAGCTATGATTGAAATTGATTTAAACGCATCATCATTAGACGGAATAGGGAAGTCTATGTCAGATGGATCTGAGTTGGTATCCACCATAGCAAATACCGGAATATTCAATTTCTGCGCTTCTGCAACAGCAATGTGCTCGCGCTTCACGTCAATCACAAACAAGGCAGCAGGCAACCGATTCAAGTCAGTAATACCACCCAATAGTTTCTCTAATTTTGCTTTCTCGCGAGTTACCATCAAGCGCTCACGTTTTGCTAAGTTCAAGAAGGCATCATCCTTCATCAACTTATCAATCTGTGCCAGCTTCTTCAACGATTTGCGGATTGTTGCAAAGTTAGTCAACATACCACCCAACCAACGCTCGGTTACATAGGGCATGTTAAGACGGATGGCCTCTTCTTTAATAATGTCTTTCGCTTGTTTTTTAGTAGCAACAAACATTATTTTTCTGCCTGAGCGAACGATGTTCTTCAACGAGAACTCCGCCTCTTCCAGGCATTTCATTGTTTTGTTCAAATCGATAATATGGATACCGTTGTTCTCCATATAGATGTACTCGGCCATCTTTGGATTCCACTTTCTTGTCAAGTGTCCGAAGTGAACACCTGCATCCATTAAACTTTGGGTTGTTAGTTTCTCTGCCATGCTTATCGATTAACGCTTACTGAATTGGAATTTCTTTCTTGCTTTTGCACGACCTGGTTTTTTTCTCTCCACCATGCGAGAGTCGCGGGTCATAAGACCTTCTTTTCTCAATGAAGGACGGTGTTCATTATTAATAGTTACTAATGCACGTGCAATGCCTAAGCGAATTGCTTCTGCTTGACCTTTGCTGCCTCCGCCTTCTACTGTTACGGTAACATCATAGTTAGCTTCAACTTTCACAAGTGTCAACGCTTGCTTTACGGTTGTCTGTAATATCTCTGATGGAAAATAATCTTTCAGTTCTCTTTCGTTTATGATGATCAGACCGTTGCCCGGCTTTACATAAACCCTGGCTACTGAGGTCTTCCTCCTTCCGATGGTATTGATTATCTCCATGTATTAGAATTTTATTTCTTTTGGTTGTTGCGCTTCGTGGGGATGTTCAGTGCCGGCATACACATGCAAGCTTCTGAAAAGTTGACGACCCATGCTATTTTTTGGAAGCATACCACGCACGCTGTGTTCCATTAAGCGGGCAGGGTGTTTCTCAGTCATCATTTTAGGAGTCACTTGTTTTTGACCTCCTGGGTAACCAGAATAGAAAAACATCAAGCGATCGTTCATTTTTTTACCGGTCAATTTGATTTTTTCTGCGTTGATCACCACCACATGGTCGCCCATGTCTGTATTTGGTGTGTAGCTGGCCTTATGTTTGCCGCGCAATACGCTTGCAATTTGGCTTGCCACCCTACCCAAAATCTGATCTTTTGCATCTACCAATACCCACGCCTTTTCTGCGGTCGCATTGTTGGCGTTGGTGGTTTTGTAACTATTGTGATCCACTTTATTGTCTGTTAAATTATGATAATAGGTCTATACCTTTTAAAAAGGGACACAAAAGTAGGTTCAAGAAACTGAATATCCAACACAGACTGATTTGATTTTTCTATTTAAGCATGCCAACAGCGTTTTATCTTCTGTTTTCGGCCATTTGCCTAACCAAAGCCTGAAAATCTTTTGGATATGGAGCCTCAATCTTTGTTTTTTCTCCATTCAAAAGGGCAAATTCAAGCGAAAAAGCGTGCAAAGCCATCCTTTTTACGAGCGGTTGCTCATCTGTTTCCTTCTTTAAGTTAAATCCACGTTTCACCGAAGACACAAAAAAGGGCTTGCCTCCATACACCTCATCGCCTGTTATGGGTGTTTTTATAAGCCGCAAATGGATTCGGATTTGGTGCATTCGTCCGGTAACCGGTCTGCACTCCACCAACGTATGGTTTTTAAATGTTTGAAGAGTGGTAAAATACGTCTGAGCTTCTTTTCCTTCTCTGGAAATTTTCACCGTTCCATTGTTTAATTTGAGAATACTCGCGTCCACCAGCTTATTCTCAAATTGATGAATTCCGTCTACAATGGCATGGTACACTTTATTTACTTCGCGATTTTCAAACTGCATACTCAAATGCCGGTATGCCTCAGGATTTTTGGCGATGGCCAACACACCAGATGTATCTTTATCCAGGCGATGACATACTTGCGCATCGGCCACAACTTCTTTGGCCAGTGTTAAAATATTTTGGTTGTCGATCCGGTCATCTAACGTAGAGATATAAGGAGGCTTGTTTATCAACATATAATCCTGATCCTGATAAAGGATAGAATCTTCAAAACGAAATTTTGGGGTTTTCACTTCGCAAATCTACAACCCATCTGTCAAATCTGCTCTATCTCCCTTTGCTCTCGGTAACTTGAAACTAAAAACAGAACCCGAACCAACGGTGCTTTGTACTTCGGCTTTTGAATTGTGCCCTTCTAAAATATGTTTTACAATAGCCAACCCCAAGCCGGTTCCACCTTTTTCCCTACTTCTACTTTTATCCACTCGATAAAAACGTTCAAAAATACGGTTCAGATGTGTAGGTGGAATGCCCTCGCCTGTATCAGCAATAAAAGTGGTGATGTTTTTTTTGCTGATATCAAATGTGATTGTCACCTCGCCTTCTTCGGGTGTATAATTAATTGCGTTGGAAACCAGGTTGGTCACTACTTGCGAAATCCTTTTCCAATCCGCGTAAGCAAACGTCTTAGCATGATGATCTGCCAAGAGGATAACTTTTATTTTTTTCTTTTCAGCTTTCTCTTCAAACTGTTCAACCACTTCCTCACACAGCTTACGCATGTCAATTTGCTCAAAATGCATTTTAATGTCTCCTGTCTCTATTTGTGAGAGCGTGAGCAGGTCTTGCACTAAATCGTCTAATCCATCTAAACTCTTGGCGGCCTTTTTTAAAAATTTCGTGCGCACATTTTTGTCGTTCACCGCTCCATCCAGCAGGGTATGCACAAATCCCTGGGCTGCAAAGATTGGAGTCTTTAATTCGTGAGACACATCTGCAATGAACTCTTTACGAAAGGCTTCTAGTTTTTTCAGTTCGTCAATCTCTTTTTGCTTTAATGTTGCAAAAGAAAATATCTCTTCATTTATCTTTTGTAAAGGATTGAAGGAGCCTGATTTCTCTTTGGTAATACCGGCAAGCTCTTTCTTCCTGAGCTTGCCCATCATTTTATAAATTTTGTTGATCTCACGAAAGATCAAAAATTCCAGAATAACAAAAGTAAGGAGATAGGAAGCAGAAAAACTGATGATACCTGCTACGATGAGTGCACTTCGCTCTACGCCATTTACCAAAGAGAGAAACAGCGTAGTGACGATAGCAATGGAAAATGCCAGTAAAAGAGCAAGGATTCGGGCACTATAAACCATTTGAAATACTTGGATTTTACTGCAAAATACAAATTGGTTTACTGGTTTCCGAAAACCAGCATCAAGCATTCCTTAAATGATTAACTCTTAACTAAGGTTGAATTTATAACCAACTCCCTTTACGGTTGTAATATAATCTTCCCCAATCTTCTCTCTCACTTTGCGGATGTGTACGTCAACCGTACGAGCGAGTACATAAACATCAGAACCCCAAATATTTTGAAGCAGTTCATCACGATTGAAGACCTTGTTTGGATTTTGTGCCAGGAAAAACAGCAATTCAAATTCCTTTTTAGGAAGACTTACTTCGCGTCCTTTCACACGAATGGTATAACTTGATCGATCAATTACCAGCTCTCCAATCTTAATTTGACTAGCAACTGTTTTCTTTTTAGAATCCCTGCGAAAAATGGCACTGATTCGGCTCATCAGGGCACGGGGCTTAATGGGCTTAAGTATATAATCATCAGCACCTCCGTCAAACGCGGCAATCTCAGAATATTCTTCTGCACGGGCCGTTAAAAAAACAATGAAGGTATTCATTAACTCAGGCATAGCACGGATTTGCCTGCAAGCCTCTACCCCGTCCATCTTAGGCATCATTACATCCAGTAACACTAGATCTGGATGGAATTTTTTTGCTACGTCTACTGCTTCTTGGCCTTCGCTGGCTGTACGCACATCATAGCCTTGTTTCTCGAGGTTATATTTTAGTAACTCTAAAATAGGCTCTTCATCATCTACTACCAGTACTTTTTGAGAAGGCTTATTAGCCATAGGGTTCAATTTAAATTGATTTCCGAGTTAAAAGTAGGCCGAAATTAACCTAACTAAAAACTAATGTTACCAACTTAACAATTCCTTAATAGGTGGCTTCAAATTGGTAACAATGCGGAAATGTTAGCTTGATTAAAACCACGTTTTTAAAGAAATGGATACTTTACTGTTAGATATCCAACATAGACTTTCATATCACCATTAAATTTTTTGTTTAACTCTTTCTCGAAAATATTCTGTTTAGCCTTGTACAATTGGTAAGACATGAAAAATGTGTTATTAGGTAGCCGCTTCTTTAATCTCTCTGAATTTCGCTTCCCATACAAGTTAAGCGTATCGATTGAGGAAATAATTTTGAAAATCATTTTCTTTTTCAGCTCTCTTTTCTTTTCGATTGGAACTGTTTCCTTCATGGATTGATACAGACTATCAAGTACTTTGGTACCACTCAAAATATGCTTCGTGTATTTGCGATAATCCTGATCATCATGTAAGTAATTTATATATTCTTTCGAGTCTTTTCCAAACTTAAATTTTAAGAAATAGTAGGCAGATGTATCTCCTATAAAGTCAGCCAGATTTTCATTAAAGTCGACATCATCTTTTACAAATACGGTGGCATGCACCATTTCGTGGATGATCAATCCGGCCAAGTCACCTTCATTGCGGTCTAACATGCCCGTTAAAATCGGATCGGTAAACCAACCTAATGTAGACCATCCACCTGGATTACGAACGCTAACATCATAGCCCTCTAGTTCTAATTCTTTGCGAAGATCCAACGCTTTTTGTTTGTTAAAGAAGCCCTTATACGGAACCGAACCTACAATTGGGAAATTCCATAATTTGGCCTTCAAAGCAAAGGGCTCACATGCCTGCACCACCCACATTACCTCTTTGTCCTTTTGATCATAAAGGGTTTTATAATTCTTTGTGTCCTTAAGCCCCAGCGAGTCGATAGCAAATTTTCTTATCTCATCGATAAGTCTCAATTTAGATTTCAAAGAATCGGGGAAGGCGGGATCTTGAAGAAATTCTTCCACAGGGCGTGCATTCCAAACAATTTCCAACTGGCCAATTCCTTGCCTAATTCCGTAATAGACCAAAGACCAGTTCCAAATTACCAAAATGGCGATCGCCAATAATAGGGCTAAAAATATCTTTTTGATCATGAGGAAATGTAAAGTAAGGCAGTTTCTGCATATTTTGCCTGAATAAAGCTCAAATGATTTGTTTTTTAGTATTTGCTAATTAATTTAGTGTTTTAAATCAGACAGAAATCAATATTTAGATAGTAATTTGATGAGCCAAAAATTGAAATTGTAAATACAACCCAATTATAATTATATGAGTGACGCGAAAGAAAAACTAAAAGCACTGCAACTAACCATCGACAAATTAGAGAAAACATATGGCAAGGGTACTGTAATGAAGCTGAATGATCAACGGATTGTTGATATCCCCGCCATTTCTACAGGATCGATCGGATTGGATATTGCCCTGGGCATTGGTGGATTGCCACGAGGACGAGTAACCGAAATTTATGGACCTGAATCTTCCGGCAAGACTACTTTGACTCTTCATGCCATTGCAGAGGCGCAGAAAAAGGGTGGCTTGGCTGCCTTTATCGATGCCGAGCATGCTTTTGATAAAAGTTATGCAGAAAAATTGGGTATCGATACCGAGAACTTACTCATCTCGCAGCCAGATAATGGTGAACAAGCATTGGAAATTGCCGAACATTTGATTCGCTCCGGTGCGATCGATATTATTGTAATCGACTCAGTGGCGGCCTTGGTTCCTAAGGCAGAATTAGAAGGTGAGATGGGCGAGAGCAAAATGGGTTTGCAAGCCCGCTTAATGTCGCAAGCACTGAGAAAGCTTACTGGCACAATTAGTAAGACTGGATGCGCTTGTATTTTTATAAACCAGCTTCGCGAAAAGATTGGAATTGTATTTGGCAATCCTGAAACCACCACGGGTGGTAATGCTTTGAAGTTTTATGCTTCCGTACGATTAGACATACGCAGGATTGGCCAAATCAAAGAAGATGCAGATAATATTACCGGCAACAGGGTAAAAGTAAAAGTGGTGAAGAACAAAGTAGCACCTCCTTTTAAGGTGGTGGAATTTGACATTATGTATGGCAGAGGCATTTCAAAATCAGGTGAGATTGTAGATATTGGTGTGGAATTGAACATCATACAAAAATCCGGGTCTTGGTTCTCCTACAATTCAAATAAATTGGGGCAAGGCAGAGATACAGTGAAACAATTGATCGAAGACAATCCGGAACTGATGGACGAATTGGAAAAGAAGATCAAAGAAAAATTTGCTCTTGGAGTAGAAGTCAAAAAAGAAGAAGCAGAATAGATTTTTTAGCTACAAGCGGACAGACGTTGAAAGCTTGTGGCTTTATCTTAAAATTTGGTACTTCTATTTCCGGAATCAAGAACAAGATTCAAAAAAATTACAGACATAAAAACTAGAAGCACAAAGCTTACCCAATCAATGGTATGGTGCTCTGCCCATTGATTTAAAAGGGATCCACCATGGCTATAAAACTGCTGGGCTAACAAGGTACCCGAAAAGTAAACAAAATAGGCAGGGCGTATAATCAGGCCATAGAGTGCCACCCCAATTGATCATAAGGCCGCAACCCTAAATAATAAATTTCGATAGTTGGCCATGGAGTGAAAGAATTTAATCGAGTATGCCTTCCCAATAATCCATTTCTGTAAATTCATCTTTTAAAGAGACAGACTTATCAAACAATCCAAAAACCGCTGACCCCGATCCGCTCATGCTGGCATAAACTGCCCCTTTTTGGTAAAGCACATCTTTAATTTTAAGTACCCCTGGATACCTACTAAAAATCGATTCCTCAAAATCATTTTTCAAAAGACCTTTCCATTGAAGAACTGGCTGATTTAAAATTTCTGCCAGTTTATGATTAGACATTTTAGGGGTTAGCCCTTCGTACGCCTCTTTGGTTGAAATGTGGATGGATGGCTTTATCAAAATCAAGTGAAATCCCGTTAGGCTTATACTAATAGGATTTAGGATTTCACCTCGTCCGCTTCCCAGCAGGGGTTCATCCTGAATAAAAAAGGAGCAATCGCTACCCAATTGAGCAGCATATTTTTTTAATTGTTCCGATGAAAGACATAAACTAAAAATAGTATTCAGCAATCGCACTGTATGAGCTGCATCAGAAGAGCCTCCGCCAAGCCCTGCACCAATAGGAATTATTTTATGCAAATGGATTTTTACGGAGGGAAGTTTAAATTCTTCTTTTAAAAGATAATAGGCTTTCAAGCATAAATTATCTTCAACTTTTCCTAGAATAGAAATGCCCGAAGAAGTAAAGACAGTCTCGCTAGAAGGGATAATCTCCAAAATATCCGCCCATGGAACCGGGAAAAAACAAGTCTCAAGATTATGATAGCCATCTTCCCTTTTGGCAATAACATTTAGGCCCAGATTAATTTTGCAAGGCGGAAAAGTTACCATGGAGCCTTACGTAATCGAACTACTTGGATAACCTTGCCACCAATTCTTCGGTAATGCCAGAAGATGAAAAGCCACCATCGTGCATTAAGTTCTGCATGGTTACCATACGTGTGAAATCTGAGAACATAACAACAATGTAATTAGCACAATCTTCTGCCGAAGCATTTCCTAAAGGAGACATCATTTGGGCAAAGTCAAAAAATACATCGAAGCCGGAGATTCCCGCCCCAGCGGTTGTCCTCGTTGGCGATTGTGAAATGGTATTGACCCGCACTTTCTTCTTGGTGCCATAGCGTTGACCATAGCTTCTGGCTACTGACTCTAGCATGGCTTTGGCCTGCGCCATGTCAGTATAGTCAGGGTAGGCGCGCTGAGCCGCGATATAGGTAAGTGCAAGGACGGATGCACATTCGTTTAAAGCATCTAATTTTTCTGAGGTCTGCAACACCTTATGAAATGACAACGCTGAAATATCTAACGTCTTTAAATACCATTCGTAGTTCATGTCGCCATATTGTCTTCCCTTTCTAATGTTTGGACTCATTCCGATAGAGTGAAGAACAAAATCCAATTTGCCGCCCAATACTTCCATTGATTTGGTAAAAAGGTTTGCCAGATCCTGTTCAGATGTAGCATCGGCAGGAATTACCTCTGCATTGCATGCCTTTGCTAATTCGTTGATCTTGCCCATTCGCATAGCAATTGGCGCATTAGTAAGCGTAAAAGAACCACCTTCCTCCTTCACCTTAAGGGCTGTTTTCCAGGCAATTGAATTTTCATCTAATGCTCCAAAAATGATTCCTCGCTTCCCTTTTAATAAATTATTGGCCATGTCTTTTAGGTTTTTAAAGTTGCAAAGGGTGCAATAATACGAAATCTGACTATTTTTAATGCCGGCTAACTAACCAGAAAATTCACTTTCTAATGTAATTTTTTCGTAAGATTTAGGCACAAATACAAAGATTCCACTATTTTTGACTCACCTTATAAACCAAAACCATTTCTATGATCGCTCAAATTATTGAATCTCCCTTCGTTATCGCTTGGGATAAATACATGGACATAGGCGCAATGGTCTGCATAGCCCTCGCCATTTTGATTTTCCTGTACCATGAATTTCAGGTTTTAAAGATTAAGGATTATAAAGAGAAGTATGATTACGTGAACCTACACGAAGTCCGTTACTTTTGGTACACCGTCCTTGCCCTGATTGTAGCAGCCTCTTTTTACGCCAATTCTGTAGCCACTGAAAAGATTATTACAAAGGGTATGCTGTGGTTTTATGTGCGTCTCTTCATCACCATCAGCTTTGTTACTATTGGCTACTTTGTTTTCTATAGTGTGGTAAGGATTTACTACCCCCGCTATGTTGAAAAACGATTAATTAAGCTTCGCTCTACCCCCCGCATCTCGCCTGCCGGAAACCAAATGCGTAAGTTAGAAGAACACGAAGAAGATGCTCACTTGGATACAAGCCAAGTTGAAGAAGAAGCTAATGTGCACTCTGTTGACTATGATGTGTGGCTGGATGACAAAACTGATTTCAAAAAAATAGAGAAGTATGATAGCTATTTACATGCTGAAAAATGCCCTAATTGTGAATTCTATACACTTAAGGTAGACAAAGAAGAAATTGAAACAAAGCCAACAGCTAATGAATCAGGTCTTTTGCTAAAGCATTATAAATGTAGTTACTGCAACCATCGCGAGGCCAAAGAAGTGAGACTGGCCAAACTTTCTGAGAACGTAGCCTAATATCTTTTTGTAATACATTTGTAAACCCTTCCATAATGGAAGGGTTTTTAATTTTAACCCCTTTTATACTTGAACCTAACCTCAAAATCTCCTATTGGAATCTTTGATAGCGGAATTGGAGGCCTAACGGTGGCGCACGCCATTCAACAACATTTACCAAATGAAAGTATTGTCTACTTTGGCGATACTGCTCACTTACCATATGGAGATAAATCTGAAGCCGCCATTCAGGCTTACTCAATTAAAATTGCGGACGTATTATTGAAAAAAGGCTGCAAGGTGATTGTAATCGCCTGCAATTCTGCTAGCTCGGCATCATATGAACTCTTAAAAGAATATGTGCTGGATCAAGCCCATATTATTAATGTGATCGATCCAATGATCGAATACGTAGTCAAAGAATTTAAAGGTAAGAAGATCGGGTTAATTGGCACCAAGAGAACAGTCCAATCGGGCATCTACACAAAAAAAATAGTGGCTTCCAATGTAGGGATTGAACTCGCTTCGTTGGCCACTCCATTACTTGCCCCTATGATTGAAGAGGGCTTTTACAATAATCAAATTAGCCACGAAATTATTGCACAATATCTTTCAGATCAAACGCTTACTGGTATTGAGGCCTTAATCTTGGCTTGCACCCACTATCCTCTTATTAAAAAGGAAATACTAGATTACTATCAGGGTAAGGCCACGATACTTGACTCTTCGGTGGTAGTGGCCAAGGAGCTGGATAATTATCTTCAACAAACCAAGTTAAAGAACGATTCGATTGAACCAGAGCATCACTTCTATGTTTCAGATTTTACAGAATCGTTCGAAGCATCTACACAGCTATTTTTTGGGAAAAAAGTCCACCTAGAGTGGCATCCTCTGTGGAACTAAGAGATCAAGTTTAACTGTTTTATGTAAGTTTTTTAGGAATATTGCCTACTTTAGATGCTTAAAAATGTAGAAGTTTAAACTTTTAGTCGGCCTTTAGCATTTTATAAAACCTGTCTTGTGACCAAAGTATTTTTTTGCTGCCTTCTTATTTTTCTATTCAGTCTACTGAACCTTACAAGTTCATCCGCCCAAACTTCTAAGCTTGACAGTTTAAACACAACTCTACAGAGTGAATTAACTGACTCTCTTAAGATATTGACTCTTATAAATATTTCTCGCGAGTACCAATATATTGACCTTCAAAAAAGTATAGATTTTGGCGAACAGGCTATTACCTTAGCAGAGGCAGAAAATCTTCTTTGGGGCAAAGCCCAATCCTATAGTAACATTGGAACCTATTATAATATCAGAGGAGACTATGCTACCTCTATCAGGTATCAAGACCTCTCTCTCAACATCAACATCCAATTAAAAGACAGCATTCGAATTGCTGGCAATTATATTAATCTTGGGAACGACTACTTTTCTTTAGGTAAATACGATGAGGCCTATTTTTTTCACACGCAAAGCTATCGGGTAGCCAATATTTTAGGAAATCAACTTCTTCGAGCCATTTCGTTGCATAATATTGCTGGTGTTTTTAAAGAACTTCAACAATACGAGAGATCCTTCGAATATTTAAAGTTATCGATAAAAATCAGCCATGAAATTCATGATTTAGAAGCCGGAGCTTATAATTATAATGAAATAGGCGACATCTACTTTCACATTGGTAACTATGATTCGGCCTTGTCGGCTTTAACCATGTCTTTAAAACTGGTCAGAGAAAGAAGATTGAGCTTCAACGACCTTGAGCCTTCCGTTCTTATAAATATTGCAAAAACGCTTCTTTCACAAAATGAATATGAAACGGCTCTTGCCTATTATGATAGTGCGTACGCACTTTACGTTAAAAACGGTAATAAATTTGGGCAGGCTGAAATCAAATTAGGCCAAGGAGCTGTTTACGTTAAAGAAAAAAAATACGAAGAAGCACTTAAGTTGATTGAGCAAAGTGCCACGGTTGCACGCCAACTAAATGCATGGACTCTTGAAATCAAATGCTTTGAAAATCTTGCAAGCCTATATGAACGAAAAGGTGATTATCAGAAATCATTGAACTTTTACAAACAGCACCAACAATTGCAAGACAGTCTTTTTAGCCAAGGTATGCAGACCAAATTGCTACAAGATCAGATTCACTTTGAAACCGAGTCAAAGGAGGAGCAAATTAAGTCTTTAACAAGATTGGAAGAACATCGGAAGAGCGAAATCAAAAAGCAAGAGTTGATCAGAAATATTCTTGTAGTCTTAATGGCTCTTACGGCAATACTCCTTTTTGCCGTTTATAGAAGCGGACAACGCAGAATCAGGATCAACAAACTCTTGCTGGAACATCAAGAAGAAATAAAAAGACGCAGTGTTGAACTAGAACAACTCAATCAGGTAAAGGATAAATTCTTTTCTATCATCTCGCACGACTTGCGCTCTCCTATGAATGCCCTCTCCGGAATTCTTGACTTGATGGATAAAAAAGAAATCACGCCACAAGAATTTTCTCAGTTAAATCAGGAGCTAAGAATTCAATTCAACCATACCAAGAGTCTGATTAACAATCTGCTCGATTGGGCTTTGTTGCAGATGGATAAATTAAAGATACAAGTCGAAAAGATTGATTTAAAAGAATTGGTAGACTCCAATGTGACCTTGCTCAGTGCGCTCCTGTTAAAAAAATTAGCCATCACTAATACCATTGCCGCTAATACCATTAGCCTTGGTGACAAAAATATGATTAACCTGGTAGTACGAAATCTTTTAATGAATGCTATTAAGTTCTCTGAATCAGGCGGAGAGATCACCATTTCAGCGCAAGCATCTAACGATAATTATACGGTAGCTATCAAAGACAACGGTGTGGGTATCGATCCCGAAATTCAAAAAATACTTTTCGAAAAAGCGAGTGTATATAGTACCCGCGGCACTGCTAATGAAAAAGGCACCGGCTTGGGGCTCATTCTTTGCAAAGAATTTGTAGAGCGTAATGGAGGAAAAATCTGGCTAGAAAGTGAACTGGGAAAGGGAAGCACTTTCTATTTTACTGTAAAGAAAAAATCTTAATAAGATCACTTCCTTTTATTATTCTTTTATTAATTAGCACGAATCGCAATTACCGGGTCAAGTCTTGCGGCCATTGCCGCTGGCACAATTCCTGCTATTACTCCTATCACCGAAGAAACGCCTAAGCCAAGAATAATATTTTTTGTTGATAGAATTATCTCCAAACTCCCTAATTGCATAAACGTGATAAAGAAGACCAACATCAACCCTGACAGTCCTCCCAATAGACATAGGAAAATCGATTCGAAGAGAAACTGAAATAAAATAAAATAATTTTTTGCCCCTAAGGATTTCTGGAGTCCAATAATACTTGTTCTTTCCTTTACTGAAACAAACATGATATTGGCAATACCAAACCCACCAACGAGCATTGAAAATCCTCCAATAATCCAACCAGCAACAGTAAGGATACTAAAAACAGGACTAAGTGCCTTCATTATGCCCTCAGGCCTGTTGATTACGAAATTTTCCTTCTCCTCTGGTTTTAACCCCCGTCTTACCCGCATCAATCCTTTTGTTTCGTTCTCCAATTCTACTAAACCAAAATCATTAACATTCCCTTTCAAACCAATAATAGATCGTGATTGAAACTCATTCCAACGACCCGTACCCGTTTGGTAAATCTTTCTTATTGCATCATAAGGAATCACGCAGTTATAATCACCGTTATCTCCGCCAAAAACATTTTGCCCTTTCCTCTTCATCACCCCAATTACGCTGAATTTCTTATTTTTAATTTTTATGTGTTTTCCGTAAGGATCTTCATTATTAGGGAACAACTTATTCCAAATTTCATAACCAATAACGGCAACCTCACGCCCGGCCGATATTTCAGAATCACTAAAATATCTACCCTCAATCAAATTAACGTCAAACACTTTATCATACATGTCTGAAGCTCCTATTAACTGTATCTGACCCAGTCCGCTATTTTCTCTCTTGAGATTAACGTTTCCAATATTTGCATAAATGCAAATTGAAGAGCTCTGCTGTAAGTTATTTTTAAGAAAGCGGTATTCATTGTATGAAGAAGTTGGCCATTTAATATAGCTCTTCCACCAATCCCGGCCACCGGCACCTCCATCCCAAGGAAATTTATCAACATATAGCACATCCGATCCCAAAGAACTTAAACTATCGCGTATGTTTCTTTCTAAAGAGTCTACGAGTGTAAGAACTGCAATAATGGAGAAAATGCCTATGGTCACTCCAAGTAAGGAAAGGGTTGTCCGTAAAAGATTGGATTTTAGGGCTCGCCAAGCAAATCCCAAGCTTTCTAATATGAGTCGAAATGTAAGCATGGCTTTTTAACGCAGTTTTATACTTTTTGGATTAACTAACTACAATTTTATTTTAAGAACCAAACAAATCCCTATTTTTGCAACCTCGTACTAAAACCGACCCGGAGGTAATGCCGGGAAAGCCCGTAAGCTTATGAAATGCCAATACGCCCTTTGCGTCACCGCTATCAAGTTCTCCATTGGCATCCTAACTAATCTTTAAAACTAAAACCTAACATGAAACTTTCCGAATTCAAGTTCGATCTACCCAACGGTCTTATAGCTACCCACCCTGCCGAAAACAGAGACGATGCAAAGATGATGGTGTTACACCGTAGCACGGGAAAAATTGAACATAAAATATTTAAAGATATTGTTAACTATTTTGATGATGGCGATGTGATGGTCGCCAACGACACATTGGTGTTCCCTGCCCGCTTGTATGGGCGCAAGGAAAAAACCGGTGCCAAGATTGAAGTCTTCCTTTTACGCGAACTCAATGCAGAGATGCATTTGTGGGATGTATTAGTTGACCCTGCTCGTAAAATCCGAGTTGGCAACAAACTTTATTTTGGTGATGGTGATCTAGTAGCTGAGGTTATTGATAATACCACCTCAAGAGGGCGCACGATCCGTTTTCTTTTTGATGGCGATTCTGCCGCTTTTGATAAAATTGTTGAGACGTTGGGCGAAACGCCTCTTCCGAAGTACATCAAACGAAAAGTGGAGCCTGCTGACAAGGAGCGATTTCAAACCATCTTTGCAAAAAATAAAGGAGCAGTTTCTGCTCCTACTGCGGGGATGCACTTTACCAGGCAGCTGGTGAAACGCCTCCAATTGAAAGGAGTGGATATGGCTTTCGTTACGATGCACATTGGCTTGGGTACTTTCCGTGCAGTAGATGTGGAAGACTTAACCAAACATAAAATGGATTCTGAAAATTTTATTGTTGGCACCGAGCCTGTGAAGATTGTTAACCAAGCCCTTGATAATAAAAATAGAGTTTGCGCCATTGGCACTACTACCATGCGTACCTTAGAATCAGCTGTATCGGCTAATAATCGGTTGAAAGAGCGCGATGGCTGGACTGATAAGTTTATTTTCCCTCCCTACGAATTTAAGATTTGCAATGCCCTGGTAACAAACTTCCACCAACCAGAGTCAACATTATTAATGATGGCTGCCGCTTTTGGAGGTTTTGATTTGGTGATGAAAGCCTATGAATTGGCGAAGAAGGAAAAATATAAATTCCTTACCTATGGCGATGCTATGCTAATTGTATAAGTATCGATCTTAGTCCTTGGTCAAGTAAAGAAATAAGGAGATCGCTACTGGGTAAATCAGAATATAGATTGCTGATGGCTTAACAAAGCCTACGAGCATTGTTACCGGGAGCAGTAAAAGAAAAATGCCTCCCGCAATTATTAGCCCCTTGTGCTTGATAGCAGAACGATAAATTTGCAAAAGGCGATAGACCATGAACGTCACGATTGCTACATTAAAAGCAAGCAAAAGAATCCTCAACAAAGCCATATTTTGATTTTGAGTTGGTTTTTACAAAAGTAGGAAGCCCAGTTGATCTTTTTAACTTCGTAGCTTTAGAATTACAAAAAACTCAATTATTACTTTGATCCATCAAGAATACGCTCTCATTGTAGCTGGAGGTAAAGGTACCCGAATTAAAAGTAGCCTACCGAAGCAGTTTATCGAACTAAATGGTAAACCCATCCTTATCCATACTATTGAAGCATTCTATCATTATTCTGAGAAAATAAAAATTATTCTGGTTCTACCGGAAGATGATTTCGAAAGATGGAATGCACTCAGCAAAAAATTTAGCATCGCCAAAAACATCATTTTACAAAAAGGAGGAGAAACTCGTTTTCAATCAGTAAAAAAAGGATTGCAAAAAATTGAAGGAGAAGGGTTAGTAGCCATCCATGATGGTGTAAGACCCTTGGTCAGCAAAGATATTATTGGAGCCTCTTTCCGTTTGGCTGCCATTCATCATTGCGCCATTGCGGCCGTTCGACTAAAAGAATCACTCCGCATTATTGATGAGGCCTCCCTGCCAGAGAGTGGTTCTAGTCTCGGTCAAGAAAATACCAAAGCCGTAAATCGCTCGCGCTACCGCTTAATTCAAACTCCGCAAACATTTGAGGTCGCTCTGATTAAAAAGGCCTACGAACTCAAAGAAGATGCTACTTTAACAGATGATGCAAGCGTAGCCGAACGAGCTGGAAACGCTATTTGCTTGTTTGAAGGAAGTTATGAAAATATTAAAATCACTACCCAAGAAGATTTACTCGTGGCTGAAGCCTTACTGATGTCTAAACTCCCTCGCTTACTTTAAGCATTTCGTGGATGGCCGCCAGAGAAATTTACTAAGCAAATAGAATCTGTGAGGTTGAAATAGAAACCTTCAACTGAAAGTAAGCATAAAATAAAAATGGCCTCGATAAAGCGAAGCCGTTTTTTCTTTATGGTGATTGAAGAATCAATTAATACTCATCTTCATTAAAAAAGAAGTCTTCTTTAGTCGGATAATCCGGCCATATCTCCTCAATACTTTCATACGGTTGACCATCATCCTCCAATTCCTGCAAATTTTCTACTACTTCTAATGGAGCTCCTGAGCGAATCGAGAAATCAATCAACTCATCTTTGGTGGCCGGCCATGGTGCATCTTCCAGATACGAAGCCAATTCAAGTGTCCAATACATAGTGTTCTCCTTTATTAAATTTCCCGCAAAAATAGAATTAATTACACCATAGTCAATAGCTGGCGGTGCATAGGCCAAGATTTATAAAAGTAACCGCTTAACGAAGATCAGACTCAAGCGCCAAACTATGGACTATTGACTTAAAAAAGCCATATTTGTCTCTCGTAAACGACTTTTAACCACTATGGCTGACGAAAAAATAATTTTCTCAATGACGGGCGTAAGCAAGATTTACCCACCCCAAAAACAAGTATTAAAAAATATTTACCTCTCCTTCTTCTACGGGGCAAAAATTGGTGTTTTGGGTCTAAACGGCTCAGGCAAGTCATCTCTCTTGCGAATTATTGCAGGCATTGACAAAGAATTTCAAGGTGAGGTGGTCTCAGACCTAAGCTTTACTGTTGGTCTTCTTGAACAAGAGCCGCTGCTCGATAAAAATAAAACCGTTCGCGAAATTGTAGAAGAAGGCGTGAAAGAAACTGTCGCGCTCTTAAAAGAATTTGAAGCCATCAACGAAAAATTTAGCGATCCGGATATTTTGGAAAATCCGGATAAGATGGACAAACTAATCGTAAGACAAGGAGAGGTTCAGGAAAAACTAGATGCCATTAATGCATGGGAACTCGACAATAAATTAGATCGCGCTATGGATGCGTTGCGCTGTCCTCCGGCAGATGCCAACGTTGAACATTTATCGGGTGGTGAAAAAAGACGAGTAGCGCTTTGTCGGTTACTCTTGCAAGAGCCTGATGTTTTGTTGCTAGATGAGCCTACTAACCATTTGGATGCCGAATCGGTTTATTGGCTGGAACAACATTTGAAACAATACAAAGGCACGGTCATCGCGGTAACACATGATCGTTACTTTTTGGATAATGTTGCCGGTTGGATTTTAGAATTGGATCGTGGCGAAGGTATTCCCTGGAAAGGAAACTATTCAAGCTGGTTGGATCAAAAGCAGAGGCGTTTAGCTCAGGAAGAAAAAACAGAATCGAAAAGACAGAAGGCATTGGAGCGCGAATTGGAATGGGTTCGTATGAGTCCGAAAGGTCGCCATGCAAAAGGAAAGGCGCGCCTAGATGCTTATGATAAGTTGATGAGTCAGGAGACAAAAGAAAAAGAGGAAAAATTAGAGTTATATATTCCCCCTGGTCCACGGCTGGGAAATAAAGTGATTGAAGCTCATGGCGTATCTAAAGCATATGGCGATAAACTCCTTTATGAAAATCTTACCTTCTCATTGCCACCGGCAGGCATTGTCGGAATTATCGGCCCGAATGGTGCCGGTAAAACTACGCTGTTTAAAATGATTACAGGAAGCGAGAAGCCTGATGCAGGAATATTTGCCGTGGGCGAAACAGTGAAGTTTGCTTATGTAGATCAGGAGCACGATGATCTTAAACCCGATGACACTGTATTTCAAGCCATCACAGGAGGAAACGATCTGATTTTGATTGGCGGAAAAGAAATGAACTCACGCGCATACGTGAGCAAATTTAATTTTAGTGGAGTTGATCAACAGAAAAAGGTAAAAGAACTATCAGGAGGAATGCGCAATCGAGCTCACCTGGCTATTGCACTCAAGCAAGGTGGAAATCTATTGTTGCTAGATGAACCTACCAATGATTTGGATGTCAACACACTTCGGTCATTGGAAGAAGCATTAGAAAACTTTGGAGGCTGTGCTGTCATCATTTCCCATGATCGGTGGTTCTTAGATCGTGTATGCACTCATATTTTAGCTTTTGAAGGAGACTCTCAGGTATTTTGGTATGAGGGTACCTTTAGCGAATACGAAGAAAACAAGCGCAAACGCCTAGGCGATGAACAACCGCATAGGATTAAGTACAAAAAACTTATAAAATAAAAGTTATTAGTTGATTTGATCATCTTCAAAACTGAATCCTTTCGTATGAATCATTTGATCGGATTCATTTTTTTAATTCTTGCCGTCTACTTTATTTTTAAAAAATGAGCAATCCCTGCTTCCAGAGATCGCTCATCTAATTAGGTTTTCTTGAATTAAGAAGAAACCCGATTTGCCACCACATCTTCTTTATACCATTGAATATTTTTCGAGAAATACATGATCAATCCGATAATCAGGAACAACCCAATGCTGCCTAACAACAAAGAATAATCTTGAAGCTGAATGATTACGAAAATAAAAGTGTAAAAAAAGCTCAGCAGTACGCTGAGAATGAGAACCAGTTTTTTTGTGGTTAAAAAAGTGAAAGCATACAGGCTTACTAAAACAACCGTAGCAATCGAAGAAATAAAATAAGCCACATTGTAGCCAACATGCTCTGAAAACGAAAGCAACAGCGAATAATAAATAATTAAAGCTGCGCCAATCAGTATATATTGAAATGGATGGATGCGAATCTTGCGCATAATTTCCACCATAAATAAGGCAACAAAGGTTAGCAGGATTACGAGCACACCGTACTTAGCCGTACGCATACTCTTTTGATACTGCCCCACCGGTATTAATAATTTAACCCCAAACTCTGAACCTGAAAGCTTTTGCCCCTCGCCTACCCATTGCTGTGCAAAGGGTCGGTTGTAGTGAAGAATATTCCAGGTGGCAGAAAAACCAGCCTCACTAACTTTTCTATCAGAAGGCGAAAAGCTACCTGTAAAACTTGGGTCAGCCCAAGGACCATCCAGTTGTACGTGGGTAGTCTTTCCTGCCGGAACAAAATAAAGTAACGTGCTTCCTTTTAATCCTAACGAAATAGAAACTTGACTGATGAAATCTTCCGGCTTTTGCCATGGCAGTTTAGCAATAAGTCCATTTTCGGTTATTACAGATTTTTCATAACTGACGACTGCTACTCTATCTCCGTCCGAACTTCCATTTGTAGATTGTCCGAATTGTGTTGACAATCCAATTTGATTGGATGGCTCGGAAATCAAATCGGCAACACCAGCTTTTATAATCGGATTTTTGCTGATACCACGTAAGTCATTGATGCCAAGAACCAGATAGGCATCTTTCCACATCACATCTCTTGCATCAATACTAAGTTTGCCAAAATCTGGCCTAACAAATTGACTTTGCATGCTGATGGTTGATTCATAAACTGCCGCTTCAAAAATTCCACGGTGCAAAACCTGCGGATTTACCTTTCCTTCAATAGCCAATTGCTCAGGGAGAAAAAAAGCTTTCTCCGTCCACTCACGGATTTCAATTCCTTCTTTGCCCTTGTCAATTTTTTCACGCTTCAAAAAAGGCACAACTAATACAGGGCCTGAAATCGTCTGCTCACCAGACCATTTGTCTGATATTTCCTGTATCACAGATTCGGCTCGCATTTGTCTCTCCGTAATGAGTGATTCAATCCACGAAGAAGGAATCATCAAAATAAGAATTAAAAAACCGATCGACATAAGTTTGATCGTTACTGACTCCTTGATCCAATTATTGAGTCTTTCAAAAAGATTGGGAGGTGTGTTCATTTCCATAATTTTTTAAGTTAGTTTTTGTCAAAATAATTTTAGTGCCTGGCCTTAATCAAAGAGCTTAATTTTGGTTCTTTTGAATTTTTCCCCATCGAAAAAATCGCCCATGAGAGTTTCTCCCCTCATCATCAAGTAAGGGTGTTTTACATTAAGGGGCAACTCAAATACCAAACGTGTTGAATCCTTAGATTGCGGTTTGGTAACGTATTTTTCTAGCCACCCAAAAGGAGTTTGTCGATTGAGGATCTGTTGATTCTCAACATTATTTTCGTATGTATTTCCGGCTTCATCAATTACGTAAGCAATTGAATTGTCCCACTCATGATTAACTCTCTTGGCTTCGTTCAAAACCTCTAAGGTGACGATGTAAAATTTTCCATTTGCCATGAGTGTGTCAGAACCTACGCCAATTTTTTGATCATCGGAATAGTTGGTTACAGAATACTCAAAATCATCATGATGGATGCCTTCGTTTAAACCAATAACGATTTCAGGTTTCTTGTTGGCGCAAGAAATAGAAATTAGACTCACAATGATCAATAGGAAATTTGTTTTTGCTTCCATGTCTTCTATTTTTAAAAGTACTTTGCTATTAAAAGTTAATATGTAAAAAAATTATTTTCTCTGCTGCTTTATCAATTCCTCCAAAGCATCTAAATGTTTTTTGAAAGCGGTACGTCCCCGTTCTGAAACCTTGTAGCGTGTATTGGGTTTCTTTTCTATAAATGATTTCGTAATGGAAATATATTTTTCACGCTCTAATGCTTTCAGATGGGTGGCTAAATTGCCATCCGTAACTTCCAACAATTCTTTTAAGGCATTAAAATCGTATGAATCATTGGCTACTAATACCGAGATGATTTGAAGTCTCACCCGATGCTCAAGGGTTTTATCTAAATTTTCAAACGGATTCCTCATCGCTCGTACTTATTGTACATCATGCTGCCATAAAGAATATGAAGCAATCCAAAACCGATTGCCCAAAAATATAATCCATATTCAGGAAAAGCCAACGCAATTAATCCAAGCCCCAACTCACAATAACCAAGGTATCTTACTTCTTCATACAAATTCGCACTGGCATTAATTAATGCGAGTCCATAAAAAAGTAAAACGGATGATGCTACAATATAATAGTTACCCTGATAGACAAGCACAAGTGTAAAGATTCCTCCCACCGCCAGTGGTATGGAAAGATTGACCAATAAGCGCTTGCTCGTATCATTCCAAATTCCCGTCTTTAGTTTCTTAGCTTTGTGTAAACTAAACCACCAGCCAGTTATCAATGACGCAATTAACACTGTTAAGGCGATTATGATAAGATTGGATACAATTGGAATATTCCCGTGGTAATATTCCACCGAGCGCGCAACGGCTCCGGAATAGATTTGGTAATAAGCGAGAAATGCTCCTACAAGTGCATAAATTCCTGACAAAATACCCGAAAAGCCACTCAGCGAAACAAATTTTACGGAGCGCTCCATCAGTTGTCGAATCGACTCAATATCTTTTTGAACAGACTTATTTTCCATAATTAAAAGTACTTTTATTTACAAAGTAAACAAACGGTTATCTCTCTAACAAGGTTTTAGGAAGGTTTTTAAAAATTTGAAATGATTTTTGATAATTGTATCTCAAAGCCGTAAAATTGCAACCTCAAATTCTTCCTTAGCTCAGCTGGTTAGAGTCCTGCACGAGCGGGATTAATCAGAGAAACCTTGACGCAGTCTAAGAGAACTCTACCTTAAGCTAGGGTTTTATGTTGTACATCCCTTTGACGAAGCAGTTTTTAAAAATCGTACCACAATTTTGATAATTGTAGCTCAAAGCTGTAATATTGTGACCTCAAATTCTTCCTTAGCTCAGCTGGTTAGAGTCCCGCACGAGCGGGATTAATCAGAGAAACCTTGGCGCAGTCTAAGAGAACTCTACCTTAAGCTAGGGTTTTATGTTGTACATCCCTTTGACGAAGCAGTTTTTAAAAATCGTAC
>JAYVPS010000123.1:0-25986 GCA_043757225.1 Cytophagales bacterium | reverse complement strand
CCGTGTTGTGATTTGCTTTCAGATTGTGTTCTTTGATAGATTGCATACAGATTTTATTTACAACTGCCAGCATACCAGTTAGTTGTGATTTGCTTTCAGATTGTGTTCTTTGATAGATTGCATACAGATATCTACAGTAGCTGTACTGCCGCCATCCCGTTGTGATTTGCTTTCAGATTGTGTTCTTTGATAGATTGCATACAGAAACAATTTAACACAATGAGAGACAAAACAAGTTGTGATTTGCTTTCAGATTGTGTTCTTTGATAGATTGCATACAGAGTTTGTGTCTACCGGATTGATAACAACCGCGTTGTGATTTGCTTTCAGATTGTGTTCTTTGATAGATTGCATACAGACTGGCAATCAAAGCACAGACAAGAGTCGCAGTTGTGATTTGCTTTCAGATTGTGTTCTTTGATAGATTGCATACAGATTTATTTTACAACTGCCAGCATACCCTTCAGTTGTGATTTGCTTTCAGATTGTGTTCTTTGATAGATTGCATACAGATGGAATCGTTTCTATGTATATCGTGAATTGTTGTGATTTGCTTTCAGATTGTGTTCTTTGATAGATTGCATACAGAGTACCTCCATTCAAATCCTTCTATCTCAGATGATTACAACTAAAAACAGGATTAAAAAAACTGCTGCAATCTTTCGGGTAGGCCCCGTTGCTAAAACAATTCTAATTGTTCTGGTATCGGGGCTTTTTCTTGTTCAGTTTTTCCGTAAAATATTTCCATCATGCCAAACTGCTTGTCGGTGATAGATAAAATACCCACGTGTCCCCTTGGCGGTAGGTTTTTTTTGATCCGTTTCAAATGTACCTCCGAATTTTCGCGGCTGGAGCAATGCCGCAAATAGGCACTGAACTGGAACATGCTGAAGCCATCTTTCATCATTTTTTTCCGAAAGTCAGTATAGCTTTTTTTATCAGCCTTGGTTTCGGTAGGCAGATCAAATAGTACCATGATCCACATAATTCGATAGGCATTTAGTCGCTCGGTTTTCATCGGGTGATTTTTTTATACAGTCAGATGTATATCTGGCCATTGGATAGGGAATAGAAAAGCTCATTGCCGTGTCATTTGAGTGAGCTTTGGTGATCATTTCATGTTAGTTCAGGGAACAGAAGTTTTCTGCCCTCACCAAGAAAACACCGTGCCAGTGATGCCGTGGTGCGCTGCGCTGCAATCATCAACGGACTGGTTTCATCTTGTATGGCTACATCTATGGCGGGCAAGGTTAGTATTATTTTTTTGATGGCCGGAGTAAGATCTTCCTCCTTATTTTCTGTTACCATTTTTACTATTAATTGATCTGCAAAAGGCCGAAACGGTTCCATTATATCATCGGCCAGGCAATAAGCATTGTATTGATTGCGGTGAAAAATACCGAGCGTGGGAAGCAGCCCTGACCCTACCAATGATCTGGCAACGGTAGCCCGTAAAATTGCATACACATAGTTGAGAAAGTTATTGGGGTAAGCTCCAGCGGGGTCGCGAATGAAATCGGGTATAGTTTTAAACAGATGACTCCAATACCATGCCGCTGCGCGGCCTTCTAGGTTTTCTGGGTCGCCCGATTTAACGTGATCGGCCCAGCGCAACATATTATCAACTTCATAACCTTGTTGTTTTAAAAGAGAAGCCTGGTTAATTATTTTGGCTTTTATTGTCTGCTGCCAAAGTTGTTTTTTCAACGGTTCCGTTGCCTCCACTTGTGCTTTGAAGCGTTGGCTCTGTAAACTGTTTCCATCTAAGTTTAGCAACAAGCCAGTAGGGTGATGCGTAGCGTTGCAAGTGATAAAGGCAACGTTGTTATCCAGCAGCCTTGCTATCAAAGCTTGCGAAATTACAATGCGTTGATGATCGAGTATAACAATGCCAATGTCTTCAATGGGTATGGTAGCGGTTGCTTCTTTTCTGAAGATTTGTGGTAACGCGTCATTCTTCTCTACCTCGGGCAAGCGCACTACTAATTGGTCGAGTGTGGTACTCAGGTAGGCAGGGTTGCCAAAGTAAAGGGTGCGTTTAATCATAGCTGCTGATTTTCTGAATCTGATGGACAGGTTGGAGATGAAATTGGATAAATTGGTCTCGGTTGCCAAACCAATCAATAACCTCTTGTTGTAAAGGGGTAAGTGTAAGATTCAGGAAATTTCCATACGAACTCCAGAGCCAGTCGGTTAGTTGTTTTACAAAGCCATGATGTACGGGGTTATTGTGGATGTAATAGATAATGCTTGTATAATAACTGTCGCTGGTAATTTCTTTTCGTTTAAACGACCGAATGAAAAGTGAGCCTCTTCGTTTGTATATTTTATTGTAAGCTTTAGAGTAGGCGTTAAAGAAGTGGCTGAATTGTAAAATAGTAAGCTGCTCAAGACCTGACAGGTCTTGGTTACTTCCGCCAACGAGACCTGTCAGGTCTTTCGTTGGATACTTGATTTTAAAATAATCGATTAACTCCGTCTCACTCTTTACGCGAACGAGAAAATGAATATGGTTAGGCATCAAACAATAGGCTAAGGTATCGGCCACCCCTGAAATAAACTCTTCATAACGTTTTAAAAAATACCGGAAATTCTCATCGTTTCTGAAAAGATTTTCCGAACCGTTGGCGTGGGTGTAGAGGTGGTAGGTGAGGTTGGGCAACATTAGCTTTGTGGATCATTTTAATATTATCGGGGTAATATTTCCAAGTCGATCCACTCTTAATTTTATACAGTGTTCCTTTATCGAAACGCCATTTACTTTCTCATAACAATTCTGGCTTCCAAATTCAAGTTTATTAGCGATTATATTTGCAATATAATGCTTCAAAAAATAGATTGTTTTGCCGCTAAACTTAACAACGGTATAAACATTTCTTGCTCTTTCGCGCTTATTATTCCAAAATGAAAAATATTCTGGATGGTTCTCATCTGAAATTACATTTTCATCTTTGGAAGGTAAATAAACTACTTCGTCTTGCTTTAATAGAAAAAGAAGTATTGAATTTTCGTTTTTCTTTTCAAAATGTTTGGAAATAATATCAGATACATTTTTATTACCCTTTTTAAATTCATTGTTTACAATATTGGTTGCATCAAAAAAACTTATTTCATCAAAATGTCTTTTGCCTTCTTTCTCTAAAACTGCAAAGGCATAATTACTGCCTGTCGAAATCATCAATTTATTGTTGTAGCTGCTTTTTCTTGCCAATTGCAATAGTGACAAATCAACTTCTTCCTCATTGTTGGTTTCAGTAGCTTTTAGTCTAATTGCTTTTACAGGTTTTTTGAATTCTTTGTTAAAGACTTCTATTCCTTCTTTTGAAAATGCTATTTTATTATCGCCACCGTAAAGGTCGAGATGCGAAATGATTTTATTTTTTAAATCATTATCAACCATTTTTTCTAAAACTTCGCTAATTAATTTACTATCTGGTTTTTTAGTTCCCAACTTTGAAAGATTATATTTTTCGGCTTGGTCTTTATAAAAAATTTTAAATCCATTAACAGGTATTTTTCTACCCTTATTAAACTCGTTAATCCCCTCTGCTGAAAAAGCTTCTGCTTTATTTCCCTTGTATTTTAACAAGTGTATTTTAACAGCTTCTTTAATAACTGGATCAATTATTTTTTCGATAGTTTTTGCTGTGGCAAATTGTTTACCTGCAAGTTTTGGGAGTTTTATTTTGTAAGCTTCCTTTCCACTGCTTAACCCGTACAATGTAGCATCGTGCAATTTACCTCTAATGCGTAGCATGTCTTTTACAAAAGCATCTTTGCCCTTCTGCACCTTTTGAATCAATAGTTTTTCTTTGGGTTTATGTGAAACAATAATTTTTTCCAATGCTTTTTTGGCATCAACTGAAAAGGTTTGCCACGGGTGATCAATGGTGCGGAATCCTTTTTTAATCTCTTCTAAAAGTAATTCGCGTTTTTCCTTTGCAAGGTTTACGAATTCTTCCATCAACTCTTCATCAGTACCGTTAAAATCCTTTAGTACCTTATCTTTATTTGTTTTTAACCAATCCTGAAACTCCTTATTCAAATTGTTTAAACGATGAATATGAACAGGCTCCGTACAGGCAACTATTAGGGCATCCATTGCGTGGTGGCGATGGTCAATTCGTTTACTCCATTTGGTATTACTTTTTTTCTCTTCGTCTTTGATAAGTGCTAAGGCATTTTCAAATCGTTCGTTTGTAATTTCTTTAAACTTATTGGTGATGCCCCAATGATGACGTAAGTAATCGGTAACACCGCCAGTTGTTGTAACAACATTATCAGTTCCCACAATTTTGGAAAGTTCTTCTCGAACTCTTGTAGTTATATATTGAGTAAGTTTTAATTGGCGTGCTATTGGGTCTTGCGGTATTTGCGTTGCCAGTAAGTTTTTACGTTTTTTGCCATGAAAGAAGTGATTAACATGATTTGTAAAATGTTCTTTTGACAATATGTTTTCAGTAGTTGAACCCACTTCAAAATATTCCCAAGAGGTGCGGTTTCCTTTGTCAATATTTACCCTTCTCTCTGCCACCACTTTGTTGCCTAACGAATCATCAAAATATCTTGACTTAGGGATGATGTGGTCAATATCATAAAGTCCTTTATCGAATAATTTACTCAACGCTATCGGTTGCCCCGTATAAGGTGACACACATTTTTGCTCTTCCCATAAACGCATTTTTTGCACTTCGGTTTGAGTGGGTTCTTTGAATGATTCCGGAACTGGAAAAGGTTCAGAAGCCTGCATACTCCATAATCTGTATAGGGCAATATTACCCAGTGATGCCTCCTTGTTTAACTCCATGAGGCGTTGTTTTACCCGATCATTTATTTTTTGATTGTCTCGATTGGCGGTAAATATTTTGTTTCTTTCATCAGCACTGTTTTTTAATTCTCGGGCTAATTCAATTCTTATTTCTGTTGGCTTTTCGTTATCGGCAGCCCAAATATCTTTCACCATTTTCAATGTCTCATTTATCATTTGTTCTGCCAATGGATTTCTTAATTCTCCTTGAGGTATAAATGAAATATCGTTTGGAGTTTTAATACTATCGCCAGTAAAATTTTGTGCTGTATGTTTGCCATAAACAAGAATAGTTGCAAAGCTGTTTCCCATTCCTCCTTGCTGTAATAACTCGACTTGGTGATTTTCTAAGTGTACTTGTAAAGATTTTAGAAAAGGGTCTTCATGATTTTCGTTAATAATCTTTACAATATTGTTGTGTATGTTTTCAGGCAAATTGGCATTGAAATAGCTGCTCGCCCGCATTAAGGGCAGAATGTTTTGGATTGTTTTTAATGCAAGTGAGGCATACACACGGGCAAATTTTATTTTCGCAAATCGAATTGTGAGTTTATCGATATTCTCAACCTGACCACAATTATGAATGAGGTAGTTTTTTATTGCTATGCAGCGTTCGCTCTCTAAATCATATTCATTGCCTTTACAGTTATATAGCAATTCCCAAAATGCAATTAAGCTTTTATTGTCGTCCAATTTTAATTTCTCAAACCATTCGCCTAATTGTTTTTTAAGAAAAAGTAATGTTTCGTTTCCTTTTAGTTTTGCTTCGCGATGAATTCCATTTAAGAAACTTTGATTTTTAATTATATGCCCTTCCCTTTCAAGTTTTGCATATAAACCTTTCCCTGAAACTTCTTTTTTCTTTTGCAATTCATCAAACAGCCATTCTTTTAATTTTGAATCTAAAGGCACATCTTGATACTCCAATTTAGGTTCTCCATTTTTCTTTGTTCCATTCTGTATTTTAGTGTTGATGGAGAGTTTATTTATTTGCTCCCAAATTTTAAATTCCTGGAAAACGGGATGACTTTTAGGTACAACACGCTCTCGTTTTTCAAACCTGCAAAAACCAATTAAATCAGATTGATCTTTTAACTCTCTTTGAAAATAAATGATTTGGTTTCGGATTAAATGTTTGAGGCCTTTTTCCTTTGCAGCTTGCTTAAATATATGTTGTTTCTTTTCGGGATTGTTACCGGGAAAAATAAAGTCTGCAATTGTGTTTAGTAATTCCCTGTTTTCAATACATTTTTTGAATTCGGGATTATGTTTTAATTGCGCATCCCAAATAGCATCAAACTCTGCCTGATACCTCTTTCTCAAAATTACTTTGCTTCGTATTCTATAGGTTTTGTCTTCTTTTAATTTTTGTAAAAAGTATTCGGAGATAAGTGATTCGCTTCCTTTTTCTTCAGAAAGTTTATTTAACTCTTCTTCCAACTCCTCCATTGCCTTCCGCCAGTTGGTTTTAATCGGAAGCGAAAAATTAATAGAAGTAACAGTACCTTTCTTATCTCTTCTGGTAATTATTTGCAATTCTAATTCATCGCCTTTTTTAAGTGTGTTTAAAACTGTTTCACCTTTTACAGTTACACCATCGTATTCTACTTCTAATTCAAAAACTTCTTTCCCTTTTTTCTTTCCTTCTAGTTTTATCGGTTCATTGACAACTTTTACTTGTTGAATTAATTTTTCAAACTTTAAGAAATCTTCTGCCTCATTATCCTTCTCTTCTATAATCTCTTTCTCCTCTTCCTCTTCACCACCACCTGCATAACCACGCAATTGATTGTAATTAAAAATAAATTTTCCTAACTCTTGCAATTCAATTTTTTGATTAAGTGACTTTACTTTTAACTGCATAAGCTCCATTGCACTCAACTGCGAGGTTCCCTTTTTAATAGGCAATAGATTTATTTTTTGAATTTTAGTTGGGTCAGAGAAAGGTTGAGAGAATTGAAATTGATTTGGTAGCAAACCAAGTTTATCAAGTGCGTAAAGCAATTTATTCCTTCTTGTTTTGTATCGTTTTCCCATTCTGCGAATGCTGCGTGCGCTTCTTCTATCAGCATTTTTAGTTTGAGGATTCCCTTTTTCAAATTCAGAAGCTTCTGCACCCATAGGTACAATTCGGCTACCAATGTCTATGATTTTGTTTTCTTGCTTATCTATTAGCGCCCAGCCAATGGAGTTTGTGCCTAAATCCAATCCTAGAATTTTTTTCATGTTTTATTTTAGTTTATATTTGACCTACACAATTTGAAGCAAATCACAATAAGGATTATTCCGTTGTGAAAACATTTAAAATAGCCCCGCCTACAAGCGGGGTTGTTTTTGTTATAGCCCACGGTGGCAAAGGTTAATGTTTTATCGTTGAATATCAACGGGGTTTCTCCCGTATTTTCAGGAAAAATATAACTTAGCGAAGCAGGGCTACTCTATTTTGGTGAGTGATATTCAGACCAGTTATAAGTCTTAATGGAGGGATATGGATAAAATGACGGAAGCAACCTACTTAGGGTATCAATGGGTAACTGCTGCAATTGCTCTCGTCATTGAGTTAGTCAGAATAGCTAACGAAGGCAGGGAGGACTAGTAAGAATGGAATCTTAATTTAATCCTTCTTAGCGGCCTTTTTCTCTTTCAAAAAATCTACATAACCCATGGCAGCGGCAAAGCCTACAATTACTGCTAAAATGATTACGAAGAGGTTGGCACCATCGGCCACGTTTTGGTTGAACATATTCTAAAAGTTTAGTGGTTCAAAGATACTAGTCGGTGGTCAATAGTCAATGGTCAATAGTCAATAGTTTTGAGCCTCATAACTATGGTCTAAATTCCCAATTCCTCTTTGTTTCTTTTTAATACTTCTATGATAAAGCCAATGTGCTCGTTCATCTCCACGCCTAAAAGTTCGGCACCTTTATATACCTCATCGCGTTCTACTTTGGCGGCAAAGCCTTTGTCTTTCAGTTTCTTAACTACCGATTTGACCTCCAATGAAGCGATGCCATCAGGTCGTACTTGGCAACAAGCAATAATAAAACCTGTCAGTTCATCGCAAGCCACAAGGGCTTTATCCATTTGTGTATCGTAAGGAACGTTCCACTTTGTGTAGTGAGCAGAAATAGCATGGGCAATTTCTCCTTCTCCTAAGCCTTGTAATTTTTCAACAATAATGGCAGGATGCCTTTCGGGATAGGCTTCATAATCAGCATCATGCAATAGGCCGGCAATACCCCAACTTTCCTTGTCTTCGTTTAGTTTCTCCGCATATGCTTCCATCACCAACTCAATGCTGCGCATGTGCCGTAGCAAACTAGCGCTGTTGGTCATCGACTCGAGCAATGCTTGCGCTTCGACTCTCAGCATGTTACTTCGTGCTTTTCTTTTTTGAATAGAATAAATTGATACCAGCAATCAAAATAAACAGGCCAAGAATGCCTGTGAAGATGACCATGTTTCTGTGACGTATTTCTAAACTTGATAGCTGGTCAGCCATCTTTAGGCCGTCAATTTCCTTTTCTTTTTCCTGCAGATCGAGTACCATTTCCATTTGAGCGATTTTACGACTGCTTTCCTCACCATAGATTTTTTCCTTGGCCACATCATACAGTAACATAGTTTCGTAAGCTTCTTTCATTTTGCCTTGCTTTGAAAAATTATAAGCTTGACTTTTTAATATCACTGGTTCAAATACATAAGCTTCCAATCTTTTACTTAAGGCCGAAGCAGAATCTAAATATGCTTCGGCTTTGCTTCCTTGTCCTGAACGGGCATACACTTCACCCAGATTAGCTAGCGTATATAAGAGAGTAGCTTGGTTGTTTTCTTTTATGGCTAACGTTAATGCTTTTTTATAATAATCAATCGCAACAGGATAGTTGCCTTGGCGGAAATACAGATTGCCGATGTTGTTGACAGGGTCGGCAAAAATTTTTCCTGATTTTTCGCTCAGCTGGGAAGCTTGTGAAAAATATTTCAAGGCCTGTTCATACAATTGTAGTTCGCTATGCAGGTTGCCTAGGTTGTTCATAGAGCCAATAATCTTTTGCTGTTCTCCTAGTTCAATAAATTGCTTGTTGGCTTCTTCAAAATATTTCATCGCCTGGCCATAGTCTTTTTTCATGGAATAGATCGTGCCGATGTTGCTTTTGGTAGTGGCAATACCATCTTTATTTTTAAGGCTGTCGTAAATGCGCAATGCTGTGAGGTAGTATTCCAATGACCTATCGAGGGCGCCTTGGCTGCGATACGCCACTCCCAGGTTATTGTAGGCAGCGGCCATCCCTTTGTGGTCATTGATTTCGGTAGCGTATGTCATGGCATGACGTGCATAGCCAATAGCTTTTACAGGCTCCGAGTTGATATTGGCACGGAAGAGTTCATTCAGAGTCTTGACTTTTAAGTCCCCTTTAGCTGTTTTTAGCGCATTTTCGAGACTATCGGTTTTCTGAGAAACAGCAGCATGAGCAACAACTAATAGGGCAAAGAGCAATGTTTTTTTCATAAGCGGTTTACTTACGGTTAAAATTAAGATATTCCAATGGATTAACAGAATCCATGAGCGGCAATAATGGTGAGGGTATTTATTATTAAATTGATCTTTTAAAATGAACTATATGAGAAGCATTGTCTTGCCGGTAATTTTGATGCTCTTTTCTTTCCTCACGGAAGGGCAAATAGCGAGTGATAAAAATGAAATTGAGGCTACCATCGCCCGACTTTTTGAAGGAATGAAAAAGGGAGATAGTGCTTTGTTGCACACTGCTTTTGCCAATCAAGTTACGATGGCAACCATTTCTAGGAAAAAGGACGGGAGTCCATCAATTAAACAAGAAACAGGTATTGCTGATTTTTTAAAAGCCGTGGGTACACCTCATCTGGAAGCATTTAATGAACCCATTTGGAATTTGGTTATTCAAATTGATGGAGATTTTGCCCAAGCGTGGGCTAACTATGCTTTTTACTTGGGAACCAAATTCAATCATTGCGGGGTAGATGCATTTCAACTTTTTAAAGGAGTCGATCGAAAATGGAAGATTTTTCACCTGACTGACACACGGAAGAAAGAAGGATGCGATGTTCCTAAGAAGGTTGCCAGCATGTTTAAATAAACAGTGACTTAATTTAAAGATTTAATTTATGAAACCATTATTGGTTTTTTTATTTGTACTAAATTTCCTTCTAAGCTCACAAGCTCAACCAACTACTTTTATTTTATTGCGTCATGCAGAAAAGGAAAATGATGGAACGAAAAATCCGAACCTCACGGAAGCAGGAAATGATCGCGCAATATCCCTTGTCAATTTACTAACAAAAACTAAAATCGATGCCATCTATTCAACTTCTTTCAAAAGGACAGAAAATACAGTCGCTCCATTGGCCAAAGCCCACATGCTCACCCTTGGCACTTATGACGGCAGCAGGGTGGAGGAAATTGATAAGATGATTAAAAACTTCTCGGGCGGAACAATTGTACTCTGTGGCCATTCAAATACCACGCCTGCTATGATCAATTATTTAACAGGACACCCGAACGAATACAAAATTTTTGAGGATGGTGACTATGGGAATCTGGTGATTGTTACTGTTGTTGAAAGAGGGAAATCAACTAACGTTACATGGTTGAGGTACTAGACTTGCTTCTAATATGCTTTACGCCAAATTGTGATAAACGTTTTGTACGTCATCGTCCGACTCCAATGCCTCGACACATTTTAAAACTTCGTCTTGTTCTGCTTCACCTAATTCTTTGGTAGTAGTGGGGATGTATTGAAGTTCTGCACTTTTCGCTTCCAATTTCTTTGCTTCCAAAAATTTCAACATGTGACCAAACTCTGTAAATTTGGTGTAGATGATGGTCTCTTCTTCGTCACGCTGAATATCTTCTGCACCAGCATCAATTAAATCCAATTCCAGTTCATCTAAATTTAGCTTACTAGCAGCGAACCTAAAGACGCCCTTGTGTTCAAACATAAATAACACAGAACCGGAGTTACCCATGCTGCCATCATTTTTAGAGAATTGCATTCGAATATTGGCTACTGTGCGCGTTGGGTTATCCGTAGCGCATTCTACCACTACGGGTATACCGTGTGGGGCATAGCCTTCATAAATCACAATTTGAAAATCCTTTTCACCTTTCAAGGCTGCCCGATTGATGGCGGCATCAATGCGGTCTTTGGGCATGTTCACGCCCTTGGCATTCTGTATACAAAGCCTGAGCTTTGGATTGTTGTCAGGGTTGGTGCCATTGTTCTTCACCGCCATGGCAATATCTTTTCCAATCCGTGAGAATGCTTTCGCCATTCTGTCGAAGCGTGCAAACATCTTATGCTTTCTCTTTTCAAATACGCGTCCCATGTAGTAGTTAGGTCAGTTAGTTATAATCGCAGGCAAAATTAAGCCTTGCAATGAATTTACAAAACACACAAGGTATCACTTCAAATTGGTTAAAAGCTAAAGTTCTGTTGCGATGAAGGTATCACCTTTAGCAGTATCTCCCGTCTGAAATCCTTTAGTAAACCAGCGCACCCGTTGTTCAGAGGTGCCATGCGTAAAAGTATCCGGTTTTACAGATCCTTGAAATTGTTCTTGTAGATGATCATCGCCAATAGCAGTAGCAGCATTGATGGCCTCTTCAATATCACCTTCCTCAATAAAGTCTTTATCATCTTTGGCAAAATGTGCCCACACACCTGCCAGGAAATCAGCTTGCAACTCTAATTTTACAGATAGCTTGTTGTATTCTTCTTCGCTTAATTGACTTTGCATCCTATGCACTTTGTCCGTAATCCCCATAATGTGTTGTACATGATGACCTACTTCGTGTGCGATCACATAAGCCTGCGCAAAATCGCCCGGTGAGTTAAGTTGATTTTGCAATTCTTGGAAGAAGGAAATATCAAGATAAACTTTTTCATCTTCACCGCAATAAAAGGGGCCCGATGAAGCCGAAGCTGACCCACACCTCGATTGAACTTGACTCGAAAAGAGATAAAGTTCCGGATTGGTGTAATTTTTCATTTGCCGATGCCAAACATCTTCCGTGGATGCAAGCACTACTTTTAGAAATGCTTTTGTATTTTCATCTTCTGATGAAACAGGTACTGAAACTTGTTGAGATTGGCTTGCTGACAAATCGGTTTGAGACAAGAGCGTCAATGGATTGGTGCCCGTGACCCAGCTAATCAACAATACTACAACCACGGTGATGAGCCCGCCTTTGCTAAATAATCCTCCCGGTATACCGCTAAATCCACCACTGCCACCACCGTTACTGCCGCCTCCGCTTTGGTCGTTTACGTTATCGCTTTCTCTTCTGCCTTGCCATTTCATAAATAGATGTTTAAGCTTTTTAATAATTAGGTTCTTTGCGTTAAGAGATTAAAAAGTTACATTCAGTTGTATTAGTTCTTTATCTCGTTTCACTTTAATTGATACCGTTTGGCCTTTTTCAAATTTACCAAGCGCATCCATATAGGCTTGGATATCCTTGATTATATAGTCTCCAATCTGTACAATTAAATCGCCCGTAAGCACTCCTGCTTTTTGTGCCGGCTTGCCCTCGGTTACACCATCTACTTTCAAACCTTCTTCACTGGAAGTGTAGCTTGGCATCACTCCCATAGTTACTCTGAAAGCCCTAGCAGAGCCCATCGACTTATTTTTTGTAGGAAGGAATGTTAGTTTAGGTTGCTTATCTAATTTTTCTATTAATTGGATAATTAAATTTAGGATGTCTTTTTCACCTTCAAAATTTATTTTTTCCCAATCGTCTGTTGGTTTGTGGTAGTCTGTATGCGATCCTGTAAAGAAATGGAGCACCGGAATGTTTTTTAGGTAGAACGAAGTATGATCGGAAGGCCCTACGCCAGCAGAGTCAGTTTTGATTTGAAGTTTTTTACTGGAAAGATTTTTTAAAAGCGTTTCCCAGATGGCACTAGTTCCTGTACCGCTTACTGCGAGACCTTTGGTGGTAGGGTCTAGCCGACCAATCATATCGAGGTTAATCATGTAGTTTACCTTAGCCAAATCTATTGTTGGATTTTCAGTAAAATATTTTGAGCCGTACAAGCCAAGCTCTTCTCCGCTAAAGCATAGAAACAAAAAATTATATGACTCCTTTGTTCCATTAGTTTGAAAGTATCGAGCCAATTCAATTACACCAGCCACGCCCGAGGCATTGTCATCGGCACCATTGTGGATTTTGTTTTGCGGATTAGCATCCAACGAACTTCCATCATTGCCCAACCCGAGGTGATCGTAGTGCGCCCCAATTATAATGGTATTCGCGACTTGGTTATCGATATAGCCAACAAGGTTATAGGCATTTCCTTCTCGGCCGATGCCATGCACTCCGGATTTGAATGGAAATTTTTGAGCGAAGGAACCAGCATCTCCTTTGGGTCGAAGCTTCATTCCTTTCCATTGTTGTTGGATGTAGGACAAGGCTAATTTTTCCCCTGTCGTACCAGTTCCTCGCCCCTCCAAAGAATCATTGGCAAAGATTTTTATGTGAACCTGTAAGTTATTGACATTTACTTGTGCGAAACTGGCAATCGCACTAAGAGAAACCAAGAGGAGATTAAAGAGTTTTTTCATGGTAGAAAAGGTAATTCGGTTTTGAAATAGGGTGAGAGGCATTGCCACTCTTCCACTCTAAGTTTTAAATTTACATCCTTAATCTCTTTTTTACTGAAGTCGAAACATTTATTTTTGAGTTCTACTCCATTCTTATGTCAGTGCCTAAAATTGTTCTGCTTACAGATTTTTCCCCTTTATCTAAAGTGGCTATCGAATATGCCATCCGAATGGCTTCCCCTGTTAAAGCTGAGTTTACGATTCTAAATATCATACGATTTGATGGAGCCCCCAAAGCTAATTTGCGTATGAAACAGATCGAAAAGTCTATAATCCAAATTGCTGAAGAGGAAGGGCAGAGCCTGATCAATGAATTGCAGACTAAAATCAAAGGTGATTATTTAATTCAGTTTAAGGCCATCAAGGCGCATACAGTTGCCGAAATGGTGAAACGGTATACTGAAAAAAACAAAACCAATATAGTGGTTATGGGCTCGCGTGGGGCATCAGCTCTGAAGAAGGTGAGACTCGGAGGCACAACAGTTTCGGTGATTGACGACAGCCCTGTGCCCGTGCTCGCAATTCCTGAGTTTGCGAAGTACAAAAACATGGAGCATGTAGTCTACGCATCGGACTTAAAGGAAACTCAAAAAGAATTAGATATTATTTTGGAATTCGCAAAGGTTTATGGTTCGCATGTGCACATGATTCATGTGGTGAGCGCAATGGATAAAAAGGTAGAGGTTTCGAAGTTAGCCGTTGAAGCGATGATCAAGAAAGCTAATTACGACAAGCTTGATTTTAAACTTATTTTGGATGATGATATTCCGACTGCTATCGATAAATTCATACGAGAAATTAAGGCTGATTTGCTCATGACCTTTACGCATAAGCTAAGTTTGGAAGAAAAGCTTTTTGCCAAAAGCGTTACACGGACACTTGCTTACTTGGGAAGAATACCTTTGTTGGCAATTAAAAGAAAGTAAGAACTCAGATTCCCTTTTCTTATTATGAGTTGGTAAGGTTAGGCTTCTTAAGTATCAAAAATCGGTAGGAGGTGAGTCCTGCAATTACCACGCAACAAAAAATCACAAACAATTTTTCTGCATCAAACCAATCAATCGGTCTGTCCTCTAATTTTGGATCGGTAATGATACTGTGTAGGATCAATGGAATGGCAGCGAAGTAGGAGAGGAAGTGCAGCATGCGCCAAAGTTTTAACTTGATTTTGTCTTTGTAGTAAGAACTGATCACCACAATTCCTATCAAATAAAAAGCTACAGACCCAAACGTATTGGCCAATGGTTGATGTTGAGTCCAAGCGGGTAGCAATAAATCTCCCCAAGTAAATCCTGATTTAGGATCGAGTGGAATCAACAGCACATGAAGTAAAATGGCAATGGCCGCAGAGTAGCCTGTAAATTTGTGCAATTGAAGAAATGAAATCCCGTAAGGCAATTTGAATTCTTGCTTAGACCAAATAAAGATGCCAACGATAAGATTAGTGGATAGTGCTGCTAGAGCAGCCATACCGATTATTCCCGAAAGTTCGATTGTTTCCATTGATTTAGGCGCTATGGAAAGACTTTGTAAATATCTTTTCTGTTGGCGATTACAATCAGGCTAGCGGTATGTGCATTTTGCAACTCTAATCCAAGCCGATAATCCCCTATTCGTATTCTATAAAAATTAGGAAATCCCTGAAGTTTTTTTACTTGATGAATTTGACGAATAGAGGCTGCCGCTTGAATTGAAATGATTATTTTTTCAATTTGGCGAGCAATGATTGGATTGTTAAGTTTATCTAAGCTTTTGTAAAACGATTTGTCAAAAACAACCTTCATTTGATAGACTGAAGTTTTTTCATCACTAGATCGGAAGAAACATTTTTCCCCGTTCGGGTTTTCTTCATGTAGCTTCCTAACGCAATGTCTTCTATTTGTTCTTTTGACAACATAGTAACTCGCTCACCTATCTTCTTAGCCAATTCACTCAGAAGTTTGAGATTGTTTTTTGATTTACTCTGGATGACGATAGTGTTCATAACAGTTTTTTTATTTGACCTAAAGTTAATGGTTTTTAAGAACTATTTTCCTGATAAAGCCAGAACCAAGAATGTATAGAGTTGAGACCATGGTTTTTATGTGCTTATATTATTTAAACAGAACCTAGACATAAACACGAAACTGTCATACATGCTAAAACTCGGCATTACCCGGAAACCTTGGGAACGGAATCACATCGCGAATGTTGGTCATTCCGGTAACGAACAAAATCAACCTTTCAAAGCCCAACCCGAAACCGCTGTGTGGTGCAGAGCCAAATTTCCGTAACTCCAAATACCACCATAAATCTTTTTCTGGCAGGTTCATTTCCTGAATCCGTTTTAGCAAGCGGTCGTGGCGTTCTTCACGCTGCGAGCCACCAATAATTTCGCCAATGCCAGGAAATAGAACATCCATAGCCGCTACAGTTTTGTCATCTTCATTTTGACGCATGTAAAAGGCCTTTATGTTTTTTGGATAGTTATACAGGATTACGGGCTTTTTAAAATGCTTCTCCACCAGATACCGCTCGTGTTCTGATTGTAAATCAACACCCCATTGATCGATAATATAATGGAATTTCTTTTTCTTGTTCGGGTTGGAATTCTTTAAGATATCAATGGCTTCCGTATAACTTAGTTTTTGGAAATCATTTTCAACCACAAACTTCAATCGATCCAGCAAGCCTAATTCACTCCGTTGGTCTTGTGGTTTTGTTGCTTCTTCTTCAAGTGCCCTCTTGTTCAAAAATTCTAGATCGTCTGCGCAATTTTTTAAAGCGTAGCCAACCAAATATTGTAATAAGTCGGTAGCCAATTGCATATTGTCGTGAATATCGTAGAAAGCCATCTCAGGCTCAATCATCCAAAACTCTGCTAAGTGCCTAGCGGTGTTTGAGTTTTCTGCACGAAAAGTTGGGCCGAATGTGTAAATATCCCCTAATGCCAATGCATAGGTTTCGCCCTCCAATTGACCGGAAACAGTAAGGTTAGTTTCTTTACCGAAGAAATCTTCTTTGTGATTGATGTGTCCTTGCACATCGCGAGGTGGATTTTTAATATCCAATGTGGTAACCCTGAACATATCACCTGCGCCTTCTGCATCAGAGCCTGTAATGATGGGTGTGTGGATATAAAAGAATCCCTTTTCGTTAAAGAATTGATGGACAGCAAATGCCATTGCATGGCGTATGCGCATCACAGAGCTGATGGTGTTGGTGCGCGAGCGGAGGTGGGCTATCTCTCGGAGAAATTCTAGTGAGTGCTTTTTGGGCTGCAGAGGAAATTTCTCCGAATCGCTATCACCCAGAATTTCAAGGTCTTTCACTTTTATTTCCACAGCTTGTCCTTTTCCAAGCGAGGCTACCAATTCACCAGTCACAGAAACGCATGCGCCTGTTGTAATACGTTTCGTAATGGCTTCATCGAAAGTATCAAGGCTTACCACTGCTTGTATTGTGAGGATGGTGGAGCCATCGCTAAGGGCAATAAACTGATTGTTGCGGAAGGTGCGTACCCAGCCTTGTGCTTTTACGATTTGACCTTTTGGCTCAGTGGCCAGCAACTCTTTTATTTTGATTCGTTTCATAATAGTTGATAATTCCCTCCGATAGGGATCGCAAAAAAAGGCATTTTGAGTTTTCAATCAAAGTGATTGAAAGTTAAAGGATTATAAATGAACGAAATTTTTTAGTTGATTTTTATTTTTGGCCGCGATTTTGCTTACGCCATCAATATGGTAACTTTGGCCAAGATTTTTCTTGAATGCAACGACTTGGTCTAAATCAATCTTTACAGCAAAAGCTATCGCCCCAGCAGATTCAGTTTATAAAGCTGCTGCAGGTTCCTACGGCAGAGTTGGAAAACCGTATTGAAGAAGAACTAGAAATAAACCCTGTTCTTGAAGAAGGTGAGGAGGAAGGGCCTGAAGAAAATGATCAGGACGAAAAGCCTGAGGAGACACCCATTGATGATTCTGCTGAGAATGAACCCAAGGAAGAGACTCCTAAAGACGAAATTGATATCAACGACTATCTGCGTGATGATGACTACACCAGTTACAAAACATACAACGATGGTGATGAGGAGGAGGAGCGGGAGATGCCAATTGCTATGGGGACTTCCTTGCATGAAACCTTAATGACTCAGCTGGGCTTTCTGGGCTTAGATGAAAAACAATCTGTCATCGGCAGACAATTGATTGGTAGTATTGAAGGTGATGGATATATTCGAAGGGAACTGGAATCCATTGTTAATGATCTTGCTTTTTCGCAAGGAATGGAAACAACGTTAGAGGACGTTGAGAATGTTTTAAAGAAAATCCAATCATTTGACCCTTCAGGAATTGCTGCGCGCAATTTGCAAGAGTGTCTGTTGCTCCAACTTGAGCGTATGGATGATGGACAAGATGTGGACGTGATTGTCGGCAAGCGTATTTTGAATGAGTGCTATGAGGAGTTTACTAAGAAGCACTACTCAAAAATAATGAAGAAGTTGGATTTGGACGATGAAGATTACATCAAAGATGCTATTGAGTTAATCGTTCGGTTGAATCCTAAGCCTGGTGGAGAGATTAGTGGTGGAAACGTAAAAAATCAATACGTGATTCCGGATTTCATATTAGTAAATAGCAATGGCAAATTAGAATTGTCGCTCAATTCGCGCAACGCACCTGAGTTACGCATCAGTCGTTCGTACTCCGATATGTTTAGGGCCTATGATAAAAGCGATAAGAAAGATAAAAAACTAAAGGAAGCAGTTTCATTTGTGAAGCAAAAGCTTGATGCAGCCAAATGGTTTATAGATGCTATCAAACAGCGTCAGCATACTTTGCTTAGAACCATGCGCGCCATTATTGACCTTCAATACGATTATTTTTTAGAGGGTGATGAGACCAAACTCAGACCTATGATTTTAAAGAACGTAGCAGAAATGATTGGTATGGACATCTCCACCGTGAGCCGAGTTGCCAGTAGTAAGACAATACAAACTGATTTTGGAATTATTCCATTGAAATATTTTTTCTCTGAAGGCATTGCTACCGATTCGGGAGAGGAAGTAAGTAGTCGCGAAGTAAAGCAGATCATCAAAGATATTATTGATCAAGAGGATAAGAGTAAGCCATATCCTGATGATAAGTTAGAAGACATGCTCAACGAAAAAGGCTACAACATTGCCAGGCGTACGGTAGCCAAATACCGCGAGCAGCTAAATATTCCTGTGGCGCGATTAAGAAAAGAGATGTAATTGTGAAGCCTGTAGCCCAACTCATTTCAATTATTTTTCACCCGTTGTTATTGACAACTTATCTTGTTACTGTATTGGGGCTTTTCTTTCCTTCTATGTTAATGATTGATCCTTCAAAGTTGAGGGTTATGGTGGCTTTTGTTTTTGTCTTTACGTTTCTGATGCCTGTTATTAACCTAGTAATGTTACGCACATTTGGTACGATTGGTTCACTTAAGTTAGAATCTCGCAGTGAGCGAATACTTCCATTTATTATGATTGCCGTTATTTATGCGGTGATCACCTTTTTGTTTTATTACAAACTCTCTTTCAGCCATAATTTCAATAAATTCATGTTCATCATCATGATATTGGTGCTGGCTTCGTTAGCATTTACACTTTTTTTTAAAATCAGTGTTCACAGTTTGGCCATGTGGGGTGGGATAGGAATTTTATTGCCTTTAAACAAAGCGATGGACGAGCCTACGTTGTTACTGCCAACGGTAGTGTTAATTTTGATCGCAGGATTGGTGATGTCTGCTCGGTTGCTGTTAAATGCCCACACGATTCGTGAAGTGATGTATGGAAGCATGGTTGGTTTTCTAATTGGCTTTGGAGGAATTATTGTCCTTTTTTAAAGGATAGAATTTAGGAGATAGAATTACCGAATTACCAAATTATATGGATTTTCAATTTATTACCTACCAGGTAAAGGATGGTGTGGCAACGATCACCCTTAATCGCCCCGAAGTTTATAATGCACTTAATGATGCTATCACCTTCGAATTGCAAGATGCACTAAAGACAGTTACTAAAGATGATCTGGCAAGAGTGGTAGTATTAACAGGTGCGGGAAAAGCTTTCTGTGCCGGTCAGGATTTGAAAGATAGTTCTAAGCAAGGGAAGCGTTCTTTTTTGGATTCGTTGAACAAAAGATATAATCCGATCATATCGGCCATGCGAAGTTTGCCAAAGCCAATAATTTGCAGATTAAACGGAGTTGCTGCAGGGGCTGGATGCTCTTTTGCACTGGCATGTGATATGATCATTGCATCAGAGGAAGCGACATTGATTGAGGTGTTTATTAATATCGGTCTTGTGCCGGATTCCGGGTCGGCTTATTTTTTACCAAGGTTGGTGGGAATGGCAAAGGCATTTGAACTGTGTAGCATGGGCAGCAAAGTGAAGGCAAGCGAGGCACTTCAGTTAGGATTGGTAAATAAGGTAGTAGTCGCTTCAGAATTAGATGCGACTGTAAATGAGTACACCGATTATTTTGCCAAAGCACCTACCAAAGCCATTGCCCTTATCAAAAAGATGTTGAGTAAATCAACGACCTCTACTTTACAGGAAATGTTAGAATACGAAGCTTATTGTCAGGAGATTGCAGGTGGTACCCACGATCATAAAGAGGGAGTGCAGGCATTTTTGGAAAAGAGGAAGCCGGCCTTTTTAGGGAAGTAAAATTCGAGTTGTGAGCCAGTAGAATCAGGCACTCGTAATTTACACTAGCTAAATACTACACGCTAAAAACCACTCAATGAAATACCAAAGGTTAGTGTGTTCATGGTTGTTTGATCAGGTCCCTTTGTACTTTGAAAAACGGGAGTAACATTGTAATACGTGAATAAATTAAACCCGCCAACACCAAAACGACTATAAAATCCATAACGAAATTGGTTTAGCCCGTGATTTTGTTGGTCCTTCATTGTTTTAGATTCGCCCGCTTCAGAATAATTTACTTTTGTGTGACTTTCAAATAATAAACCGACTCTTGCTCCAACAGCAATATGAAGGCTGCGAGCCAAGTCTTCCGGATTGGTGTCGTATCGAAACTCAGCGGGCATGAAGTCAATATAATTCATGATAAACATACTTTTATCTGCACTTGGCATATTTAAATCACTTGCCAAAACGAGCGGATAAGTGCCATTAGCATCAGGCTGTCTTGCAAGTGTATAGTTATTTGTAAGTTTATATCTTTCAAAGCTAAATCCGAATCCCGGGTTATAGCTAACGTTAGATTTCATCAATCGGATTGGATATTGATAATACAGATTAAGGGTGCGCGATCCCCAAAATCCTTGATCGAAGTGGCTGGGAGTAGTGCCTAGTGCATGGTTAAATCCAAACTCAATTAGGAAGGAGCCTGGCAGATCCGGCCTTCTAACCTTTTTTTCTTGGGCACTCACAAGAGATGAGATTGAAACAAAAAATACAACTGCCAGAACCTTAGGAAACATAGTGATTTTTTAAATTTGAAACGGCAAAAATACGTTTTTAGTGTTCAGCGGCCAAACTAGCCCTTGCTGAACGAATTTATTCTCTTAAATTTGCCGACCGTTTAAGAACTAATAGATGCAGCTCGCTGCAATTTAGTTCTACAAATGAGATTTGGGCCTGTAGCTTAACTGAATAGAGCATTTGACTACGGATCAGAAGGTTGGGGGTTTGAATCCCTCCAGGCTCACTTTTTTGGAACTGGACAATATTTGTGATTGGCTGGAGTTATTAATTTTTTTGATGTAGAACTTTCTGGTCATTCAAATAGTCTGAGGAGTATATGAATACTTATTTTTGGGGTAAGGTTGAAATGAAGAGATGGAAAACTGCAGGTTTCTTAGCTGTGTTGTTTGCCTTTGTTTTCTTATTCGGTTGCGAAGATCCTGCCTATCTAAAGGCAGATGGTAGCTTCAGCAGAGGTAATCTTCAGACAGCTTTTGTTGATACTTTTTCGGTTGTGACCTCAACTGTTCTGTTAGATTCTCTACCTACCTCAGGCAATAATTTATTATTGATTGGAAATTACCGTGATAATCTTTTAGGATTGACTTCTTCCTCGACCTATTTTCAAATAGGGTATACAAGTCGGTTTTCACCTGATGAAACGAGTACCTTCGACTCGATAGGCTTGGTTTTGCCTTATTCAAAATATTGGTATGGCGACACTACTAAATCGGTAACCATAAATATTCATGAACTTAATCAGCAGCCAACTCTTCGAGTTCCTCAGCGCTATAGAATAGAGGATAGGATTTCACTATTTACTACGCTTGCGGGTTTTTACAATACCAGTATAACAGGTTTTAGTTCAGCGTTATTAACATCTTCAACGGTGACCTTCAACCCTCATCGAGATTCTCTTTATATTAGATTACCTTTCAATTTAGGCAAGAAATGGTTTGATCTTGCCAAGACTGATTCTGCTTCTACTTTCTCGAATGTAAATAAATTTGTGACAGAGCTTTTTCAGGGAATCTATTTGACTACAAATAAGTCTGATGAGGCCTCTATCGCTGGATTTAAAGCGACTAAAACAAAAGTGAGGCTTTATTATCATAAGCTTTTTGGAGAGAATTTTGCACAAACACACTTTGATTTTCCATTGGGTAATAGTCAAATCCAATTTAACAACATTGTTACAGATCGGACGGGAACTTCCATCGAAGGCATATTACCTCATCAAGCAATACCTTCAGCCTCTACTGGCAATATTACTTTTGTTCAGTCAGGGGAAGGGATTGTTACAAAAATTGAATTCCCGCAATTGAAGAGCTTCCTGAAAAATAAAAAATATATTTTAATTAATGCTGTTTTAGATGTTTATCCAGTTCAAAGCACCTTTAGTAATATGACCAAACCGCCTAGCTCTTTAGCCCTTTATTTAACGGATAATTCAAATGTCCCTATTGCCGCTTTAAGCAGCATTAGCCAAGATCCTCCTTTTGCCCGTATTGCCTATGATACTGAATATGAACGGGAAACGAAATACAGCTTTCCGTTAACGAATTTTATTTCCTCACAATTGACCTTAGAAAATCCGATCATAGCGCCCTTGTTGATTGCTACTCCAATACCAACTTTTTTCACTGAAGTTAATCGCTTGGCTATCGGCTCCCAGCAAAACCCAACCAATAAAATCAAACTGAAAATTTATTACTCTTATGCGCCCAATTAAAACGATATTGAAACCCTTATTTTACGTTCTTTCTATTAGCTCAATTACCTATTTGAGTGTTGTTCTTTATTCTTGTAGTGGAAGTTCGACTACAACTTCAACAGTCAAACCTGGTTCTTGGGATAGGATTGGTGATTTTGGAGGGAGTAAAAGGAGCAGTGCCGCCTCATTTACAATTGGAAGCAAAGTTTATTTGATTGGAGGATTTGATGCAACCAACACAAGAGTGAACGATGCTTGGCAGTTTGATGCTGATAAAAAGTCATGGATTCAAAAGACAGATTTTCCAGGAACACTTAGGGCGGGTGCGGTAGGTTTTACAATTGGAGCAAAGGGTTATGTTGGAGCAGGTCAGGCTATTAATAGTGTTTATCTAAAAGATTTTTGGGAATTTGATCCGACAGGGGCAGGAGGTTTAGGAACCTGGAAAAAAATTAAAGATTTTGGTGGATCAGTCGAGAAGGGCAGGAATGGAGCTATTGCTTTTACAGTAGCCAATCGCGGATTTGTTGGAGCAGGTTTTAATGGCCTTAATGAGTTAAATGATATTTGGGAATATATGCCTGATGGTGATACTTGGGTACAACGGGTAAGCCTAGCTTCAAAACGAGTTAATAGTTTTGTCTTTACAATAGATAACTATGCTTATGTTGGTGGGGGATCAAACAATGGAACTAATGTAAAGACCATTGAGCAATACGATCCTTCTAATGATGTATGGAATGAAAAGCTACCCCTAACCCAAAAAGACAAAACGGGAGCTACCATTGTGCAACCAATTTCTAGGGATTTTGCTTCCACATTTACAATTGGTTCATTTGGTTATATTACTAGTGGATCTATTAACGGTCAAAGCTTCAGCGATACATGGCAATACAACCCAAGCTCAGATACCTGGATACAATACTATTCCTATTCAACAGCGACAGACAATGGCCGCCCAAGGGATGCAGCTATTGGCTTTGCTATTGGTAATTTTGGATACCTAACTACAGGGCGTAGCGGAAGTACCCGTTTTGATGATACATGGAAATTTGATCCGGATGGAGTGGAAGACAATAATCAATAATAATTAACATAAGAATTTACTTTAAATCCAATGCTCTTCGGGCATTGGATTTTATTTTTTCAAGATCGATCAATTTGATATTCATGTCTTTTGCCTGCTCATCCCACTGGCGCAGTATGATACTGATCTCAAATAACGGGTCACTCTCGAATGCATCTGCTTCTTGTTTTGTCATTTTCCCTCCTTGAAATTCCAGCGTTTGTTTGCTAGCGTCAGATAAATTATTGAAGTAGTTCTGGTTTTTAAAAGTGAGGTAACGTTTGGCCTGCACGTGGTTTTCTACCAGCATCGTTATTTTTTCAGAAAATCCTTTTTCGCGCAAGTAGTCGGCACCAATTTTTTCATGGCTTTTCACGCCAAACTTACCCATTGTGTTTTCGGAATTTCGCAGTACACAAATATGGCCGATGTCGTGGAAGAAGGCCGCCAATACAACTTCATCATCGTACCCCGCATCCATTGCCAGTTGGGCCGATTGTGACAGATGTTCAATTAATGATACGGGTTCGCCAATGTAATCTTCTTTACCAAATTTTTCATATAGGGCAAAAATCTCATCAATTACTTTTTCTGTTTCTATTTTCATTACAATATGGAAAATTGTTATTTAAAAGTACGGTAACAAGACAGAAATGAAAATCGCACCGTATTATTAAATGATTAATAAAGGTAAAATCCGTTGACTTATTAAATAATTAGGCCTTCCTTTCTCGAATAAAATAGTGGCATCTCTAAAAACCTTCGAAGTCGTCTTTGCGAGGTCCGTCTCGACCGAAGCAATCCCCCGTTTGCACTCCGAACAGGGGATTGCTTCGCTCCGCTCGCAATGACGGTTAGGTTTTAGAGAAGCCCATAAATAAAATGAAAGCAGAACTAATAGTTTTTGATTTGGCTGGCACCACCGTAAAGGACAATAAGGATGTTCATCGTGTTTTGCAAAGCGCACTCAAGCAATTTGGTATTGAGATTTCAATTGCTCAGGCCAATGAAGTAATGGGAATACCAAAACCTATTGCCATTAAACAATTGTTGGAAGAAGTAAAATTCAATTCAATCACGGAAGAATTCATCATGGATGTTCATAAAAAATTTATTGAAGAGATGATTGATTTTTATCAGAATGACAGTGGAGTAGGGGAGAAATCTGGTGTTAGTGCTACTTTCCAAAAACTAAAGCAAAATGGAATTAAGGTAGTTGTTGATACAGGTTTCGATCGTCAAATTACCAACGCCTTGTTAGCCCGACTAGCCTGGAAAGAAAATGGACTGATTGATGCCAGTGTAACAAGCGATGAAGTAGAGCGAGGCAGACCTTTCCCAGATATGATTTATAAAGCAATGAAACTTGTTGGGGTGAGTGATGTAAAGGCAGTCGCCAAGGTAGGTGATACCGCTTCTGATTTGGAAGAGGGGAATTCAGCGGGATGCTCCTGGGTAATTGGGGTTACTTCTGGCGCTTTCACCGAAAGGCAATTGCGGGAGATAAGGCATACGCATCTCATTCATGAAATCCCTGAACTATTAAAAATTCTGAAAATAGATTGAAGGCAGCTCTCAAAACCTTCGAAGTCGTCTTTGCGAGGTCGTCTCGACCGAAGCAATCCCCCCGTTTGGGGACTCCGAACAAGGGATTGCTTCGCTCCGCTCGCAATGACGGTTAGGTTTTTAGAGATGCCATTGACTTAGTATTATTTAATTGTTAATTTCATGTTAACTATCCTTAACATGAGATGAAACAATTTTTATTTGTCTTTGGGTTGGCTGTTAACCTGAGTGGATTTTGCCAAGATTTAACGTGGGAATCAGGAGTTTTAATAACAAAGAACCAAGAAGTGTTGACCGGATCATTAGTTTATCATGCTGCCCATGAGGCAGTATTGATAAGACACACGGAGAATAATAAGGTCGACTTTTTCTCTTCACACAAAATTCAATCATTTCGGTTTTATGATTCAAAGGCTGACGTCAATCGTCAGTTTATCAGCTTAGCGAAGAGCGAGTTTTTTCCTGATGATGCTTTATTGGAAATTGTAGTCAGTGGATCAATTAAGATCGTTAGGAAACTAAAGGGAAGTATTGATCAATTGACTTATGCGGATGACGCAGAAGACTTTAACTATTACATTTTTGTGCATAATAGGTTAATTCCACTTCAACAGTTCAAGTCAAAAATTTTGCCCATTATTTTAGATCGACATTTAGGAGTAATGGACATTTATTAGGCTATTTTTTAGACGATAGTCTCTAATGGACATTTATTAGGCTGTTTATTTTTGATGTCTCGTTGGTTTGTGCGT
>JAYVPS010000122.1:0-26224 GCA_043757225.1 Cytophagales bacterium | reverse complement strand
TTCGAGCGTCTTAATAGGATGCTCTTCATTACCTGCCTTCTCCGGTGTATGGGTTGTGAACACTACCCTGTTTTTTACTTCACTTAACCTTTTGTATTTATCGAGAAGATAAAAACACAGTGGTAAGGCATGGCCTTCATTCATGTGATAGATTGCTGTTTCACGACCTAGCACATCTAATAATTTAGCACCACCCTTTCCCAGTAAAATAGATTGTGCAATCCTGGCCGACTCATGCGAATCATACAGACGATAACAAATGGTTTGTGCCAAATGGTCATTTTCAGGAATGTTGGTGCTGAGAAAAAACAGGGGAACTGTATTGAACACCTCAGGCTTAAGCAGGTAAACTTTTACTTGTACCGTATGATTGTGAATGGTTATTGGGAACATGATGCCAATATCTGTAAGGAAGGAATAGTCCTTTTGAATATAGCAAGCTTGTAGGGTACCATCTTTGTTTCGTTCCTGATCATAGTATCCATATTTCCATAGAATACCAATGCCGATTAAATTTTGTTTTAGTTCGAATGCACTCCGCATGTGCGAGCCTGCCAGGAAACCCAACCCGCCACTATAAATTTTCAAAGGCTGGTCGATTGCAAACTCCATCGAGAAATAGGCGACAGGTTTTGAGTATTTTTTATCGAACGAATACGGGAAAAGCGTTGTCAAATCAATCATAAGGTTGTCTTTTTGTCTCAGAGTGTTTATTCAAGTTGCGAACTTAATCATTGAGAGGCAATCCTCTTCAAAAGTTCTACTTAAAACAGCCACAAACGGTTGTAATACTTTTTAACATTCAAACCACAAATTTGAGCCTTTTAAAATCATCTTCAAAGCATAAATAAAAAGTGAGCAGAATTAACGATAAGTTTTTTGTACTTTCAAATTCTTAAATCCCTATATCATGGCTTCGATAACACTTAAAATTAATGGAAAAACACATACAGTTGATGCCGATCCAAAAATGCCCTTGCTTTGGGCAATCCGCGATTGGGTAGGATTGACGGGTACTAAGTATGGATGTGGCATTGCCCAATGTGGTGCATGCACGGTTCACTTAAATGGCGTTCCCGTTCGATCTTGTTCGCTGCCGCTTTCAACGGTGGCAAATAAGGAAATCACCACCATCGAAGGAATTTCAAATGATAACTCGCACCCCGTGCAGCAAGCTTGGATTGCCGAACAAGTTCCTCAATGCGGCTACTGTCAATCTGGTCAGATCATGGCGGCCACTGCATTATTAAAACGCAACCCCAACCCGAACGATAAAGACATTGACGTGGCTATGCAAGGCCATATTTGTCGGTGTGGAACTTATCCGCGTATTCGTAAAGCGATTAAAGCTGCGGCAGTACTCATGTCTCATAAGGCTCTCACTAAATAATTTTAATCGCTATGGAAAAGAAGGATAAAAATATTTCTCGCAGAAACTTTATCAAGGTTTCGGGCATGTCAACAGCCGTATTGGCGCTGGGTTATTATATGCCGGCACTCGGTAAAGAGCCAACGCTTTTAAAGACCGACTCAGCCGCCAGTCTTGGTATTGATCTCAACGCGTGGATCTCTATTGATACATCAGGAAAGGTAACGATCATCAATCATCGCTCAGAAATGGGGCAAGGATCTTTTCAGGCAGTGCCACAAATTATTGCCGAAGAGTTGGAAGTGGACTTGAACCAGGTGAATATTGTTTTTGGCCAGGGAAACTCAGCGAAATACGGAAGCCAGGTGACAGGGGGAAGTTCTACCGTACGAGGATCCTATAAGAAATTGCTGAAGTTGAGTGCTACCGCTCGTGAAATGCTCATCGAGGCAGCATGCAAGAAATGGAATGTTAAACGTGACGAATGTTTTGCTGAAAACGGATCGGTCATTCATAAGCCTTCAGGCAAAAAGGTTGGTTATGGAGAGCTGGTACTAGAGGCTTCAAAATTAGAACCGCCAAAAAATGTAGAACTCAAAGATCCGAAAGACTATAAAATTATTCGCAAGCCCTTGCCTCGACAAGACACGCCTTTAAAAGTAAATGGCAAAGCAATATTCGGGCTTGATAAAAAGATTCCAAGGATGTTGTATGCCGTGGTAGAACGCAACCCACGTTTTCATGGTAAAGTAAAAAGTTTTGATGATAGCGCTGCAAAGGCAGTGCCTGGTGTAAAACATGTAATCGCGGTAAAAATGAGAGTGTTCTCTCATGATCGTGAAGGCGTTGCTGTAGTGGCTGATAATTTATGGGCAGCCATGCAAGGTAGAAAAGCTTTAAAAGTAGAATGGGACGATACTGGTTTCCCCCATCACAGTACCGAGCAATTATATGCTACTATGTTAGAAGAGGTGAAGAGCAAACCTATGTTATCCTTTAAAACTAAAGGGGATGTGGCGAGAGCTCTTGAAAGGTCTGAGAAAAAAATAGAAGCTACTTACGAAACACCGTATGAATCGCACAGTTGTATGGAGCCACTGAATTGCATTGCTCATGTGCAAGGAGACAAGTGCGAAATCTGGGGTCCTATTCAAGGGCCCGATTGGGTTCAATCTGATGTGGGTAAATTGCTGGGGATACCCAAAGAAAATATGACTGTGAATATGACTTTTTTGGGAGGAGGTTTTGGGCGCAAAGCATTTTTGGATTACCCTCACGAAGCGGCAGTGATTTCAAAAGCAGTAAACGCGCCTGTGCAAGTAGTTTGGACGCGCGAAGATGATATGACCCAAGGCCCATTTCGCCCCGGCATGGTGTACCAATGCAAAGGCGGGCTCTCACAAGGCGGAAGCATAGAAGCTTTTGAAACACGCATTGCCGGGCAGAACATGGATCATCAAAACCCGGGTGCAGATAAGATGGCATACAACAGTAGTGATACAGAAGGATTTCTCGAAACATATTTTGATGGATTGCAACATTATAGTTTTGGTGATATTCCGTTAGACTCACCAATACCGGTAATGTGGTGGCGTTCAGTGTATGCCTCCACCAACGGTTTTGCCTTTGAAAGTTTTCTGGATGAATTAGCAGTAGCGGCTGCAAAGGATCCACTGGATTTTAGAAGACAACATTTTACCAGCGGCCGTTATCATGAGTTAGTGCGCAAATTAGAAGAGGTGAGTGGATGGAAATCGCGCGGGAAGAATACAGGGTTTGGGGTAGCCATCACCGAATGCTTCACCAGTATTGTAGGCGAAGTGGTAAAAGTATCTAAGAATGCTGAAGGAAAATTGAAGATCGATAAAGTATGGGCTGTCATGGATTGTGGATGGTATGTAAATCCAGATACAATAAAGGCGCAAGTTGAAGGAAGCATTATCATGGCACTTGGTGCCGCGACCAAGCATGCAACTCATTTTGTTGATGGCAAAGCGGTAGAGAAAAATTTTGATACCTACAAAATGCCGCGCATTACGGATACTCCGGAAATTGAAGTACATGTGATGGAGAACGAAGAGAAGGCGGGGGGTGTGGGCGAGCCAGGATTGCCTCCCTTTACTCCTGCATTAACGAATGCTATTTTTGATCTGACAGGCACACGAATTCGGAAACTGCCCTTTGATCTTGAAGCGATTGTATAATTTTAAACTCTTAATCGTCACATGAAATTATTTCTACTAGCATGCGCTACTGCTTTTTTTATTGCACTCGCTTCCTTTAGCCCTCAACAGAAACAAGCCTTCGATTTGAAATCAAGCATGGTAAAGGGAAAGGAAATCTATCTCTCTAATTGCATTTCTTGTCACATGGAGAATGGCGAAGGAATTGAAGAAGTTTATCCACCCCTGGCAAAATCAGATTATTTGATGGCAGACAAAAAACGTTCGATTGTTCAGGTTCTGAAAGGTGCTAAAGGACAGATGAAAGTAAATGGTAAAGTTTATGATTCAGAAATGGCTAGCATTGATCTCTCTGATCAGGAGGTAAGTGATGTATTGAACTATGTAAGGAATTCATTTGGTAATAAGGGTGCTGCGGTTACCCCGGCCGAAGTAAAAGCATCAAGAAAATAAAAGCAAATGAATAAAGAAAAGTTAAAGACATGGGTGGTCGGTGGAGTGCTCTTTTCAGCTTTTTGTGCCATCGTGTTTTTTTCATACAACCTATTGTTCACTCCGCCTATCTCAATAAATGGTGTAATCGTAGAAAAAATGTTTGTGCCCAACCAAAACGTCAGTGGCTCGAGCATAACCACCTATAACCGTTACAAATCATACAATTATGTGGTAAGTGAGCAAAAGCATGCGCAATGGATTGCCTTTGTAAAAATGGAGAATGGGAAAGTGTTAAAAGTGCATTGTACTTCTGATCATTTCGAGAAGAAGAATGTGGGTGACAAGCTCCACTTTAAAGAATATACAGGCGGATTGTTGGAGATAGACTATTTCGCCCACAACGAAGAGGATGAATAACATACTAATTTTGATCAGTCAATAGTTGATTCAGATGCAGAGCCTGATTTAAGCCTCTTGGTTTATGTTAAGCATCAATTGATTTATAGGGCGTGCCCCCGTGAGGTACGGGGTCGGGCTTTTCGTTCCAAGTCCTCCCCTGCGAAACGCAGGGTGTGGGCTTTCCACTTCAATCCCTCACGCAAGCATTATTTTATTGATTAGCGCAAGACTATTGCTTTTCATTTAGCAAGAAGTAATTCTTCTCAAAGCAAGAAAGGCTTCATACCTTTACGTCTTTTACGCAATATGTCAGACGAAAAGAGCTTGAATTTTCTTGAAGAAATTGTAGAAGCCGACCTCAAGGCCGGAAAATATACATCCATCACTACCCGGTTTCCTCCAGAGCCCAACGGATACCTTCACTTAGGTCATGCCAAAAGTATTTGCTTGAATTTTGGATTGGCATTAAAGTATGGCGGCAAGACCAACTTACGGTTTGATGACACCAATCCGGTGACGGAAGAAACGGAGTATGTAGAGAGTATAAAGAATGACGTTCAATGGTTGGGTTTTCATTGGGTCAATGAATTATATGCCTCTGATTATTTCACTCAGCTTTATGATTTTGCCTTAACCCTGGTTCGCAAAGGAGTGGCTTATGTAGATGATAGCAGCAGCGAAGAAATGGCTGCACAAAAAGGAACCCCTACGCAGCCTGGCGTTAATTCAACGTATCGCAGCCGATCGATCGAAGTGAACATCAAGCTCTTGGAAGATATGAAAGCAGGGGTGTATAAAGATGGTGAGAAAGTGTTGCGCGCAAAAATTGACATGGCGCATACGAATATGCTCATGCGTGACCCTTTGTTGTATCGGATCAAACATGCGCACCATCATCGTACCGGTGATCAATGGTGTATTTACCCGATGTATGATTTTGCCCATGGGCAAAGTGATTCGATTGAAAACGTAACTCATAGCATTTGCACCCTTGAGTTTGTTCCCCATCGTGAGCTGTACGATTGGTGCATTCAGAAGTTGGAGATTTACCCATCGCGTCAGTATGAGTTTGCTCGCCTCAACATGACCTATACCATGATGAGCAAACGTAAACTTCTTCAATTGGTGAATGAAAAGCATGTGAATGGATGGGATGATCCACGCATGCCTACTTTATGTGGGGTGCGCAGAAGGGGATACACGCCTGAGAGTATTCGTGAATTTTGTCATAAGATTGGTGTCGCCAAAAGGGAAAATTTGATTGACATTGGGTTGTTAGAATTTTGTGTACGAGAACATTTGAATAAAATTGCTTTACGCAGAATGGTGGTGTTTGATCCTATAAAAGTGGTGATTACTAATTATCCGGAAGATCAATTGGAAATGCTTCCCAGTGAAAATAATCCGGAAGATGGAAATTCAGGTAATCGCGAAATGCCTTTCAGTAAAACGATTTTCATTGAACAAGAAGATTTTATGGAGAACCCTCCTAAAAAATATTTCCGCCTCGCACCCGGACAGGTGGTTCGATTGAAGAGTGCTTATATTATTAAATGTGAGGAGGTAATTAAAGATTCGGCTGGCAATGTTACAGAGCTTCGTTGCACCTATATTCCTGAAAGCAAAAGCGGGCACGATACTTCGGGGGTGCATGTGAAGGGTGTTATTCATTGGGTAAATGCAAGTACCGCGTTAGCGATAGAAGTAAAATTGTATGATCGTTTGTTTACTATAGAGGACCTTAACCATAGCGATGACGATTTCAAAAAATATCTCAATCCAGATTCTCTTAAAATAGTGAAGGCAGTAGCAGAACCATGTTTATCGGAAGCAAATTCTAAGGATAGTTTTCAATTTATGCGCACGGGTTATTTTTGTTTGGATGCTGATTCCACCAACGATAAATTGATATTCAATCGCACGGTTACACTGCGCGATATGTGGGCGAAGGAAATGAAGAAGTAAAATTTTTAACTGATCATTAAAATTAAAACGTTATGAAAGCACTTTTTTTAGTTGTGATGGTAATAACCGGATATTCTACAATTGCACAAACACAAAAAAATATTACAACTACCCCTATTCTCGCCTATGGAGATCCAATTACCCTTCAGCAGGCAGATCATGACAGCGGCCATTCAAGAATCTACCAACAATGGTTGGACAATGGCAGTAGCAATTGTTGATACGTGTGGAAACTTGATTGCGTTTAAGCGAATGGATAATACTCAAGTGGGCTCGATAGCCGTGGCGATGGGGAAAGCGAAGACAGCCAATAATTTTAAAAGACCCACGAAAGTATTTGAAGATGCAGTAGCTGCCGGAGGGATTGGCCTCCGTATTCTTTCGCTGCCGGATGTAGTACCATTAGAAGGAGGTGAGTCCATTCTATTAAACGGAAAAGTTATTGGAGCCATTGGCGTTTCAGGAATGTCGTCAGCACAAGATGCGCAGGTGGCTCATGCAGGGATAGCCGCTTTGAAATAATTCTCAAAAGATTAACTGTCGGTTATTCAGTCTTGGAAAGCCTAGCTCCGAAAAGAAATATTATCGCGTAGCAAATGATCGGAAGTAAATAGGCAGTTGCTATGCTGAATTTATCGGCTACCAGCCCCATGAGAGGAGGAAATACGGCTCCACCAACTACGCCCATCACAATAAAGGAAGCTGCCTTTTCGCGTAAGTCGCTTAGATTTTTTAGCCCCAATCCAAAAATAGTTGGAAACATTATTGAGAAAGTAAACTGTAGCGCGATCAAACAAGCAAACGAAACCCATCCCAGATGCTGCGAAATCATCAGGCACATACAAATGCTTGCGAAGGAAAAAGCAGCCAACAATTTATTAGGAGCAATAAAAGTCATTAAATAAGTTCCAATCACTCGGCCCGCCAACATCATCACCATACTAAATGAAAAATAATAGGAGGCTGCTTGGTCAGTCATGCCAGGCATATATTTAATAGCATAGTTGATAAAGAATGCCCACGTCCCCGCTTGTGCGGCCACATTAAAAAACTGCGCCACTACGGCCCATCGAAAATGCTTTACTTTGAAAAGCTCCTTGTAAGATCGTTGATTTCCTACAGTAGTCGTTTCTTGTAAACGCGGCACTTTTACAAACCAGAATGCAAAGGCAATCAAAAGTACTACGGCACCAATGGCGATATAGAGCATTTTAACAGAGAACAAATCGGTTTGAGTATTGCCTGTGAGCGTACCGCCCAAAATAAAATAGCCACCAAGAATGGGTCCAATAATAGCTCCCACTGCATTAAAGGTCTGAGAAAAATTAATTCGCTGCTCTGATTTTTCTTCATCGCCCAAGGCTGCTGAAAAGGGATGAGCTACGGCTTCGAGAGTAGCTAATCCACAAGCCAAAACAAAAAGAGCGATTCTAAAAAACGTAAAGGATTCTGCCCCTGCAGCAGGAATAAATAAGAACGCACCGATTGCATATAAACACAACCCCGCGAGTACTCCATTTTTATAGCCATATTTTTTCATGAATAGGCCGGCCGGAATGCCCATCACTGCATATGCTCCGAAAATAGAAAATTGAACCAGTCCCGATTGCGCCAGTGACACATGCAACACTTTTTGAAAATGCCTATTGAGCACATCACCCATTGAAATGGCAATGCCCCACAACATGAAAAGACTGGTAACGAAAATAAAAGTTGGCAGGTATTCTTTTCTAACAAGCGGTATCTTTTGCATTGAATTGGTTATTTATTTATCAGGCATAATAAAGGCAAGGATCAAGTACACCAGTAATCCCGTACCAAAAACACAAAGTGAAAGAGCAAAGATGACACGCATGACGGTAGGGTCCATATCAAAGTAGTTGGCAAGACCGCTGCAAACGCCAAATAATTTTTTCTCGCCTTTTATCAATCGCTTGGGCATAAGAATAACGTTTAATGGCTAAAAATACATTCTGTTTATGTTGGAAGCAAATAAATACTTGGAATGGAATTACCGAATCAAAATAATCTCCACTCTTCTGTTTTTTTTCCTGCCTTCTTCAGTTCCGTTCGTTTCGAGTGGATGAGTGCTGCCTAAGCCATCAAAGGAAATACGATCTTCAGCAATTGCGTGGTCGATCAAATAGATGGTAACAGCTTCAGCCCGATCTCTGGACAACTTTATATTGTAGCGCTCATTTCCGCTATTGTCGGTGTATCCATTAATTTTGATGATGGCCTTGGTATCTCGATGTAATAATTCAACCAATGAATCAAGCCGAAAAGTATGTTCTTCGTTCAGCCGAAAACTATTTAACTCAAATAGCACGTCATCCAAAATAAAAACTTCCTCTTTTTTTAATTTGATAGATAAGGGCGTGGGCAGGGGCTTTTTAAGAGTCGGATTTACTGTGGCAATTGGCATTGAAGGATTCTTAATGCTATCAAGAATTGGATTCATTTTCTTAGCATTCTTCTTTTGTTCGCGAGTGCGCTGATCATCCCATCCTTTAAATCGCCTGTTTTGTTGATGGTTGCGCCAGCCTATGAACCCGCGACATTTTTTATTGAAGCAAATTACCCGCGAGAAGATGGTATGTCGGGGAGCTCCTTTTCGGTGTAACAGCAAACTGTTCTCTTCTGAGAGGTGAGATACTAACAAAGGTATTTTGTGTTTTGGCTTCTCTTGAGCCTGACCCGCAGATGCAATGAAAATAAATAATAAGATTGCGACTATCCTCATGAAAATGGAACGAAAAGTAATGATAATTCTTGTTAACGGGAGGATTTTATTTGGAAAATTAGTGACTATATATGAAGTAGGAAGTCAAACGACTCAGTTCAATCTGTATTTTAATATCACAATATCTTTGAGCATTTCATTTGGCTTAATCTTATTATCAGAATCATAACCGCCCCATTGGCTGTTAGCAATGTAATAAAAGTCCTTATCGATAATAACGCCTAAAGTTGGTTCATTAAAATCTGGGTGATTATTATCGATGATTTTGTAATCGATAACCTCATTTTGCCTTTCGTTCAGATAATAATTAGTAACTCTCAGGGGATTCACCCCATTTTGAATGGCGATTAATGTGCCTTTGTAGAAATAAATCCCGTCAATTCCCTTTAAAGATACTTCTTGACGGGTAGCAATCTTTTTCAGTTCCTTGGTGGATAGATTAATCTTAAATACACCTTTAACATAATCCGAAATGAATATCCAATCCTGGTTTTGATTGAAAGTGAGGCCTTGAATATTCCAAAATTCAGGTGATGTATAATAGACTTCGATCTGATCTGTAATAGGGCTGAGAGTCCAGATGATATTATTCTTGCTATCCGAAATAAATGGGTTGCCGGCAAAATCCAGAATCAGGTCGCCAAAAACAGAGTTCTTATATTGAATTGGCAATTCATATTTTTTAATGACCTTCCCTGAACTGAGTTCGAATTTAAAAACAGCCGATCGACTAAGAGAATCATAATTTTCCATCTCTTGCATAGGCGATGAACATGCCCACAAAATATTTCTCTTTCTGTCTATTTTAATTCCGAAGATGCCGGTCATCCCTTCACATCTAGGCTCACAAAAATCCTGTACCTCGCCACTCACAATCTTAACAATTTTTCGCTTATGAATGCTGCCAATATAAAAAGCTTTCTCCCCCGGATCATAGTCAATTCCTTCAGCATGAAGTTGTCTATCTTTTAACGTGAAGGCTTCTTTAGAACGAATGATTGGTTGTTGCCATTTTTTTTGCAACGCTATCAATTGAATCCAATCACTATCCTTCTTTAAAGAAGCCAAGTCATCAACGCCTTCTAACTGATAGTCTGCATTTATTAATATAGCTTGCTTTAAGTAGGAAAAGGCTTCTTTGTTTTTCCCATTGAGGGATGCTGCTATTCCTAATTGATATAACAAACCCTGATGGTAAGGATGAAACTGGTTTGCTTCTTTCATTTTAGTATAGAAGAGAGCAAAATCCTTTTTCTTATAAGCTTCGCCTCCTTCTTTGTAAGCTTGCTGCCAACTTTGTGAGCTTACACAAAGGCTTAGGAATATGCATAAGATGCTAAAAATTGATTTTTTCAATGCGATACAAATAACGGCTTATTTTAAAACAGTTGAGTTACTATTAATGGTCTTTATAAATTTTAAGCATAGTAAGTTATCAATAAATAAATACCGTAAATTGGGGCCACCACTCCTAATAAAATACCGCTGATAGGGGTAGTGAAATTATTTTTTTTATTTTATCGGATTCTCAACCTGAATTCAACTTTTGGAACAGGGCAACCATCCTTATAGATATTGACTAAAATGTTTAATTTATGAAATACTTAATTGCTTTAGGGATATTGACAAATACGTTGACGCTTTGTGTTGGGCAAGCGGAGATTCCGTATGAAGAAAGAATTCTATTGGTTAAGAATCACTTAAAAAATCTTGAGAAGAATAAATCCTTTTCCGGTAGCATCTTAATTATAAAGGATAATCAAGAGTTGTTGAAAGCAGGATATGGATTGGCTGATCAGGCCAACAAGATTCCGATTACATCTTCTACCCTTATATCCATCGGCAGCATCACAAAATCCTTTACCGCTATTGCTATTTTAAAATTGGTTGAAGGCAAAAAACTTTCTCTTGATGATAACCTTAAAAAATTCTTCAAAGGGGTTTCGGAAGATAAAGCTGAGATCACCTTGCATCAATTATTAACTCATTCCAGCGGCTTCACAGAATTTGCGGAAGGTGATAAGGGGGATTACGAAAAAGTTGAGACCGATGAATTTCTTCAACGTGTTTTTAAGTCTAAGCTAAGCTTCGCCTCCGGAACCAAGGCGGTTTACTCTAATGTCAACTTTAGCATTTTGGGAATTATCATTGAAAAAATAAGCGGAATGGATTATGAAAAATATTTGCGTGAAATTTTATTTGCTCCACTTGGGATAGGTCACATTGGATATCAATATCCGCCACAAAAGGATCAGCAAATCGCAATTGGATACAGGAACGGAACCCCCTGGGGAACTCATCAAGATCATTTCAACGCAGCGGGTGGTGGGCCTTATTGGAATCTAAAAGGAAATGGAGGGCTCGAAGCTTCCATGGATGAACTTAGTATTTGGTTAAAGGCCATTAAGAATAATAGGGTTCTTACTAGTGAGTTGACAGAATTAATGTTTCGAGGTCAGGCGGTCGAAGACGGCACCAATGGATTTTACTCCTTCGGCTATGGCTGTAATATTTCCAAATCCAGAAGAGGAACAAAAGTGGTGGACAATGGTGGGAGTAATGGCATCTATTTCGCGAGAATTGTTCAATTTCCTGAAGAAGGAATAATAATAGCCATGGCTACCAATGAAAGTAGTATAAATACCAATATGGTTTTACCGGATATTAACCAGCTACTTTTTACTGGAAAAATTGAAATTCAAGCACCCCGAAAACATAATTTTGAATATCCTAAAAGTGAAAAGATTTATGACCTTCTAACTGAAAAGGGCTTCCAAAACTTTGAAGTCAATTTGCGGGAATCAAAAATTGAGATTCAAGATGATGTCATTTTGTTAGAAGTAGGTGAATTGTTGAACACGGAAGGAAAAGTAAATGAGGGCATTGCCTTATATGAATACTACACAAAAGCATTTCCACAAATTGTTGTTGCTCAAAATAATTTAGGAGACCTGTATTTGGCGATCGATCAAAAAGAGAAAGCAATCAACTGCTATAAGCAAGCACTTAGAATAAGACCGGGAAATCCCAGAGCGAAAGACGCGCTAAATAAATTGGGCGTGAATTAATAGAGTGTAGGGACATTGACGATAAGAATAAATCAATCGTAAAGCTTGAAAAGCTTGGCAAAGTGGAATAAATGTTGATAATACACTTAATTTAAAAATTTTACTATATTTGAATCAAACAACGTAAGTGATGTTGAGTGATTCATTTGTGATTGGAATCGACTATGGAACTGACTCTGTCCGTTCAATCATTGTAAACGCCCATTCAGGAGAAGAAGTCGCCACCTCGGTTTACCACTATCCTCGATGGAGAGATGGGTTATATTGTTTGCCGGATGCAAACCAATTTCGACAACACCCATTGGATTACATAGAAGGATTGGAACATACCGCGAAGGATTGTTTACGAAAAGCGGGTGAATCCGTTAGAAAGAGTATAAAAGGAATCAGCGTGGATACTACCGGCTCCACGCCAATAGCGGTTGATTTTTCCGGCAAACCATTGGCACTCACCGCTGGGTTTGAAAATAATCCGAACGCGATGTTTGTGCTTTGGAAAGATCATACTTCAATCAAAGAAGCCTCAGCCATCAATGATCACGCAGAAAAATTTGATATCAACTATTTGCAATTTGTAGGAGGCATTTATTCTTCGGAATGGTTTTGGGCCAAGTTGTTGCATATTTTAAAAGTCGATGAATCGGTTCGCAACGCCTGCTATTCCTGGGTAGAGCACTGTGACTGGATACCTTATCTTTTGACGGGTGGAACTGATGTGAACCAATTGAAGCGAGGCGTATGTTCAGCCGGACATAAAGCACTGTGGGCAGAAGAATTTGGAGGCCTTCCTCCGGATGATTTTTTTTCTTCTTTAGATCCATTGTTAAAAGGATTTACGTCTAGGCTTTTTACAAAGACATATACATCCGACCAACCAGCAGGAAAGCTTAGCGCTGAATGGGCCACGCGTCTCGGGCTCTCAACCAACGTACTCGTAGGCATTGGAGCATTTGATTGTCACATGGGCGCAGTAGGCGGACAGATTGAGCCCTATCATCTCAGCAAAGTAATGGGTACCTCTACTTGTGATATGATGGTGATTCCGCGAAATGAACTGAATAACATACTGGTAAAGGGAATATGCGGACAAGTTGATGGCTCGATCATTCCGGGTATGATTGGGTTGGAAGCGGGGCAGTCTGCATTTGGTGATACCTATGCTTGGTTTAAAAATATTTTAGCATGGCCGGTAAATAATTTATTAAAAAGTTCATCGCTGATCACTCCTGAAGTAGCCTATCAACTTCAGAATGAGATTTCTGATAAGATGATTTCAGCTTTGAGTTTGGAGGCGTCAAAACTTCCATCACGAGAAGAAGATGAACTGGCTATCGACTGGTTGAATGGAAGAAGAACACCGGATGCGAATCAATTATTGAAAGGTATTATAATAGGTTTGAATTTAGCCAGCGATGCCCCGCGATTATTTAAAACCTGGGTGGAGGCAACCTGCTTTGGTGCAAAAGCAATTGTAGATCGATTTACAGAAGAAGGAATTCCTGTGAAGGGATTAATTGGCCTAGGTGGCGTTGCGCGTAAGTCTCCCTACATCATGCAGACAATGGCGAATGTGATGAACCGGCCTATTCGCATTCACAAATCAGAACAGACCTGTGCCTTAGGAGCAGCTATGTTTGCCGCGACCCTAGCAGGAATATATCCCACCGTTGAAGAAGCGATGAATACAATGGGGCAGGGATTTGATCTGGAGTATAAACCAAAAGCCGAGGCAACTGGTGTCTATCAATCGAGATATAAAAAATACAAAGCATTTGGAGCGATGATTGAAAAATCGATCTCATAATGTTGTTAATATATATGGTAATGCAGAACAAATTTTTGATTTTTCAACCTTTGCGAACTCTGCGAGTATTCCTTTGCGCCCTTTGCGTTAAAATCTTAACCGCAAAGAACGCAGAGGGTCGGAGAGCAATTCAAATCACAATAAAATTTTGTAGTCATTTTTATAAAATTTCTTTTTAGTCAACCTCAAAAGGATGAGGTAGAAAAAGTCAAGGTTTTTAGAGATACCCATAATGGAATTTATTAAATAGTATGAAGGAGAAACATCAACAGGAAGGAATGAAGTTTGCTTCGATTCGTGCAGCTTCCTACGAAGCGAATATGCAATTACCTAAACTGGGTCTTGTGATCTTTACGTTTGGCAATGTAAGCGCAGCCGATCACGAAGCAGGAGTTTTTGCGATTAAGCCAAGTGGTGTTCCTTATGAAGAACTCACTCCTGAAAAAATGGTGATTGTGGATTTCGATGGAAAAACTGTGGATGGCAATTTACATCCTTCTTCGGATACCAAGACCCATGCTGTGCTGTATAAACATTGGCCAAAAATCGGAGGGATTGTTCATACCCATTCTCGGTTTGCTACTGCTTGGGCTCAATCGCAAAGAGACATTCCAAATTTTGGAACCACTCATGCGGATCATACAACGGTCGATATTCCGTGTGCACCTCCCATGTCGGATGAGATGATATTAGGTGATTATGAATATCAAACCGGCTTTCAGATCATGAATTGTCTGGCACAGAAAAAATTAAGTTATGAAGAAGTAGAAATGATCTTAGTGGGCAATCATGCGCCTTTCACGTGGGGAAAAACGTGTCAAAAAGCAATTTACAATAGCGCGGTTTTAGAGGCAATTGCCGAGATGGCATTGCTTACGCAGCAAATCAGACCGAATGCTCCGCGATTAAAAGAATCGCTCATCAAAAAGCATTTTGAACGCAAGCATGGCCCCGATTCTTATTATGGACAATAGAAATGAAATGATTTAACCGCATCCGTAAAAACTCTGCCAACCCTTCTCTTTGGAAGAAATTATAAACAAGTAATGAACTTCATTATGTCAGTAGATTCAGCAAGTACAGTCACCCCCTCGCCTCTGGAGAGGGGGCAGGGGGGTGAGGTCATGAAAAGAGCTAACCGCATTCTACTGTGTTTTGCCCTGTTGGGTATTCAATTAAATTTGAATGCACAAAGGAAAGATTATCTCATTACAGGAGTGCCTTTTACCACCGTAAAACTCACTGATCATTTTTGGTTGCCGCGAATAAAAATTAATCATACCGTAACTATTCCGGCTTCCTTTGAACGATGTGAAAGCACCGGCCGAGTTAAGAATTTTGAAATGGCCGCAGCCAAAAGCGGTAAGTTTTGCACGATTTATCCTTTTGATGATTCGGATATTTATAAAACTATCGAGGGCGCTTCTTTTTCGTTGAACTTATATCCCGATAAGGCACTTGAATTATACATTGATACGCTCATCACAAAAATAGGAAACGCACAGGAACCTGATGGGTATTTATATACCGCCCGTACCATCAACCCCAATGAAGTTCATCTTTGGTCTGGAAAAGAACGGTGGGAAAAAGAACGGGAACTAAGTCATGAGTTGTATAATTCAGGTCATTTATATGAAGCTGCCGTAGCACACTATCAGGCTACGGGCAAACGAAGTCTTCTTGACATCGCTTTAAAAAACGCGGATTTAGTTTGTTCAGTATTTGGCTATCACAAAAAACATGTGGCGCCTGGCCACGAGGTAGTAGAGATGGGGCTGGTAAAACTCTATCGTGTTACCGGAAAGAAGGAATACCTGGAAACAGCCAAGTATTTTATTGACGAGCGCGGTCATTACGACAAATATGATTCACTCAACAAAGACCCGTGGAAAAATGGTGCGTATTGGCAGGATCATAAACCGTTGATAGAACAAGAGGAAGCCATCGGTCATGCCGTTCGGGCCGGGTATTTATATTCCGCAGTGGCCGATGTGGCAGCCCTTACCGGTGATCAGCAATATCTGAAAGCCATCGATACCATTTGGAACAATGTAGTGAGTAAAAAAATATATGTTCAGGGAAGTGTAGGTGCGGTTGGAAGTGGAGAACGCTATGGAGATAATTATGAACTGCCCAATGCCACAGCCTACAATGAAACCTGTGCTGCTATTGCCAATGTGTATTGGAATCAACGTATGTTTTTGTTGCATGGCGATTCCAAATATATTGATGTCCTGGAAAAGACCTTGTATAATGGCTTGATCTCAGGAGTGGGCATGGATGGCAAATCATTTTTCTATACCAACGCGATGCAAATAAAAAATAGTTTCCATCATTCGGATATGGAGGGCTCTCGCTCCGGATGGTTTCCTTGTTCCTGCTGTCCAACAAATGTTGTCCGATTGATTCCCTCTATTCCGGGATATGTATATGCCCAACGAGACAACAACTTATATGTAAACTTATTTATCAGCGGAAATACAATTCTCAGCATCAACAACAAACTAGTAGAAATTGTGCAAGCGAATAATTATCCTTGGGAGGGAGAACTTACTTTTAAAATAAATCCAAAGACGACTTCAGAATTTGTGTTACGAGTTCGCATTCCCGGCTGGGCGCAAAACGAAGCGATACCATCTGATTTGTATTGGTTTGCAGGTACTAAAACCGGTGAGATTCCAATTATTGTGAATGGAAAAAATGTTGATTATAAAATCGAAAACGGCTATGCTGTAATTTCGCGCTCTTGGCGCAAGGGTGATGTGGTGAATGTGAAATTACAGATGGAGGTGAAGAAGGTTCTCTCCAATGAAAAAGTAGAATCCAATATTGGCAAAGTGGCCTTGCAAAGAGGCCCATTGGTATACTGTGCAGAGTGGCCCGATAATTTCGGATTAACGAGTAACCTTATTCTTCCGGAAGCCGCTTCATTTACTTCAGAATTCAAAGCTGATTTATTGAATGGTGTAACCGTCTTAAAAGGCGAGGTGCTTGCCATTACCATTGATTCAAAAAATAATTCTGTCTTCACAAAAACCCAACCGTTTACGGCAATTCCCTACTATGCCTGGGCGCATCGTGGAAAGGGAGAAATGATGGTTTGGTTTCCACAAAAGGTTACAGCAATCGATATCTTATCAAAATAGAAAAAAAAAAGAATGGCTACGAACGCAATGATTGATTTAGCGCCATTGGAAGTTTGGTTTGTAACCGGTAGCCAATTTTTATATGGCCCTGAAACACTTCAGCAAGTTGAGGCAAACTCACGTGTGATTGCTGGCGAACTAGACACCTCCAATCAGATCCCGATTAAGGTTATTTTTAAATCGGTGTTAAAAACACCGGAAGAGATTTATCAAATTTGTCAGGAGGCAAACACTGAGAAAAAATGTATTGGGCTAATTGCTTGGATGCACACTTTTTCTCCGGCCAAGATGTGGATTGGTGGGTTGAAAATTCTTACCAAGCCGCTCGTTCATTTGCACACTCAATTCAATCGCGATATTCCATGGAAAGATATTGATATGGATTTCATGAACCTGAATCAAAGCGCCCACGGTGATCGTGAATTTGGGTTTATCATGTCGCGTATGAGACTTCAGCGAAAAGTGATTGTAGGCCATTGGCGTGATGAATATGTTCAGGAACGAATAGGCGTGTGGGCACGCGCTGCAGCAGGATGGCATGATTGGCAACAGGCAAAATTTTGCCGATTTGGTGATAACATGAGGCAAGTAGCAGTCACAGAAGGCGACAAAGTAGAAGCGGAGATCAAGTTTGGTTATTCTGTAAATGGGTATGGCTTGGGTGATTTAGTAAAAAGTATTTCTGAAATTTCAGATTCTCACGTTTCAAATTTAGTGTTAGAATATGAAGAATGTTATACGGTTGCCACCGCATTGAAAAAAAATGGTGAACGACATTCTTCGCTTCGTGAGGCAGCTAAGATAGAATTAGGATTAAAGAAATTTCTTCAGCAGGGAGGTTTTAAAGGATTTACAAACACGTTCGAAGATTTACATGGCCTAGTTCAATTGCCGGGTATTGCTGTTCAACGCCTGATGGCCGATGGTTATGGATTTGGTGCAGAAGGAGATTGGAAAACAGCGGCTCTTGTACGCGCCATGAAAGTAATGGGCAACGGACTGAAAGGGGGAAATTCTTTCATGGAAGATTACACCTATCATTTCGATCCAGCTAACCCAATGGTATTGGGTGCGCACATGCTCGAAATCTGTGAATCCATTTCAGATGGAAAAGCGTCCTGTGAAATTCACCCATTGGGAATAGGAGGTAAGGATGATCCCGTGAGGCTTGTATTTAATTCCGCGGCCGGTTCAGCGTTGAATGCTTCTATAATTGACATGGGAAATCGGTTTAGGCTTTTGGTAAATGAAGTTGAGGCCGTAAAGCCAGAATATGATTTACCTAACCTTCCGGTAGCAAGAGTTTTATGGAAACCATATCCTGATCTATTCACGGCATGCTCCTCTTGGATATTAGCGGGGGGAGCCCACCACACTTGCTATAGCCAAAATTTAACTTCCGAACACCTCGAGGATTTTGCCGATATGGCCGGCATAGAGTATTTAGTAATAGGCAAAAATACAAATCGTTCCGATTTTAAAAATACATTGAGGTGGAATGAAATGTATTATCGATAACCAAATCATTGAACTAAATTTTATGATGATGACAGTTACGGGAAAACGTTCGCAATCGATTAAAGAAATTAACTACTTGCATGGACATTAAGAAATACAAAAGCCAGGATAGGATTCTATTGGCAGTTGATTGTATCATCTTTGGATTCAATGGCAAGGAAATGAAAGCACTGCTAATCAAGCGAGGCTTTGAACCTGAGAAAGACAAGTGGTCATTAATGGGTGGATTTGTTGGAGAGAAGGAACCTGTGCACGAAGCCGCTGCCAGAGTCTTGAAACAACTTACGGGTTTCACCAATATTTATATGGAGCAGTTATATTGTTTTGGTGATACCAATCGCGATACGGCCGGACGAGTAGTATCGGTATCGTATTTTGCGCTGATTAATATTGAAGACTATAATGAACAACTTACCCATGATCATGAAGCTCGATGGTTCCCATTGAATAAAATTCCACCGTTAATTTTTGATCACAAGCAAATGGTAAAGAAAGCCAAGAAAGTGTTGGCTGAAAAAGTGTCGAACCATCCGATCGGGTTTGAGTTGTTGCCCGCCAAGTTTACGTTGCAGCAATTGCAGAATCTGTATGAAGCCATTTTTGAAATGCCCTTAGACAAACGAAATTTTACCCGAAAAATTCTTTCCATTAATGTGCTAAAGAAGTTGAAGGAGAAGGAAACTCAATCCTCGCGCAAAGGAGCTTTCTACTATATGTTTGACAAAGCCACATACGAGCAATTGCAACATGATAAAATAAAATTTATTTAACCCTCCCCCGCAATCAATAGAAGATTATTTAAATGCCAATTTTAAAAACACTAACTCTAATGAGAAACTTCATTACTCCCTTATTTATTTTGATTTTCCTTCAACCCGCTGTGGCACAAAACCAAGCCATTTTACATGCCGATTTAGGTAAAAGTAAAATCAGCAAACACATTTACGGACATTTTTCTGAGCATCTCGGCCGATGTATTTATGGGGGCTTCTATGTAGGTGAAGGGAATACAAAAATCCCTAACAAAAATGGAGTGCGCTTAGATGTAGTTGGGGCATTGAAAAAGTTAAAAGTACCCAACCTTCGTTGGCCAGGAGGGTGCTTTGCAGATACCTATCACTGGAAAGAAGGTATTGGACCTAAGGAAAAACGCCCCAAGATGGTGAATGTATGGTGGGGAGGTGTTATAGAAGATAATAGTTTCGGCACGCATGATTTTCTGAATATGTGTGAGTTGATTGGATCCGAGCCTTATTTAGCTGCGAATGTTGGGAGTGGTACGGTTCAGGAATTTACTGAGTGGATACAATATGTAAATTTTGATGGCCTAAGCCCAATGTCTAAATGGCGAATTGAAAATGGAAGAGAAAAACCATGGAACGTAAAATATTGGGGCGTAGGTAATGAAGCATGGGGATGTGGTGGAAACATGACAGCTGAACACTATGCCAATATCTACAGGCAGTATGCAACTTTCATGACAGACTGGTCAAATACCAGCAAGCTATTCAGAATCGCCAGTGGTGCCAATGGAGCCGACTATCATTGGACAGAAGTACTTATGCGTGATATTCCGCACAACATGTTGGATGGCGTGGCTCTTCATCACTACTCCGTTATTTCGTGGAGTAATAAAGGCTCGGCTACTGACTTTAGTGAATCACAATATTTCGCTACAATGAAAATGGGGTTAATGATGGAGGAGTTGGTAACACGTCACTCCACAATCATGGATAAATATGATCCTGCAAAAAAAATCGCCTTGGTGGTGGATGAATGGGGCGGATGGTATGATGTGGAGAAAGGAACGAACCCAGGGTTCCTCTATCAGCAAAATACAATCCGCGATGCAATGTTGGCAGGTGTAACACTAAATATTTTTAATAATCACAGCGATCGGGTGCGCATCGCCAACTTGGCACAAACCGTCAATGTGTTGCAAGCGGTTATCCTAACAGACGAAGAGAAGATGATCTTAACTCCCACTTACCATGTAATGGAAATGTACAACGTGCATCAGGATGCTACGTTGCTGGCCATTGATTTGAAGTGCAATAATTATGAGCTGGAAGGCAAGTCCTTGCCTGCCGTATCTGCATCTGCATCTCGGGATGAGAAAGGGTTAATCCATATTTCACTTGTAAACATTGACGCCAAAAACCAGCAGGAAGTTACGATTGAATTACAAGGTGCAAAATTCACTTCTGTTACCGGAAGAATTTTAGCATCCACAAAAATACAGGACTACAATTCGTTTGAAGCTCCTGATAAATTAAAACCGGAACCCTTCAAGGGTGCAACATTAGCGGTCAATTTAAAAGTGAAATTACCTCCACTCAGTGTAGTGGTGTTGGAGTTAAAGTAAGTGCTGATTGGCGAAGTAGCGAAAGTAAATTGTTTGAAGTGCTTAGTGGATTGAAAAAAGAAGTGGAAGAACAGATTCTACAAAACGTAAATGTGTTGGAAAACGAAAGCTTTGTAGAGCGAATGATGATGCGGCTGGTAATTGACCAGTTTAAAAACAAACATCACTTGCCACTGGATGTGGAAACATCCCAAAGGATCAATAGCATGATTGTAAAAGAATATATGAACGAGTTTTTAGGAAGAGCCGCATGATAAATAATAGGATCGATGAAGCAACAAATCAAAACTGGAGAAGCCGTGACGAATTGTCACGGGTTGAAGATTCTAACAGGTTGTTTATTAGTTATTAATAAATGAGTACATTTTCTCAAATTTATATTCAGATAGTGTTCGCAGTACGAAATAGAGATGCTTTAATTTCGGCAAGTTGGGAAGAGCAATTGTACAAGTACATCACCGGTATTGTTCAAAATAAGGAACAAAAGATGTTGGCCATTAATGGTATGCCTGATCACATTCACTTCTTAATTGGGATGAAGCCAACATGTTGCTTATCAGATTTGGTTAGAGAAGTCAAGAAGTCTTCCAATACTTTTATAAATGAACAAGGATTAAGTAAGTATAAGTTTGAATGGCAGGAGGGATATGGTGCTTTTTCATATAGTCATTCTGCTTTAGATGCAGTAATCGGTTATATCCACAATCAGAAGGAACATCACAAGAAATCAACTTTTCAGGAGGAGTATAAAAGCTTTTTAAAGAAGTTTAATATTGATTATAAAGAAGAGTATTTGTTTACATGGATTGAATAGCTGGAATCCGAAGGATTCAAATCTCTATAGAAAAAGATAAGCGGTGATGTACGACCCCTGTGGGGTCGAATTGACATCAACATTAGTTTTTATACACATTTCATTCTGCTGGGATGGATGAATTACGGAAAGGCAAAATGAAAGCAATTCGATCCCGAAGGGCCCGAAGGGATCTTATATTTATAGAAAAATGAAATAATAGAATGTTCGACCCCGCGGGGGTCGTATTGCAGTCAGAGTTGGGTTTTTTATAAACATTTCATCCCGTTGGGATGGATAAAATGAATCCGAAGGATTCAAATCTCTATAGAAAAAGATAAGCGGTGAGGTACGACCCATGTGGGGTCGAATTGACATCAACATTAGTTTTTACACACATTTCATTCTGCTGGGATGGATGAATTACGGAAAGGCAAAATGAAAGCAATTTGATCCCGAAGGGATCTTATATTTATAGAAAAATGAAATAATAGAATGTTCGACCCCGCGGGGGTCGTATTGCAGTCAGAGTTTGGTTTTTTATAAACATTTCATCCCGTTGGGATGGATAAAACGAATCTGAAGGATTCAAATCTCTATAGAAAAAGATAAGCGGTGATGTACGACCCCGCGGGGGTTGCATGATGCAACGAGAAAGTATTTTATAAACATGTAATCCCTTTGGGATTAAGTAATACAAAATGACGAAGACACAGGATTTTGAAAAGAAAACAAAAGAACTAATTGATTGCCTGAAAAGCGCGTGTGCCAACTATGGGTTGGGCAAAATTGCTACTTGTAAATTTGCCAACTGTCAATTGCCTGTTGTCAATTAAGGAACGATTTTCCGAATCTTATTATTGGCCTCATCAGCAACATAAATAATTCCGTTGGCAACGGCAATACCTTTGGGGTAATTGAACTGGGCTGTAGTAGTACCATCTGCAAAACCTTGCGTACTCCTCGCAATGGTTGTGACAGTTCCATCAGCCGTTATTTTTCGGATGCGATCATTATCAGAATCGGCAACAAATAAAGTATTGTTGGCATTGATAGCGATGCCATAAGGATTGCTGAACCGTGCTTCGGTTCCCTTCCCATCCGCATAACCTGCTGTAGAGCTTCCAGCAAATGTAGAGACAGTTCCCGCTGCCGTTATCTTTCTGATTTTGTAGGTGTCCGTTACGTATAGGTTGCCACTTGCGTCAATAGCTATTCCTGTGGGAAAACTAAATTGGGCGCTCGCACCTGTTCCTTCGGCAAATCCTTGTATGCTACCGGCCAAGGTGGTGACAAAGCCAGCAGGAGTTATTTTTCGAATTTTATAATTTTCTGTATCGGCCACATATACATTGCCTTCAGTATCTACCGCCACTCCTATTGGAAAATTAAATTGAGCGGCAATGCCCTGACCATCGGCAAACCCTGCAGTACTTCCTGCCAATGTTGAGACAACTCCTCCAGGTGTTATTTTTTGGATACTGTGATTTTCCGAATCAACTACATACATATTTCCGGTGGCATCTCCCGCCACGCCTTCAGGATAATTGAATTGTGCATTCGCACCTGTGCCGTTAGTATTTCCCAGCGTACTTCCTGCGAAAGTCGTTACCGTTCCACTGGGCGTTATTTTTCGGATGCGTTGGTTATTATTGTCGGCAACATAAATATTTCCGCTCACATCTACCGCGATACCGTGCGGAACAGCGAATTTGGCAAGTGTACCCTGTCCATCAGCATAACCGGATGTACTTCCTGCCAGCGTGCTGACGGTGGCACCAGAGTCTCCTGATTTTACAAGTTGATTTGCATCCTTTTTGCACGATGTTGCCACTAATAAAACGAGCAGATTGCAGAGAAGAAATGATTTCATATTAAAAAATTCTAAACAAAAACAGAACCTAAAGATACGTATCAATTCGATGTAGTTTGATTATAAATGTTGCAACCGAATCACTTCTTCACGATTACTCTCTTTCAATTCCTATGTGGCAATAGTTGCATCGACATAGATGGTTTCGGATGACTGACCTTTATTTTACAACGGAACATTTAAACACCGTTGTACTTTGATACGTTTCACCTGGTTTTAATACGGTAGTAGGAAATTTCGATTGATTAGGTGAATCTGGGTAATGTTCTGTTTCCAAGCATAATCCAGAATTGCGTGGGTACGTTATTCCAGTTTTACCAATAATGGTATTATCTAAAAAATTGCCAGAATAGAATTGAACGGCAGGTTCAGTCGTAAGAACTTCTATCGTTCTTCCGCTTGTTGGCTCGGTTAAAACAGCCGCTAACCGTAAGGCAACATCACTAGTATTTACAATCCAAGCATGATCATAGCCTAGGCCGTATTTGATTTGAATATCGGTGGAGTCGGTAATTCTCGCCCCAATCTTTGTGGACTTGATAAAATCGAAAGGAGTTCCTGTCACGGCTCGGATTTCCCCAGTAGGAATCAATGTGGGATCAACAGGTAAAAAATAATCCGCATTCAATCTTAATTCATGATTGAGAATGGTACTTCCGCCTTTTCCTGTTAGATTAAAATACGTGTGGTTAGTCAGATTGAGTACCGTTGTTTTATCGGTTACTGCCTTATAATCCATTTTCACAGAATTATCTTTCTGAAGGGTGTAAATCACTTCCATCGATAGCGTGCCTGGATAGCCTTCTTCTCCATCGGGACTTGTATATGTTAATTTTAATGCAGGTTCTTCCCCATTTATGGGCGAGGCTGCCCACAACACTTTATCAAAACCGGTGATTCCTCCATGTAAGTGATTACCGATATTGTTGGTGGCCAGTTGATAGGATTTTCCTTCTAGGCTAAATTTTCCTTTAGCAATACGGTTTCCATAACGACCTATCAGTGATCCGAAGTAAGGCCCCCCTTTCAGGTAGCCAGTGAGCGAATCGCAGCCCAATACGATATCTTCAAATTTCCCATTCCGATCCGGAGCTGTCCAGGAGACAATGGTGCCTCCATAATTAGTAATGCACAACGTCATGCCATTACTATTTTTTAGGGTATAGATTTCAACGGTTTGACCATCTTTCAAAATACCGAATGATGCTTGTTCAATGGCTATTGAATCCGTTGAATTATTTGTTTTTGATTGTTGGCAGCCTGTCAAAAGCATAATTAGTAGTGTTAAAATTAAAAGTGGATTAATCATTTGATAACGCTCTTTGTGGTTACTCTGAATCATTGATGAAAAGCTGAATTATTTTTAAATCACTTAATCCTTACAAATGTAAAATATAATATTAAATGTAAAATGCACTTCTAAGTATGAATAATATTTCCAGTTATCGACAGGTCAAATTAAACCCTACTTCTTTTAGTCCGGTAAGGTTGAAGAGAAGTTGTATAAGCCCGATCCAATAGTTATTTCTACACGATTGCCAACTACTTCAGAAGCCTTCAGATTTTTTATGAGCGTAATTGTTTTTCCTCCTTCTGTAACCGTGCTCAATGCATTGCTTGGAATTGAAACAATGGCCGAAGTATTGGGAGGGATTTCAACCATGAGCTGAAAACTTTTTCCATTCACTTTCCAGTGTGAACGTACCATTCCATAGGGTGTATCATGACTGGCGTTGACTTCCTGAAGATTGCCGCCTAGATAAGGTTTGATACTGATTTTTTTACTGCCGGGGGCAGAACCATCGGTGTCTATTCCGGCCATCACGCGGTACATCCAATCTCCGATGGCTCCGTAAGCATAATGATTGAAGGAGTTCATGCCTGGGGTTTGAAAACTCCCATCCGGTTTTTGGCCATCCCAACGTTCCCAAATAGTAGTGGCGCCCATTTTTACAGGATATAACCAGGAAGGGTAGGTCTCTTGCAGCAATAGCTTGTAAGCAACATCGGTAAAACCAAATCGGGTAAGGACATGGCATAAATAGGGTGTGCCGAGAAATCCGGTAGTGAGGTGATAGTTATATTCTTTAATGTTTTGAACCAACCGATTGGCCGCCTGTTGTCTTTGCGTTTCCAGTAACATATCAAAATGCAAGGCTAAAACATAAGCCGTTTGTGAGCTGGATACTAACCGACCAGAGGGTGTTACATATTCTTTTATAAATGCTTCTTTAATTTTTTTCAATAGATCCATATACTTCTTTACGTCATCTGGTTTACCCAACACTTCGGCAGTATTTATTAGCAACTGGGTTGAGTGAGCATAGAAACATTGCGCGATCAGGTATTTGTCTGTGATGGCAGACCTACCGTCATTGTCATCATCTGGTCGATAGAAAAGCCAATCGCCAAAATGAAAGCCTTTGTTCCATAAATCGTTGGTGCTGTTTTGTTCCATAAAGCTTACCCAAGATTTCATGCTTGCATATTGGTCTTCTAGAATTTTTTTATCACCGTACACCAAATACATATTCCATGGAATGATGGTGGCAGCATCGGCCCA
>JAYVPS010000121.1:0-7019 GCA_043757225.1 Cytophagales bacterium | reverse complement strand
TCTCTTCTATTACACGGTGAGCTGGATTCAATCTTTCTACTTCTTGTGTGAAGTATCCAACCTTCGTTGTAAGGCCGGGTATAATTTCGCCACTTGTTGGCTTTGATTTGCCCGTGAGTAAATCCAAAAAAGTAGACTTTCCGATTCCGTTTTTTCCTACAATACCGATGCGATCTTTCTTCTTAAATACATAAGAGAACCCATCCACCATTTTCTTATCGCCATAGCTTTTGGAAACATTATGAAGCTCTAAAATCTTCCCTCCTTGTCTGGCTTCCTTCATGTCCAGTTCCAGTTTATCCCTCTTCAGATTTACGGATGCTTTCTCTTGCAATTCATAGTAAGCCTCAACACGATATTTGGCTTTGGTGCCACGCGCTCTGGGCTGCTTTCTCATCCACTCTAATTCCTTTTTTAGGAGGTGTCGAGCCTTTGTAATCTCAGTTTTAAGCATCTCTTCGCGCTCGGACTTCTTTTCTAAAAAGTAGGCGTAGTTGCCGTCATACCTATATAATTTACCACGGTCAAGTTCCAGAACCACTTTTGAAACGTTGTCGAGGAAGTAGCGATCGTGGGTAACCATTAGCAGGGTCACGTTCTGGCCACTTAAGTAAGATTCGAGCCATTCTATGGCCTCGAGATCGAGATGGTTAGTAGGCTCATCCATCATAATTAACCCTGGCTCCGTTAGAAGCATTTGAGCCAAAAAGATTCTCTTCTTTTGTCCACCGGAAAGCTCCCCAAACTGTTGGTCTAAATCTGTAATGCCAAGCTTGCTTGTAATCTCTTGAACTTTAGCGTCATAATCCCACGCATTGAATTCTTCCATCAACTCTAGCGCATGCTGCATTCTCTCTGGTGTGGTGTCTGTATGATGAATACATTCTTCATATTCACGAACCACTTTGGCCACTTTATTCTTGTCATCAAATAAAATCTCCTTTACCGATAGGTTAGCGGCAACGTTAGGTTGTTGGGTAAGGTAGCCCAGTTTTATTCCCTCGCGGGTACTGACAACCCCTTCATCTGGTTTGATCTGTCCAGTAAGGATTTTCAGCAAGGTAGTTTTGCCGGTGCCATTCTCCCCCACCAAAGCAACTTTCTCTCCTTGGCCTATGCCAATGGTAAGATCTTTAAAAAGCCAACGATCATTGAATGATTTGGACAGAGATTCGGCAGATAGGTAGTTCACAAAAAATAAATTAGGCCGCAAGTTAGCAGAACCCAACCGTCCAATTGCTGTCGATTACTAAAATTAAGGAAATGCTTTCTTTATTCCGTTAGGTCAAGCTACTTTATGCTGCTTATGATAAAAGCAAAATAAACAAAGCCCTATCTGAAAAGAAATGACTGATGCAATCGTAAAAAATAGCTCCATAACTCGTAGCATTTTAAATATGAATTTAAACTTAAAACAATTAGTTTAATTAACCTAATAATCAATATGTTATGGAATCATTAAATCCTTTAAAAGATTGATAATGAATTTGATAAATGAACTTTTAAAAGAGCACTCAAAGGCGCAAACTGCAAAGATTGTTGCCTATGTTGGAAATGACCCTGACCGATTTGCAAAATTAGTTGAGGTATTTCTGGAGGGCTCCTATAGAATTACGCAACGCGCAGCCTGGCCCTTAAGCGATTGTGTTTGCAACCATCCAACATTAGTGAAGCCTCATCTCAACAAGATATTGAAGTATCTCGGTAAACCCCATATTCATGATGCCGTTAAACGGAATACCGTTCGATTACTTCAGTTTATTGATGTCCCTAAAGTCTTACAAGGAAAGACTGTTGACATTTGCTTTGAATATTTGAACAGCCCAAAAGAGCCAATTGCCGTGAAAGTATTTGCAATGACAGTGCTGGCTAATATCGCCAAAGAGAATCCGGAGTTGAAGAATGAAATCATTCCTTTGATCGAAGACCAATTACCTTATGGAAGTGCCGGGTTCAGAAGTCGCGGAATAAAGGTGCTGAACGAATTGAAGAAATAAACAATTGAGTGAATTATTGTCCGTCCTCAATCTTGTAAATCTAAAATCCTACTTTAAACTAAAATCCAAGACAACATTGAATTAGCTTTGCGGTTGTTTATGGAAGGAATTGATCAGGAAATTTACGTATGCAAAAGCTGTGGGAATTCTTTCACAGGAAACTATTGCAATTTGTGTGGTGAGAAAATTATAAAGCCAGAAGATCGCTCATTTAAAACCTTTCTGAGCAATATTTTAATTGCCATCACTTTCGCTGACAGTAAAATGATCAAAACGCTTTGGCTGATGATAAAGAACCCGGGCTTTGTTACATTCGAATCTTCTGAAGGACGTAGGGTGAATTACTTGAAGCCCATCTCGTTGTTTTTTGTGTTGAACCTAATCTACTTTTTCTTCCCTGTCATTCAATTGTTCAATGCCTCGTTAAATACACAATTGTTATCGCCTTTGCGGGATGTCTATCAGAATATCATTGCCCACAAAATCATTGACATGAACATGAACGTGCCTTCATTTAGCTTGGTGTACAATTTAAAAACTACCGGGCTTGCCAAACTGATGGTGATGGTCTTTGTGGTGCTTGGTTCCTTGCCCCTCAATCTACTCTATTTCAAAAAAAATCGCTTTTTTACGGATCATGTTGGTTACCTGGTTGAATTAGCATGCTTTAACTTATTTATCAATGCGATCGTGCTTTCCATATTCGCAGCCTTTCTTGGCTTAGGGCGCTACCTGGATGAAACTTTGTTAACCAGCATATTCATTTCTACCAATCTCTATTTTTTACTGAGGTCAAGTTTTACTTTTTATGGGGAAAAGGGTTGGCGGTTGATGGTTAAGTCCGCATTGATGATTCTCTTTCTAAAACTAGCCTTAGAACTTTACCGAATGATCTTGTTCTTCGTTACGATTTGGTCTTTATAATAAATACGAAGCTATCTTAACTACCGAGGCTCTCTAAATTCTCAATCAACTCATCTACCTGTTTGTTGCTTTCATTGGAAGCTAACGATTTGTATTTTTTAAATATCGTAATAGCGTCTTCAAATTCTTTGGTGGCGGCCAACGTTAGCCCTAAATTAAAATAGCTATTCGGAAAGTCGGGCTCGATTTCAATAGACGTTTGGTAATGAATTTTAGCTAATGGCAAATTTCCGATTTCTGCATACAGATTTGCCAAATTGTAATGCGATTCATAATGGCGAGGCTCTCCCATTAATGACCTTGTAAAATAATCAATGGCTTTACTGTAATTCTTATCTTCTGATTCCAGAATCCCTAAGTTGCAATAAGCATCTGCTGCTGAATCCAATTGATCTATGGCCTTAAGGTATAAATCCTTTGCTCTTGCGTCATGTTGCTCGTCAAACAATAATGCTTCTTCGAAAGCAGAAAGCTGATGAATGCTAACTACTTTGCCACCGCTAAAAAGATTTAATTGTCCATGCTTTTCTAACTTGGTTTCTTTTTTCCTTCGAACAGGTTTAAACCCAAATTTTTCGGGACTAGGTGATGGGAAGGCGATGACTTTAGCCATGATGCAAAGTTATAATAGAAATATCAGGATTCAAGCCTCTGAATGGCAGATGGAAATCGGATACCCTGGATCAAATCCAATATTTCAATTTTTAGTAATAATAAACTCTACCCTCCTATTTAGCTTGCGTGCTTCTTCATCATCACTGGATGCAATAGGCCGAGTGCCACCAAGGCCTTTACCTTTTACTCGCTTACCCGAGATTCCCTTACCTACTAAATAGGTTTTAATTCTTTCTACCCGCTGTTGAGAAAGTGTTTGATTTTTTTTTGCATCTCCCCGATTGTCAGTATGACCTTCTAATTGTATTTCTACCTTAGCGTTGGACTTCAAAAAATCAACCACGACATCTAGTTCGGGATAGGATTCTTCTAATAGAGAAGTTGTACCCATGTAGAATAAGACGCTCTTCAAGTTAACTATTGTACCAACTTCGATTGGTTGCAACGAGAAATTCATCTCAAGTGCATTGAGCGTTAAGGTCATAATATCTAAGCGTTCAAGCACATTCACATACCCCTTTAGCTCAACTTCTATTGTATAAACTTTAGTGGAGGGAATGGTAATCTTATAACGCCCATTGCTAGCTGCAATAACACTAAAAGACGAATCGGATTTAAATCTCAGTGTGGCGGCTATACCTTCTTTAGTCTTGGAATTACTAATCTTGCCAGAGAGAATTACCGTGTTAGAGACTTTTTCATCAATAGGTTTTTCTTTGATCAATATGAGAGTATCAAATTTAGGTTTTGCATCAAAGGTTGAATCCATCAATATCCGTATGTCTCCATAACCATTGCTATCATGTGTTGAAGTGAAAAGAGAAAATCCGCGTGACGGAAATTTTCTAAAGAACAATTCGCGTGCCTCCGAATTTACCGATGGCCCCAAATTTATTGGCGTAGACCAGTTCCTCCAGGTATCGTCCAGCCGATTCGAAACAAAAATATCATAACTACCTAATCCCGGCAGTCCGTTAGAAGCAAAGTAAATGGTTTTCAAATCTTCACTAATACTGGGGCTAAGCTCTTGAAATGGAGTATTTATCTTCTTACCTAAGTTGATAGGTTCACTCCATTTTCCATTTTGCTTTAATGAAACATAAATATCCTCTCCTCCGATGGTGTTGTAGGAATCTGCTGAAAAAATAAAAACTGTTCCGTCTTGACTTATTTCACCGCTCAACATTTTCTCGCGATTTAAAAAATACGGAATGGAAATATTCTCGGGTGTTGACCAGCCCGAACTTGTCTTTTGTGAAACCGAAAATCCTTGGGTTGTCACATTCTTTTTGCTGTAATGACTGAGTAGAAATAGTTGGCTGCCATCTGGATTAAATCCAGCTACGCCATTATAGTTGTTATCGTTTAATGTAGGACCGGCATTGATTGGAGACTGCCATTTGCCATTTAAACTCAGCGATACCCAAATATCACCAGGATCTTTGATTCCTCCTGCATTTTGTGGGTGGCCTTCAATGGTAAAATATAACGCTCTCCCATCAGGACTCAGAATCGGATTTTGTTCGTTGTAGGGAGTATTGGCCGAGTTGAAAGGATTCGCTAATTGCGCCCTGCAATAAGAAGACAGCAGCAGAATGGACAACGCAAAAATTATTCTAACCAAAATAAAAGAGTGTTTAACGCGTGAAATTAATAACTGATGCCATTTAAAACAAAATGAAGTCGGCATATTGGCAAAAGGTGTGGTTCACTGGTCGCTTGGATTCAACGCTACTTACTTATCCATTGATTATCTCTAATCGTAAATCGCCAAGGCAACATAGCGTCTTCACCGGCATAGTCAATCCCTATCCTTGTAGAAGAGACAATATTTTTCGGGTTTATGCTAAGCTTCATGTCTTCTATCCAGATTTCAATACCCTCCAGATTCTTTCCATTGTGAGATCGATTAATTCCTAAAGCTTTGGTCAGCTTGCCGGGGCCACTGGTAATGCGGTTAAGAGAACTGACTTTCATTCTGGTTTTCATTAGCTCATATCCCATTGTAGGCTCCAACGCACGAACCAGTACTGCATCGGCTTTCCCAAGTTGGTTAGTTACTACATTGAACAAATGATGAATTCCGTAACACAAGTAAACGTAAGAAATTCCGCCACTTTCAAACATTACTTTATTGCGTTCAGTCTTTCTATTGTCGTAGGCATGACAACCGTGCTCTTTAAAAGAGTAAGCCTCTGTTTCGACTATTATCCCTCCTGTAATATCCCCTTGGATATTGGTAAACAGCGTTTTACCTAGCAGTTGTTGAGCTATTTTAACCACATTTTGCCGTTGATAAAAGTGTTCGGAAATCTTCATGAAGGTTCGGTGAAATGTTCTAAATTTGCCGCTTATAAAATAAACAAACAAACCCTTATGAAAAACATTTTAGCAATTGTATTAATTGCAGCAAGCTTACTAGTACAAGCGCAGATACAAGCACCGCAGCCTAGCCCTGCAGCTTCTGTTTCTACGGTTGTAGGACTTACCGATGTAAAAATCGATTACTCACGCCCGCGTGCAAAAGGCAGAAAAATCTTTGGTGCAGAACCATCTTTCGTTGTTCCTTTTGGAACTATTTGGAGAACAGGTGCCAACTCAGGAACCAAAATTACTTTTAGTGACAATGTTAAAGTTGAAGGTATTGATGTGCCCAAAGGAGAATATTTGATTTTTACTTGGCCAGGTGCAGCTGAGTGGACAGTATCTTTATACAAAGACATTAAATTAGGTGGTAACACAGAAGGGTACGACAAAACTCAAGAAGCTGCGAATTTCAAAGTGAAGAGCGAAAAATTAACTGAAAAGGTGGAGACCCTTACCTTTGACATCAGCGACATTGCTAATGATAGTAAATCAGCTAAAGTACAGTTGGCATGGGAGAACACTTCCGTGAAATTTACTGTTGGTGTTGACTTTGATGCTAAAGTAATGAAGTCAATTGAGGCAAACACTAAAGTAAATCCAGGCAATCTTTTTCAAGCTGCGTCTTACTATTATGATAATGGGAAGGATAGTAAGCAGGCATTGGAGTGGGCAACGGCTGCCGGTGCTGCTAACGCTGATGCATTTTGGGTATTTTTGTTAAAGGCGAAAATCCAAAAGTCATTGGGCGACAAAAAAGGCGCAATGGATTCATCAGTAACTTCTAAGGCTGCTGCTGAAAAAGCAAAGAACACTGATTACATGAAGCAGAATGACGAATTTCAAAAAGGATTAAAATAGACTTCTCTTAATCTTTTAAGAAGGCTGGGGCTATGCTTCAGCCTTTTTATTTATCACTCGCCCAAAGCAGGATTTAAATAGTAACTCCTTAAAATCCTATTTATTCTCATTTGCTTGAATTTGTTTCTTAAAAAATAATTGGAAGATTAGTGCAAGTACTACCACCACTATACATCCTATAATGTTATAGTAGAGGAAAGCAATTTTATCATAGTATAAGAAGTAGCAAGCCAACACCACACTCTCGGCAACGAGCGC
>JAYVPS010000120.1:0-26231 GCA_043757225.1 Cytophagales bacterium | reverse complement strand
TTGCAAAACCAGCGTTAAGGGCAGTTTGATTTTTGCTTTTTGTGCAACAAAAAATTTACACCGCAAGCGACAAGCAAAAAACAAATTGCGCTTAACTCAAATATATGCGAAAGTTTTTAATCCATCAATTATTTTAGGTAAACCAATAATCTATTGATTATCAACGTATAGCTAACGGCCTCATCAGTTTATAAGCTCTGCAAACTTTCGCTTTTTGTAAACTTTCGCTTTTTGTTAAACTCAAATATCCAGGTCTTCCACAGGGCTTTTTATCTTTTGCAAATCGCGAGTGGTTACGTGCAAATACCGCAGGGTGGTTTTTAAATCGTTATGCCCCAGTAATTTTTGTATGTAGGTTATGTCCACTCCTTTATCCAGTAAATGAGTGGCATAGCTGTGGCGCAACGTGTGCACACTTCCAACCTTGGTTATGCCCGCTTTTTTCTTTGCATTTTGCACTATTATCTGTAGGCTTCGGGTGCTGTAGGCCGCATCTTTGTTTTGGCCTTCAAATAGGTAGTGTGTGGGCTTATATTCTTTGTAATAAACCCTTAATATCTTTAAAGCTACCTCGCTCAATGGCAGCACCCTGTCTTTTTTGCCTTTTGCCCGGTGCACGTGTATAACCATTCGTTGGCTGTCTATATTGCGCACGGCTAGGCTGGTTACCTCGCTTATGCGCAGCCCCGAGGCGTAGGTAAGCACAATCATGGCTCTGTGCTTGTTGTTGCCTATCGATTTTATGATGGCTTCTATTTCTGCTTTACTAAATACGGTGGGCAATAGCAATGGCTTTTTAGGGCGGGGTATGTCCCAATAAAAAGGAGGCCACTTTAAAATGTTTTCGTAATAGAATTTTAGCGCGTTGAGCCTGCTGTGTATGGTGTTTTCGGTAAGTTTTAAGGTAGTGTGGCAATATTCAAAATAAATATAGAGGTCGGCCAATGTCATTTCATCTACAGTTTTCTTTTTTAGTATCCCAAGAAATTGGATGAACTCGTTTTTATAAGTTTTTACGGTGTTGGTGCTGTATCCTTTTAGCGTTAAGTACTGCCTATATTTTTGCAGCGCCAACTGACTGTGTTCCGATAACGTTGTATAGTACTCTAGTTTATTTTCAATGGCAGGCGGGGGTTTTTCTACACGCGCCACCCATGCCGAGGCATCAATTTTGGCATAGTCTTTTAAAATCTCAATGGCGTGTTGAGCTTGGCTTTGTGCCATAGGTATGTGCCAGGTTTTTAGTGAGGCACTCCAACGCACGTTGTGCAGCATGCGCACGGCTTTGTTGAGCTGGGCATTGTTTATAAAACGTAAAGCCAAACGGTTTTCGCCTCGGTGTGTAATGGGTTCTATCAATACAGTAATCATGGCCAATACAATTCTATTCGCTTTTCTTTTTATCCAACAAAACAATCTCTTCGGCAACTATCTCGGTTACATACTTTTTGTTGCCTTCTTTATCGTCATAGTTTCGGTAGTTTATTTTCCCTTCAATATACAGCAGGCTGCCTTTGTGTATGTATTGCTGCGCCAGTTGCGCCAGCCCGCGCCAGCATACAATTGTGTGCCACTGTGTTTTGCTCTCGCTGCCACCGTCTTTAAGCGTGTACTGTTCGGTGGTGGCTAGGTTAAATTTGGCTACGGCCACATTTTCTTGCACTGTTTTTACCTCGGGCTCATCGCCCACGTTGCCTACCAAAGTTACTTTGTTTACTCCGCGCATGGCTGGTTTGTTTAGTTGTGTTATTTTTGTGAGTGAATGAACTATCTAAAATTATGCTTTATATACCCAGCTTTTCAAAAAAAAGATAACTAATTTTTTTATTGGCTATGCTGCCTGTTTAGCGTATTGATTGGGTTTACTTTTGCCCTGCTTGCCTGCCTTATATTCTATTCAGGCCTATATTGACAGTATTTTTTACAATCTCATCAGCAACGCAATCAAATATCGTGACCCTTCCCGACCGCTCATCATAAAAATAAGAACAATGAACGAGGGCGATTTTCTTGTTCTTCGACTGGAGGATAACGGCTTAGGGATCGATCTGAAGTCATATGGCCACAAGATATTTAGTATAGGGAGTCGTTTTCATGATCATGTTGTAGGGCGGGGCTTTGGTTTGTTTTTAGTAAAAACGCAGGTTGAGGCTTTGCATGGAAAAATTGAAGTCACAAGCGAAGTGGGAGTGGGATCTGTTTTTACAATATATTTGAGTAAGGGTTGAACGATCCCCTCTATTGCCATTAAGCTGATTAGCCGAGCTTAAAAGATTGTGAATAGTATTGACCAAGTGTTATTTGCACATTCCGCTCCTTTCACCGAAATTTTCAGCTTTTAATTAACTTGACTTTATGCAAAAGACCAACGCCATCATCATCACCGCAGGACATTTGGACTCTAGTAACGGCAAAACTGCTCACGGCCTTATCCGTGGAACAGATCGTTTTAATATTGTCGGAGTTATTGATGATAAGTATCCGGGCAAAGATGCAGGTGAAATATTGGATGGAAAGAAAAGAGACATTCCTATCTATGCTTCGATAGAAGATTTCAGCAAGAATGGAAAGGATAAAGCCGTTTATGGAATCATTGGAGTAGCTACCAAGGGGGGTGTTATTCCTGATTCACTTCGTGCAATTTTGAAAACTGCCTTGACTCATGGGTACGGATTGATCAACGGCTTGCATGAATATATTTCAGATATTCCAGAGTTGGCCGATTTTGCTAAATCTCGCGGATTAGAAATTATAGATGTACGCAAGCCTAAAAAATTCAAAGACCTTCACTTTTGGTCGGGCGAAATAAAATTAGTGAGTTGCCCGAAGATAGCTGTGCTTGGTACAGACTGCGCTTTGGGCAAACGAACCACTACGCGCTTTTTAGTAGAGGCTATGCGCGAAGCGGGTTACCGTGCTGAAATGATTTACACCGGACAAACAGGCTGGATGCAAGGGGCGAAATATGGCTTTGTGTTTGATAGCACGCTCAACGATTTTATTTCGGGCGAGATGGAGTACGCCATTGTGCAATGTTGGAAAGAAGCCAAGCCTGATATTATTTTTATTGAAGGCCAATCTTCATTGCGTAATCCTAGTGGGCCGGCAGGCGCTGAATGGATTGTATCAGCTGATGCTAATGCGGCAGTACTTCAGCATAATCCCGCAAGAAAAAAATACAAAGGTCTTGAAAATTACCCGGCCAATATTGTCGATGTAAAAGATGAGATTGACTTGATCAGAATTTATGGTGCACCCACCGTGGCCATCACAGTCAATACGCATAAGTTAACCGAAAAAGAAGCCCGCGATTATGCTACGGCCAAAGAAAAAGAATTGGGCATTCCTGTAATACTTCCATTAGAAGACAGCGTGCAGCGATTGGTGCCTGTCTTTAAAGAAATGATTGAAAAGTCGATAGCACAAGTTTAAACCAAAAACGTATCCATGAAAATCAAATCCATAAAAACCTGGTCGGCAGATTTGGGTAACACAAAACCCTATACAATTGCCTTCAAAACCATTGATGAAGTTAACAATGCCTTTATTGAAATAGAGTTAGAGAATGGCACTACAGGCATAGGCGCGGGTTGCCCAAGCGAATATGTGACCAACGAAAGCTTTGAGCAATGCACTACAGCATTGCAAGAAAAAAACATTCAATTCTTAGTGGGTCGCGATATTCGGGAGTTGAACCAATTGACTTTTGAGATTTGGCAAAAATTCCCAATCAACCCAGCCGCCCGGGCAGCCCTTGACATTGCTCTTTACGATGCGTTCACGAAATTATTAGGAGTGCCATTAGTAAAATATTTAGGTCAGAAGATTCATTCTCTGCCTACCTCTAATACGATCGGAATTAAAAACTTAGAGGAGACATTGAAAGAAGCGCAAGAATACGGTGAGCGGGGTTTCAAAGTCTTAAAGGTAAAACTAGGAATAGACCTCGCAGAAGATATTGAGCGCATTGTGAAGTTGCGTGAAAAATTTGGAAAGAAGTTTGTTATCCGAATTGATGCCAACCAAGGCTATGATGTGGCCAAGACGATCGAGTTTTATAACAAAACAAAACACCTAGAAGTAGAGTTGATTGAGCAACCACTTCCTGCAAAAGCAGTTAACGAAATGCGCAAGTTGCCCGATGAGATCAGAAAAATACTGGCGGCCGATGAATCATTGCTTACACCAAAGAGTGCTTTGGAATTAGTAAAGCCTCCATTAGCCACAGGTATTTTTAATATTAAGCTGATGAAGTGTGGTGGCATTAGTCAGGGATTAAAAATTGCAGACATCGGTTTGCATGAAGGTGTTGATCTTTTTTGGGGCTGTAATGATGAAAGCATTGTCAGTATTACCGCGGCTTTGCATGTGGCCTTTGCATGTTCTAATACAAAGTATATTGACTTGGATGGGAGTTTGGATTTAGCTCGTGACGTTGTAAAGGGTGGCTTTATTTTGAAGGATGGAGTTATGTATTGCTCTGAAAAGCCCGGGCTAGGGGTGGAGCGTATTTAAAGGATTTCATATTGGATTCTCAAACAAGGCTTACAAATATTCCTCTGCTCAATAGTTCACTTTAATTGCTAAACAATAAATGACAATGGATAAATTCAACAAAACCTTATTGATTCGTTTGCCTTTAGCAATCATTTTACTGGTTCATGGCATGGGCGGAATGTTTAATAATGGTGTTAATGATTTTGGAAATTTTTATCTGAATGAAATTGGCTTTGCTCCCATGGGCGTATATCTAGCCTGGGCAATAAAGTTATCTCACATTGTTTGTGCCGGTTGTTTAATATTTGATAGGTATGTAAAATGGCCTGCCATCATTACAATCTTTATTTGGATAATGGGTATCGTTTTAATTCACTTTAAAGAGGGATGGTTTGTAGTAGGAGGAGGAAGGAATGGCGTAGAATTTAATTTTCTTCTGATTTTTGTATTGCTGTATATTATATATCCAAGCTTTTCAAAAAAGGAAAACTGAGAGCTTCTAGACTATGAGTGTGTTAGTATCATCAAGCACTTTAGTAAATCTGATAAATTAGAATACACTTGTCCATCCAGTTCCCAAGCCAATTTATTATTGGCGTTCGCGGAAATAATTATAGCAGCATTTTCATCCACCGTAAATCCACATCGTTCCAGCGCATTTTTTGTCCATAAATAATGGTGACCATTTCCAACCACCTTAATCTTCACCCCCCGATGTGCCTCTTGGTTTACTTTTCCGGTCTTTAAATCAAACCCTTTGAATTGAAATACTTCATCAAATGCTCCAGTTAAAACTAAGTCTTCCGGCACTCCGCTTTTAATTTTCTTTCCGTATGTGGCCAACCAAATCAGATCAGCAGTTTGCAAAGCCAAATCCAATTCATGCGTGGCTACTAAAATAGCTTTGTTGGTTTCGCGAGCTAGTTTCCGCAAGAGGTTCATAATCTCTACACGATTGTTGAGATCTAAATGGGCGGTTGGTTCATCCAATAATAATACAGATGTATTTTGAGCTAAGGCACGGGCAATCATCACCAGTTGCATTTGGCCATCGCTGAGCTCTGTGATTTTTTTTTCCGTTAAGTGTTGGATATGAACTTGCGCAATCGAGTTGTTCACAATCTTTATGTCCTCTTCTGCAAGAGAAACGCGCCAATCTAAATAGGGGTATCGACCAAATGTAACAAGCTCTTTCACTGTCATGTTGGTAACGGCAACTCGCTCTGTTAACACTAAGGCAACATTTTTCGCATCTACTTTTGAAATCGTCCCACTCAAAGGTCTTTGCAATCCCGCCAAGGTTCGCATAAGCGTAGATTTGCCGATGCCGTTTGGCCCCATGAAACAAACGAGTTCACCAGCTTGTAACGATAGATTCAGGTTCTCTAAAAGAATGTTATCTTTTCCTTTTCCTGAATAGCCAACCGAAAGGTTTTTGGTTTCCATCAGATGCCTACTTTTTTATTTTTGATGATCATCCAAATCACCAGAGGTGCCCCAATCATGGAAGTAACTGCATTAAGAGGCAAAATAATGGAGCCAATAGAATGCGTTAACAGGTCGCAAAACAAAAGTAAGGCCCCTCCACCTATCATCACTAATGGCAATAAGACTTTATGATTGCTGGTGGGTGTGATCAACTTAACTAAATGAGGTACTGCCAAACCTACAAAAGTAATCGGCCCACAAAAGGCGGTAACTCCCCCCACCAACAGACTGGTGGAGGCTACCAACCAAAAGCGAGAGCGGCTTAAATTAATACCCAGGCTTTGCGCATAGATTTCTCCCAGCAGTCTGCCGTTCAGCGATTTTAGTTGACTTATCGCCATCATCACTCCAACGAGTACTATAATCAACAAAACAAAAATCTCATTCCAGCCCGTGCTTCCTACATTGCCCAGCGACCATATCATAAAAAGCTGTAGGTCTTCTGCCTTACTAATGAATTGAAGCACCCCCACAATCGAAGCGGTGGCCGCACTCAACATCAATCCGATTATTAATATGGAAGTATTATCTTTTACAAATCGGGTAATCGCAATCACTAACATGAAAACTAATGTACTGCCCAAGGTTGCGGCTAAAGCCAAGCTCCACGGATTGACAGTAATGGATTGCAGAATGCCCGATCCGGCATGACCGAGCATTAGTACCAATGCAACCAATAAGCTTGCTCCCGAACTTAGCCCAAGAACATCCGGCCCTGCCAGCGGGTTTCTAAATAATGTTTGCATTAGGAGGCCACTGGTTGCTAAGGCTGATCCTGCCAAAAGACAAGTAATGGCTTTGGGTAAGCGGAATTGCCAAATGATTTCACTCAATGTTGAATCATCTGTTCCAAAAAGAAAAGAAAACCAATCAGATGGACTTATAAACGAATCCCCTAATGATATGTCTGCTGAGAAGAGGACTAGCAGCAATACGCTAAGGGAGGAGTTTCTTATCAAGGTTGATCGAGATGTGAACATTTTATAAAATTCTGGAAAAGTAATGGGTTTTGAGGAATCAGGCCAATCTTGAAAAAAACGGACTCCGCATTTAGCTTCAATGATTAATTGGATTAAAATAATATTGGCAAGTAAATGCCTATAAATCAGTGTTTTAAAACGACTTATCGGGTAGGCTATGCACAAATTCCAATTTCCTTACATTTTTTTGAATCACCCTCTTGGTAACTAATCTTATGTTCCTATCTTTGCAGTCCTTTTTGCGGGAAGAAACCCGTAAATTGATTTAAAAACAAGTAAAAAGGTTTCAATCATGCCTGGAATAATCGGACGGAAAATAGGAATGACCAGTGTTTTTGGCACTGACGGAGCGAGTATATCCGTAACGGTCATTGAGGCTGGCCCTTGTGTAGTTACACAAGTAAGAAGCCAGGAAGTAGATGGTTACAAAGCCATTCAACTTGCATACGGTGAGAAGAAAGAGAAGAACACGCCATCAGCTATGATGGGGCATTTCAAAAAAGCCAACACAACTCCAAAGAGAAATTTGATAGAGTTCCGTGACTTTGAAGCTGAGTTTGATAAAGTAGCCGAACTAGGCAAAGAAATAAAAGTAGCTGACATATTTGTTGAAGGTGACTTCATCGATGTAGTGGGTACTTCTAAAGGTAAAGGTTTTCAAGGTGTGGTTAAGCGCTACGGCTTTGCCGGGGTGGGTGGCCAAACACACGGACAGCACAACCGCCTTCGTGCACCTGGTTCTATGGGTAACGCTTCATTCGCGTCTCGTGTAATCAAGGGCAAGAGATTGCCTGGTAGAATGGGTGGAGATCGCGTAAAGACGATGAACCTGAAGGTAATTAAGATTATGCCCGAGCAAAATCTTATTCTTATTAGTGGTTCAGTACCGGGTGCAAAAAATTCAACGATAATCCTTCATAAGTAATGGACATAGCAGTTGTAAAACACAGTGGCGAAAGCACGGGGCGCAAAGTGAACCTCTCAGCAGAGGTTTTCGGCATCGAGCCCAATGACCATGCAATTTACTTGGATGTAAAAAGCATTTTGGCTAATCAACGTCAGGGTACACACAAGTCAAAGCAGCGTAACGAAGTTTCAGGATCTTCCAGAAAAATCAAAAAGCAAAAAGGAACCGGTGGTGCTCGTGCGGGTAACATCAAGAATCCACAATTCAAAGGTGGTGGTCGTATATTCGGGCCTACTCCTCGCGACTATTCTTTCAAACTGAATAAGAAAGTGAAAGACTTGGCTCGTAAGTCAGCTCTTACTTATAAAGCAAAAGACAATTCAATTTCTATTTTAGAAGATTTCAATTTCGAAGCGCCTAATACTAAGCAATACCTTGCTATGCTAAAGTTGCTTGCGCTGAATGATAAAAAAACTCTTTTCATCCTTCCTTCTGTAAATAAGAACGTAGTCCTTTCTGGAAGAAATGTTCAAAACACCAAAATCATTGCCGCTTCTCAGATCAATACTTATGATGTTATGAATGCTGAGCAGTTGGTATTAGTGGAAGGCTCAATTGACACCATCAACAACATCTTAAAATAACGGTAACATGAGTATTTTAATAGGCCCCTTAGTTACTGAAAAAATGTCTGCCATGAACGAGAAAGGCAAGTATGGCTTTATCGTAGATCCTTCTGCCAACAAAGTGGAGATCAAGAAGGCAGTAGAAAAAATGTATGCAGTGAATGTGGAAAAGGTAAATACCTTGGTAGTGTTAGGGAAAAACAAAACACGATCTACCAAAGCGGGCGCGGTAACGGGCAGAAGACCTACCATCAAAAAAGCTATTGTTACGCTAGCTGCAGGTGAAGTAATTGATTTTTATAGCAACGTTTAATAGAGGTAGCATGGCACTGAGAAAATTAAACCCCATAACTGCAGGCACACGCCACCGATTGGCTCCTAGCTTTGATGATATCACAGAATCAACGCCTGAAAAGTCTTTGGTCGTAACGCTGAAGAAAACCGGTGGTCGTAATAAGAGTGGTAAAATGACCATGCGTTACATCGGTGGTGGCCACAAGCAAAAGCTTCGCATTATTGATTTTAAAAGAAACAAGTTTGGAATTCCGGCAGTAGTTCAGTCGATTGAATATGATCCGTCTCGTACAGCTCGCATTGCCAAGTTGTATTATGCTGATGGTACTAAGACCTATATCATTGCTCCAAATGGAATAAAAGTTGGTCAGACGTTAATCTCAGGAGATAACGTACCGCCCGAAGTTGGCAATGCATTGCCATTGGCAAAAATACCAGTAGGTACGATTGTTCACAATGTGGAAGTGAAGCCAGGACAAGGTGCATCTTTTGCACGCAGTGCTGGTTCTTTTGTTCAATTAGTAGCACGCGAAGATGTGTACGCTACCTTGAAGATGCCTTCTGGCGAAATGCGTAATGTGTTGGTAAACTGCATGGCAACAGTAGGCGCAGTTTCAAATGCTGAACACATGAATGAAAGTGTAGGTAAGGCTGGCCGTAGTCGTTGGAGAGGAAGACGCCCTCGTACAAGGCCGGTAGCAATGAACCCTGTCGATCACCCGATGGGTGGAGGTGAAGGTCGTGCTTCAGGTGGTCACCCTCGTTCACGGAATGGTTTATTGTCAAAAGGCAAGAAGACTCGTCATCCGAAGAAATACTCAGATGGTTTAATCATAGCAAGAAGAAAGAAATAATATGGGAAGGTCAATAAAAAAAGGTCCTTATTTAGATGCCCGCCTTGCTAAGAAAGTGCAAGTGATGGAGCAAGCCGGAAAAAAATCGGTTATTAAGACTTGGTCACGCAGATCAACCATTACACCAGATTTGATCGGGCATACGTTCGCTGTTCACAACGGAAATAAGTTTATTCCGGTTTATGTGACAGAAAACATGGTGGGGCATAAGTTGGGCGAATTTGCACCCACCCGCACCTTTAAAGGGCATAGTGGAAATAACAAATCAGAAGCCGGAGGCAAATAATTCCTGAACATGGAAACAGTAAAGAAAATAAAAGGATCCGTAGCCAAGAGAGCAAAGATCAAAGCTGTGAAAGAAGCAGCGAAGACAGGCCCTTCTACGGTGCATCTACACAACTCTCCATCTTCCCCACGCAAAATGAGGCTGATAGCGGACATTATCCGTGGAGAGCGTGTTAACAATGCCCTCAATATTTTAAAGTTCGATGCCAAGCATCCGTCTGCAAAATTGGAAAAACTTCTCTTATCAGCTATCAGCAGTTGGACTGCAAAAAATGCCGATGTGAAATTGGAAGAGGCTGATCTATTTGTAAAAGAAATTTTTGTTGGTGGCGGTCGTATGTTAAAGCGTCTTCGTCCGGCACCACAAGGTCGTGCACACCGGGTAAGGAAAAGATCTAATCATGTAACATTGGTAGTAGATCGCATGCCAGCAAAAGTAGAAATTGAAAAAAAATCCAGGGCAAAAGAAACTGAAAAGTAATGGGACAAAAAATTAACCCGATTGGTTTTAGATTAGGAGTTGTACGCGGCTGGGATTCTGCTTGGTACGGTGGCAAAGACTTTTCTGATAAATTAGTTGAAGATCAAACGATCAGAAAATATGTGGATGCCCGTATTCAAAAAGGAGGCATTGCAAAAGTTGTAATCGAACGCAGTACCTCGAAGCGTATTACAATTACCATTCATACGGCTCGTCCGGGTGTAGTGATTGGAAAAGGTGGTACTGAAGTAGATAAGATAAAAGAAGAATTAAAGAAGCTAACCAAGAAGGACGTACAGATCAATATTTTTGAGATTAAGCGCCCTGAGTTAGATGCTCGCCTAGTAGGTGAATCTATAGCACAACAATTAGAAGCGCGTATTTCTTATCGCAGGGCGATGAAACAAGCAATTGCTTCTACCATGCGTGTAGGTGCAGAAGGTATTAAAGTGAAATTAGGTGGCCGTTTGGCGGGCGCTGATATGGCTCGTACTGAACAATATAAAGAAGGTCGGATTCCTCTTCACACATTACGTGCTGATATTGATTATGCAATCTCTGAAGCACAAACAGTGTATGGTAAGATCGGTATCAAAGTTTGGATATTTAAAGGTGAAGTGTACGGTAAGCGTGACTTGTCGCCTAATGTGGGCATGGTAAGCAATGCACCGGGAGAAAATAAGGGTGGTCCTTCTGCAGGCGGTGGAGATAGAAGAAGAGGTGGAGCTGGTGGTGGCCGTGGAGAAAGAAATGAGCGCGGAGGTGGTGGTGATAGAAATGATAGAGGAGGCGATCGCAGTGGTGATCGTAATAAGGGAAGAGGCGGTAAAAGATAATTGAAGTAGATTTTTAAAAGTAGCTAATCATGTTACAACCAAAGCGTACGAAATTTAGGAAGATGCAGAAAGGCAAGGTGAAAGGATCGGCCACCCGTGGTCATCAAATCGCCTTCGGATCTTTTGCACTGAAAGCATTAGAGCCTTGCTGGCTCACCGCGCGTCAGTTGGAAGCTGCTCGTGTTGCCGTTACTCGTGCCATGAAGCGCGAGGGTCAAGTATGGATCCGTGTTTTCCCTGACAAACCGATTACCCGCAAGCCTGCTGAAGTACGGATGGGTAAAGGTAAAGGAGCTCCTGAATATTGGGTAGCAGTAATTAAGCCCGGCACTATATTATTTGAGGCGGGTGGCGTTACGATGGCAACCGCAAAAGAAGCATTGGCATTGGCTGATGGTAAGTTACCATTGAAGACACAATTCACTGTTCGCAGAGATTACGTAGAACAAGTAGAGAAGAAATAAAATGAAAAACACCGAGATCAAAGGTCTTACCGTAGCAGAGCTAAACGAGAAACTCGTAAGCGAGCAAGAAAATCTTCGCAAGATTAAATTTGCTCATCAGGTAGCAAGCATCGAAAACCCGATGAAAATTAAAGAAATGCGCAAGCTGGTTGCTAGACTAAAGACAGAATTAACAGCTAAAGTATCAACAAAATAAGCACATGGAGACGGCAGAACGTAACCTCAGAAAAGAAAGAACAGGTACAGTGACCAGCAATAAAATGCAAAAGTCAATTACTGTGGCCATCGACAGAAAGGTGAAGCACCCTATCTATGGAAAGTTCATGAACAAAACTACCAAGTTCATGGCGCATGATGAGAAGAATGAGGCGGGCATTGGCGATACAGTGCGCATTATGGAAACTCGTCCGTTGAGCAAAAAGAAGCGTTGGAGGTTGGTTGAAATAATAGAAAAAGCGAAGTAACCATGATACAAACAGAAAGTAGGCTTACAGTAGCCGATAACAGTGGTGCAAAAGAAGTATTGTGCTTACACGTATTGGGTGGCACGCATAGACGTACTGCAAGCGTAGGCGATAAGATTGTGGTGACAGTTAAATCTGCCATTCCAACGAGCCAAATCAAAAAAGGAACAGTTTCGACAGCAGTAATTGTTCGTACAAAAAAAGAAATCAGGAGAAAAGACGGCTCATACATTCGTTTTGAAGACAATGCAGCAGTCCTTTTAAATCCACAGAACGAACCACGAGGAACCCGTATTTTTGGGCCCGTGGCAAGGGAGCTTCGCGAGAAGCAATTCATGAAAATCATATCATTAGCTCCAGAAGTACTTTAATCGTTATGGAAAGGAAATTTAACAAGCAACCTAAGCTTCACATCCGCAAAGGAGACACTGTTAAAGTGTTGTCTGGTGATGACAAGCAAAAAGAAGGCAAGGTGTTGGAGATTTTAGTTGAGAAGAACCGCGCAATAGTGGAAGGTATCAACATAATTACCAAGCATCAAAAGCCATCAGCCGGTAAGCCGGAAGGTGGAATTAAGAAGACCGAGGGAACCATACACATTAGCAATTTGATGTTGGTAGAAGCCGGTACTGGCAAGGCCGTTCGCACAGGAAGAAAACTGAACGAAAAGGGCAAGATTCAAAGATTCTCAAAGAAAACAGGTGAATTTATAAAATAATGGCAACGCCCAGATTAAAAGACAAGTACCTCACGGAAATCGTGCCCGGATTGAAAGAGAAATTTCAATACAAATCGGTCATGCAGGTACCAAAAATTGAAAAAATTTGTATCAACAAAGGAATTGGTGCTGCGGTAGCTGATAAGAAGTTGATTGAGGTAGGCGTAGAAGAGCTTACGACCATCACCGGCCAGAAAGCAGTTTCTACCAAGTCTAAAAAAGATATTTCAAACTTTAAGTTACGGAATGATCAAGCCATTGGCGCGAAAGTAACGTTGCGTGGAGATCGCATGTATGAATTCATGGATCGACTAATGAATATTGCGCTCCCCAGGGTACGCGATTTCAAAGGAGTAAACGACAAAGGGTTTGACGGCCGTGGAAATTATACATTGGGTGTAAAGGAGCAGATTATTTTTCCTGAAATCTCAATTGATAAGGTTACGAAAATCAACGGAATGGACATCACGTTTGTGACCACCGCCAATACCGATGAAGAGAGCTTTGAATTGTTGAAAGCATTTGGGATGCCTTTTGTAAATAAAAACTAAAAGAATGGCAAAATTAGCTGTTATCGCCAGAGATAAGAAGAAATTGAGACTGGTAGAGCGTTACGCCAAAAAGCGTGAAGCGTTGAAGAAGGCTGGAGATTGGGAAGGACTTGACAAGCTCCCTAGAAATTCTTCAAAAGTTCGTTTGCACAGCCGTTGCAAACTTACAGGAAGACCTAGGGGATATATGTCGAAGTTTGGTATTTGCCGGAATCAGTTTAGACAACTAGCCAGCGATGGTAAAATCCCCGGAATTACCAAATCAAGTTGGTAAGCCGGTAGAAAAATATTGGTGCTGAGTACCGAGGTCGTAACGATAGAAATCACAACGAAACCGGGTAACAGGTTTGAATAACTAGAATTGTTATTTATATTTGCAGCCCCGTTCAAAAAATGGGGCTTGCTTTTTAAAGAAAAGTGTAATGAAGACAACTGATCCAATCGCAGATTATTTAACCAGGTTGCGCAACGCCATCAAGGCTCGCCACCGTGTAGTAGAAGTGCCCTCTTCCAACCTAAAGAAGGAAGTAACCAAGGTGCTTTTCGACAAAGGGTATATCTTGAACTACAAGTTTGAGGAGACTCCGAACAAACAAGGCAACATTAAAATTGCTTTGAAATACAATCCTGAAACAAAAGAGTCGGCCATCACCAAGTTGGATAGAATAAGCTCTCCTGGTTTGCGCCAATATAAAGGTGCCGAAGAGTTGCCGAAGGTATTAAATGGTTTGGGTATCGCTATTCTCTCTACTTCTAAAGGTGTAATCACTGATAAAGAAGCCAAGGTATTGAATGTAGGTGGTGAGGTTTTATGTTACATCTACTAATCGCAAAAGAATATGTCACGTATAGGTAAACTTCCAATAGAACTTCCCAAGGGTGTAACTTTCGCATATGCTGAAAGTGATCACAAGGTTACCGTTAAAGGTCCAAAAGGGGAATTGAAGCAAGTGATTGATCCGGATTTTAAGGTTGCCTTACAAGACGGACAAATTGTAGTTGAGCGTCCAACAGAACAAAAGAGACACAAGGCTATGCACGGTCTTTACCGCTCATTAATTGCCAATATGGTGGAAGGCGTAAGCAACGGATACAAAAGGCAACTTGAAGTAATTGGCGTAGGTTTCAAAGCTACTTCGCAGGGAAATGTGTTGGATTTGAGCCTTGGATACTCTCATAGTATTATCATGTCGGTACCGTCAGAATTAAAGGTATTGGCTACACAAGAGAAAGGTCAGAACCCTATCATTACCTTAGAAGGAACGGATAAGCAGTTGATCGGACAAGTGGCGGCTAAGATCAAGTCACTCCGTAGTGTGGAGCCTTACAAAGGCAAGGGAATCAGGTATCTGGGAGAATTTGTTCGGAGAAAAGCTGGTAAAGCAGCTGCTAAATAAAATTAGAATATGCCAAACATTAAGAATAGAAGAGAGCGGATAAAGAAGGGCATCCGCAAGAAAATAGAAGGTACAGCGGTACGGCCGAGACTTTCTGTATTCAAAAGTAATACTGCGATTTATGCCCAGGTAATCGATGATGGAAAAGGTATCACTTTATTGGCAACCTCATCAAGAGACCTCGACAAAAAAGGTGGAGTGAAATTAGAGATTTCAAAAACAGTTGGTAAGAAGCTTGCAGAGAAAGCAATGGCAAACGGCATTCAACAGGTTGTTTTTGATCGCAACGGATATTTGTATCACGGTAACATTAAGGCTTTGGCCGAAGGCGCCAGAGAGGGAGGATTAAAATTTTAATAGCATGACACAGAGCAACGTCAGCACAGTAAAAGCCAGCGAAATCGACCTGAAAGAAAAGGTAGTAGCCATCCAGCGTGTAGCGAAGGTGGTGAAGGGTGGTAGAAGATTTAGCTTCGCAGCGATTGTAGTGGTAGGAGATGGTAATGGTGTAGTAGGATACGGATTGGGTAAGGCCAATGAAGTTACTGATGCAATTACCAAAGGTATTGATGATGCTAAGAAGCATTTGGTGAAGGTGCCTATCATTAAGGGGACTGTGCCACATGAGTCACTCGGAAAATTTGGTGGTGGTTTCGTATTGTTGAAGCCTGCTTCGCCTGGTACAGGTGTAATAGCTGGTGGTGCAATGCGTGCCGTTTTGGAGAGTGCCGGTGTTCATAATGTGTTGGCAAAGTCAAAAGGTTCGTCTAACCCGCACAACGTGGTAAAGGCAACTTTCAAAGCATTGACAACGATGCGCGACCCACAAACAATTGCCCGCAACCGTGGTATTTCATTATCAAAAGTTTTTAACGGATAAGAACAATGGCAAAAGTTAAAATCACGCAGACCCGTAGCACTATCAAAAGACCAAAGACACAACTTTTGACAATGCAGTCATTAGGTCTTCGGAAGGTGAATCATTCTGTGGAAGTAGAATACACCCCACAGATTATGGGAATGGTAAAAAAAGTAAGTCACTTAGTGAGCGTAACCGAATTATAAGATGAAGCTGCACACACTTAAACCGGCAGAAGGATCGGTAAGAAATAATAAGAGATTAGGCCGTGGACAAGGTTCTGGCGGTAGCACAGCGGGTCGTGGACACAAGGGTGCCCAATCTCGTTCGGGTTATTCCAGGAAATTTGGATTTGAAGGCGGTCAAATGCCTTTGCAAAGACGTGTTCCTAAATTTGGTTTTAAGAATAACAACAAGATTTACTTCAAGGCAATCAACTTAGATGCCTTACAGGAATTGGCCCTAAAGACAAATGTTTCTTCGATCAATATTCAACTAATGGTTGATAATGGCATCGTAGGAAAAAAAGATAAAGTGAAGATTTTAGGAAGAGGTGAGTTGAAGGCGAAGGTAAACGTGGAAGCACATGCCTTTTCGACAACCGCTATTAAGGCAATTGAAACCGTGGGTGGAAGCACCACAACTCTGAAATAAATGAAGCGTTTCTTTACAACCATAAAGAACATCTTTTCAATCGAAGACCTTCGGGTAAGAATATTAAATACCATTGGTTTTTTAGTAATCTTCCGTTTGGGTTCTTACGTTGTTCTACCAGGGATTGACCCCAATTTATTGACCGGTAATCAAGGTGGTGTTTTTGATTTCTTAAATACTTTTTTAGGAGGATCGTTCAGCAGGGCATCTATTTTTGCACTAGGAATAATGCCTTACATTTCTGCTTCCATCGTAGTTCAATTGTTAACGGTAGCAGTGCCGCATTTTACTAAACTTCAAAAGGAAGGTGATAGTGGGAGAAAGAAATTAAATCAATTCACACGCGTGTTGACAATTGTGATTACAGCCGCACAATCTTTTGGCTACTTGAAATCAATTGTTAATCCAGAAGCGATTATCCATCCTGGTTTATTCTACACGGTTTCATCCATGATAATCATTGTTTCAGGCACCATGTTCTGTATGTGGTTAGGCGAGCGTATTACAGACAAGGGAATAGGAAATGGTATCAGTATGTTGATCATGATTGGTATTGTATCTCGTTTCCCTGCAGCTATCTGGCAAGAGGCCGATGCTAAAGGATTGGGCGGTGGTTTGTTGTTGATTCTTGAATTCCTTGCCTTATTCTTTGTAGTGGTTGGAGTGATCGCGCTAACGCAAGCCGTGCGCAGAATCCCTGTCCAATATGCTAAGCAGGTGGTAGGAAATAAATTGTATGGTGGTAAGCGTGATTTCATTCCATTGAAGTTGAACTCAGCCGGTGTGATGCCGATCATCTTTGCACAAGCATTGATGTTCTTGCCTCCATTGATAGCTCAAATTTGGAGAGATAGTGATGTGAGTGCCTATGTCGGTTCTACATTTGCAGACTTTACTTCTTGGCAGTATAATGCGTTGTTTGCCACGTTGATTATCATCTTTACATTTTTCTATACCGCAATCACCGTTCCATCGAATGATATTGCTGATAACTTGAAAAGAAATGGTGGGTTTGTTCCGGGCATCAAGCCGGGTAAGCAAACAGGCGAATTTATCGATAGCATTTTATCAAAAATTACTTTACCTGGTGCATTGTTATTAGCAGGGGTGGCGATTCTTCCGGCTTTTGCTGTGAAGGCCGGTATAACTCAAAATTTTGCTTATTTCTATGGTGGTACTTCGCTCCTCATTTTAGTGGGTGTGGTATTAGATACGCTCCAACAAATTGAAAGTTATTTGTTGATGCGTCACTACGAGGGGATGATGAAATCCGGAAGAGTGAAAGGACGTTCTCAGTTTGCTGCGGCTTAAAGTGAAATGGTTCACTTAAAGACGGACAGTGATATACAGATTATTAAAGAAAGTGCCCAGGTATTAGCCAAAGCGCATGCGGAAGTAGCCAAGGCGATTAAGCCTGGAGTGAAAACGAAAAATCTGAATACCATTGCCGAACAATTTATCTGTGACCATGGAGGCTCGCCTTCCTTTAAAAATTACCACGGCTTTCCGGCTGGGTTGTGTATATCCGTCAATGACGTGGTGGTGCATGGTTTCCCCGGAGAGTACGAGTTGAAAGAAGGCGACATCATTTCAGTGGATTGCGGAGTGAAGTACAAAGGCTTTCACAGCGATTCAGCTTACACGTATCCATTGGAGGGTGTGAGTGAAGAAGTGTTGAAGTTATTGGATCGGACAAATGAGTCTCTTTATCTCGGCATTGCGGAAGCAAAAGTTGGGAATCGGATTGGTGATGTTGGATATGCGATTCAAAGTTTTGTAGAAAAGTTTGGATATGGGGTGGTGAGGGAGTTAGTTGGGCATGGCGTGGGAAGAGATCTTCATGAAGATCCGGAAGTCCCTAACTATGGAAAGAGAGGAAAGGGACCAAAGATTGTTGCGGGGATGGTTTTTGCGATTGAGCCGATGATCAACATGGGAACGAAGAAGGTGGTACAAGAGAAAGATGGATGGACGATCCGCACTCATGACCGCAAGCCCTCGGCACACTTCGAACACATGGTAGCAGTATACGAAGACAGAACAGAGATTTTGACGACACACGAATATATAGAAGACAGTTATAGTTTTAAATGGCGAAACAAAAGTCGATAGAACAAGACGGAACGATTTTAGAGGCCTTGTCCAATGCCATGTTTAAAGTGCAATTGGAAAATGGGCACGAAGTGTTGGCACATATTTCGGGTAAGATGAGGATGCACTACATCCGTATTTTGCCGGGAGATAAAGTAAGATTAGAGATGTCGCCTTATGATTTAACGAAAGGCCGGATAACATTTAGATATAAGTAAGTTTTATGAAAGTCAGAGCATCCATAAAAAAGCGAAGTGTCGATTGTAAGATAATCAGACGCAAAGGCAGGCTGTATGTAATCAACAAAAAGAACCCACGTTATAAACAAAGACAAGGATAATTATGGCACGTATTGCTGGCGTTGATATTCCGGATAACAAAAGAGGTGAAATAAGCCTCACATACATTTTTGGCATTGGCCGCAGGTCAGCGCAAAAAATATTGGCTCAAGCTAAAGTAAGCTTGGACAAAAAGGTAAAGGATTGGAACGATGAAGAGTCGAATGCCGTCCGTGCAATCATTACGGAGCAATTCCGCATTGAAGGATCGCTGAAATCAGAAGTTCAGTTGAGCATCAAGCGCTTGATGGACATTGGTTGTTACCGCGGTCTTCGTCATCGCAAGGGCTTGCCCGTGCGAGGTCAGAAAACGAAAAACAACTCACGTACCCGTAAAGGAAAACGTAAGACAGTAGCGAATAAGAAGAAGGCAGTTAAAGGTTAATCATTAAACAAATAAACTTTTCGTATGGCAGCACCTGCAGTTGAAAAGAAAAAGGACAAAAGTAAGAAGCGCGTTGTAGTAGTGGAGGCCATAGGCCAAGCCCACCTCCGTGCTACGTTCAACAATATCATCATCTCGATAACAAATAGCACCGGGCAAGTTGTGTCTTGGGCTTCTGCTGGAAAGATGGGATTTAAAGGCTCTAAGAAAAACACTCCCTATGCAGCTCAAGTAGCAGCCCAAGAGTGTGCTACGAAAGCTTTTGAGTTAGGCGTGCGCAAAGTAGAAGTATTTGTGAAAGGCCCGGGCGCTGGTCGTGAGTCTGCTATCCGCAGCATTCAAGCCTCTGGTGTTGAAGTTACGATCATTAGGGATTTTACCCCAATGCCTCACAACGGATGTCGTCCTCCTAAGAAAAGAAGAGTTTAATTTTAGTTAAAAGAAGTATAACATGGCAAGGTACACAGGCCCGAAAACAAGGATTTCCAGAAGGTATAACGAACCTATTTTTGGCGACAGCAAAACGTTGGCTAAAAAGCCTTATCCTGCTGGCCAACATGGAAAGGGAAAAAAACGCAAACAATCTGAATATGCTGTTCAGTTGGCTGAGAAGCAAAAGGCCAAGTTTATTTACGGCATTTTAGAGCGCCAGTTTGAAAATACATTCCATAAGGCCTCTCGCAAGAAGGGGGTAACAGGAGAAGTTCTTCTTCAAATGTTGGAGTCTCGTTTGGATAATACCATCTACCGCTTAGGTGTTGCTCCTACTCGTAGGGCAGCTCGTCAGTTGGTCGTGCATAAGCACATCACTGTAAACGGTGACGTGGTAAATATCCCTTCAGTATTCTTGCGTCCTGGCGATGTTGTGGCCGTGCGCGAAAAATCAAAATCGTTGGAGTCGATTGGCAATTCCTTGTCTATTCAAGGAGCTAAAAAATACAACTGGTTGGAGTGGGATTTAAAGGAGATGGAAGGTAAACTTATCAATTTACCCCCACGTCAAGATATCCCTGAAAATATCAATGAACAGTTGATCGTTGAATTGTACTCGAAGTAATTCTAAACAGTAAAAAAACGCTTATGTCAATATTAGCATTTCAAATGCCGGAGAAAGTAGTGATGGAAAAATCAGACGATTTTCACGGCTTCTTTACCTTCAAGCCTTTGGAGAAAGGCTACGGAGTAACCATTGGCAATGCCTTGAGAAGGATTCTTTTATCTTCATTAGAAGGATATGCCATCACAGGGATTAAAATCCCGGGTGTGTTGCACGAATTTTCAACTATTGAGGGTGTAGTGGAAGATGTAGCGGAAATTATTCTTAACCTGAAACAAGTTCGCTTCCGCAAGGTGGGGGAGACGAATGACTCTAAAGTTGTTGTGAACATCAAAAAGCAAAAGCAATTTAAAGCTTCTGACATTGCTAAGTTCACTGTCGGCTACGAAATCTTAAATGGAGATCATGTAATCTGTAACTTAGATGAGTCAGCTCACTTTGAGATTGAGTTGTTGCTTGAGAAGGGAAGAGGTTATTTGCCTGCTGAAGAGAGCAAACCAACCGAACAGGTTTTTGGATTTATTCCAATCGATGCCATTTTCACGCCTGTAAAAAATGTGAAGTATAGCGTAGAGAACACACGCGTTGAGCAAAAGACTGACTACGAAAAATTATTGATCGATATTGAAACCGATGGTTCTATCCATCCTGAGAAAGCATTGGAGGGCGCAGCGTTTATTTTGATCCAGCACTTCCGGTTGTTCTCAGATAAATCAATCGAGTTAGAGACTACGAAAGACAGCGAAGTAGAGCAAGTGGATGAAGAGATGTTGCACATGCGCAAGCTTTTGAAATCACAGTTACATGACCTTGATTTGTCTGTACGCGCTTACAATTGCTTGAAAGCGGCTGATGTAAAAACATTGGGTGACTTAGTAAGACTTGATATTTCTGACATGATGAAGTTTCGTAACTTCGGTAAGAAATCATTGGCTGAATTGGAACAATTAGTGGCTGAGAAAAGCCTGACCTTCGGGATGGATCTTGCCAAATATAAACTGGAAGAAGACTAATGAGACACGGAAAAAAAATCAACCACCTCGGCCGCAAATCAGCACACAGGCATGCCTTGTTATCAAACATGGCCACTTCGTTGATCTTGAACAAGCGAATAACTACCACGGTAGCAAAAGCGAAGGCTTTGAAAAAATATGTAGAGCCTTTGATTACCAAGGCTAAGGACGATACAACACACTCTCGCAGAACAGTATTTTCTTATCTTCAAAATAAGGAATCAATTAAAACCTTATTTGGTGAAGTTGCCGGTCGTATTTCTACGCGCCCAGGAGGTTACACTCGTATTATTAAACTGAGCGAAGTGCGGTTGGGTGATGCAGCAGACATGTGCTTGATGGAATTGGTGGACTTCAATGACCTCTACAAAAAAGATGGAGCAGAGAAGAAAGCTAAAACCCGTAGAAGCCGCAAAGGCAAGAAGGATGAGGAGGGTGTGGAAGACGCTATTGTAGTGTCGGAAACAGCCGAAGAAAAGCCAAAGAAAGCTGCTAAGAAGTCTAAAAAAGACGAATAGGTGATATTGCTAATCTATAAAGGGGGATTGAACATTTGTTCGATCCCTTTTTTTATGCCTTTTCTACAACGAGTGCAGAAAGATTTCCGGTGGGTTTGACTGCCGATTCAAGAACGAAAAGTATTTTTGTCAGTTGCAACCATAACCCCTAATTCACTTGAGCGAAAAAGCATACCTACTCTTAGCAGACGGCCTTCTGGTAGAGGGTCGCGCGATTGGAAAAAAAGGCACTAGTGGCGGAGAAATCTGTTTCAATACTGGTATGACAGGCTACCAGGAAATCTACACAGATCCTTCTTACTACGGCCAAATCATTGTAAACACTACCGCCCACATCGGTAACTATGGAACAGTTGCCGAGGAGCAAGAGTCTGCTTCACCCACTATCAAGGGGATTGTTATCAATGAATTCTCAGATGATTTTAGCCGAAAGACCTCGAAGCAAAGTCTACAAGACTATTTAGAAAAGAACAACGTCACCGGCATTGCAGATGTTGACACCCGTAAGTTGGTGCGCTACATCCGAAGCAAAGGTGCCATGAATGCAATTATCTCTTCGGTACTTTCGCCCGATCAATTAAAAGAAGAGTTGAAAAAAGTGCCTTCAATGGAAGGGCTCGAGCTGTCGTCAGTAGTAAGTACGAAGAAGCCATACTTTGTTGGAGACGCTAATGCGAAGATTAAGATTGCTGCCTTGGATGTTGGAATTAAAACCAATATTCTTCATTGCCTTGCAGCGCGAGGTTGTTATGTGCAGGTATTCCCTGCCAAAACTTCGTTCAAGGAAATGGCAGCGTGGAACCCTGACGGATATTTTCTATCCAATGGTCCTGGTGATCCATCGGTGATGGGTTATGCTGTCACTACGGTGAAGGAAATCTTAGCAGCTGATAAGCCTTTGTTTGGAATTTGCCTGGGACATCAATTGTTGGCATTGGCTTGCGGATTAACAACGTATAAAATGCACCATGGCCATCGCGGCTTAAACCATCCAGTAAAAAATTTAGTAACTGGCTTGGGCGAAATGACTTCTCAGAATCATGGGTTCGCGGTAAGTGATAAAGGGTTAGATCAACATCCTGAAATAGAACTTACCCACATCCATTTGAATGACAACACGGTGATGGGTATTCGATTGAAAAACAAAAAAGCTTTCTCAGTTCAATACCATCCTGAAGCTTCACCTGGCCCGCATGATTCAAGGTACTTGTTTGATCAGTTTCTTCAGATGATTAATTAATTAAGAGTATATCTCCATAAATTTTTATTCGCAAATCTAAAATCTAAAATATGAGTTTAATCGAAAGCATCCACGCGCGTCAAATATTAGATAGCCGTGGCAATCCTACAGTAGAAGTTGATGTATTCACCGAGTCAGGAGCATTTGGTCGGGCCGCGGTTCCGTCAGGTGCCTCTACTGGTTCGCATGAAGCGGTGGAACTACGCGATGGCGATAAGAAAAAATACATGGGCAAAGGTGTATTGAAGGCGGTATCAAATGTAAATACAAGAATTGCTTCAGAGATCGTTGGGTTTCCTGTATTTGATCAAACACTCATCGACAAAGTAATGATAGAAATTGATGGCACGCCCAATAAAGGTAAGCTTGGAGCAAACGCCATTCTAGGGGTATCATTGGCAGTAGCAAAGGCGGCCGCAATGGAATCAGGCCAATCATTATACCGTTACATTGGTGGTGTTAATGCAACAACATTGCCGGTGCCGATGATGAATATTTTGAATGGCGGTAGCCATGCTGATAACTCCATCGACTTTCAGGAATTTATGGTAATGCCTGTTGGAGCTGATACATTTTCCGAAGCCTTGCGAATGGGTGCAGAGATTTTTCATACGTTAAAAAAAGTATTGCACGATCAAGGGCTGTCTACTAATGTAGGTGATGAAGGTGGCTTTGCACCAAATATCAAGTCGAATGAAGAGGCAATTGAGATCGTATTGAAGGCGATTGAGAAGGCCGGCTACAAGCCAGGCAAAGATGTTTTCATTGCATTAGACCCTGCGGCATCAGAATTCTATGACAGCAAAACTAAGATGTATCATTTTAAAAAATCTTCTGGTAAAAAATTGAAGCCTTTGGAGATGGCCGAGTACTGGACGAACTGGGCAAAAAAATATCCTATTATCTCTATTGAAGATGGTTTGGCTGAAGATGACTGGGCAGGATGGAAAGCGCTGACCGACAACATCGGCAAAAAGGTGCAATTGGTTGGTGATGATTTATTTGTAACAAACGTAAAACGCTTGCAAGAAGGAATTGATAAAGGAGTGGGTAATGCTATTTTGGTAAAAGTAAATCAGATTGGTTCACTTACCGAAACAATTGATGCAGTGAATTTGGCAAAACGCAATTCATATAAAAGCATCATGTCGCACCGCTCTGGCGAAACAGAAGATAACACGATTGCTGACTTGGCTGTTGCTTTGAATACAGGCCAAATTAAAACTGGCTCAGCTTCTCGCTCTGACAGGATGGCTAAATACAATCAACTGATTCGTATTGAAGAAGAGTTGGGAGAGGTTGCCTATTTCCCTGGAAGGAAGTTTTAATTAGCTAGATTACGAAAATTAAAAAGGGGCGAAGCCCCTTTTTGATTTTACTAGAACAATGATTGTGATAATTCCCCTCTCTTAGCCTTTCAAAGTACCTTAACTCAGATCTTGTGAATCGTAAATAACTACTTTCCCCCAGAGGTGAGAGTAATCAGCAACAAATTTTGTGTGTATGGGATGCACTTGATAAGCATCATGCCCTTTTACATCATCAAAAACTGCCAGCAATGAAATGCTATAGGAGGCATCTACTACATCGCGTTTTTCGGTGGCAGCAGGTATGCCAATCTTTATATGGCGCAGGGTTTCGATTTTTTTCAGCGTAGTAATTCCCTCAATCAATTTGTTTAAATCTTCTTTGGAGCCTGGATTTTTCAACCAAAAAAATACATGGTGAACCAATGCTTCCTTTCCGTTTTCTTTGCCCGTTACCGTGATTGCACCTAATGTTAGGGCTGAGGCGCTGGCTAAAAATTTTCTTCTGGAGCTCATAAAAATAATTTGTTGTTAAAGTTAATATTTTTTTGCTAGAAAGAACCAATTCCGTCCGATGGTCATCATTTAGTTTAATCATATCGTACCAAGCTCACGCGGTTTAAGTGTTCAAAAACAACGCATTTGAAATGAAAAGCATACTTCCTAACAAGATAGGAATCCATATATTTATTTGATTTGTAACCTTTCTGCCTCTTGTCGGTAAATAAGCTGAAAATTGAAAATTTCTGACGTGTTGCTAACCGATGAACAACTTATGGAGGCCGTGAAAAGCGGTAATCTTCAACAGGCCTCGATATTGTTTGATCGGTACCATTTACGGATTTTCAACTTTTTGGCTCGCCTTACCATCGACCGCTCGGTGGCGGAGGATCTAACCCAGAATGTTTTTTTACGGATGATTAAATACCGCAGTAGCTACCGGGAGGGAAATAAATTCTTGCCGTGGATTTATCAAATGGCTAGAAATATTTTCTCAGATCATTATCAGGCTAATAAAAACAAAAAGGGTTGGTTCATAGATGTTGAAAAAATAGGCGACTTCGTGGTTGACAAAGAAGAAAGCAGAGAACAAGACGAGCGCGAGACAATACTTCACCAATCGCTGGCGAAGTTGGACGAAGAGCAACGCGAATTGTTAGTGCTCACCCGCTTTGAACATTTAAAATACGAAGAGGTGGCGGTAATGATGAACACAACGGTCGCCAACATTAAAGTAAAAGTACACCGTGCGATTGGCAAATTAAGAGAACATTATTTTGAGCTTGAGAAAAATTAAAATTATGGAAAAGGAAAAGCTGGAAAGTAGATTGATTGACTACATCGATGGAAAGCTGGATGAAATCAACCGTGCGGCAGTAGAGAAGGAACTCGCAAGCAACGAAGAGGCATTTCAATTGTACGAACAATTGCTGAAGGTGATTAGTCAATTTGAAAAGGCACCAACGATTCAACCTTCCCATTCCCTTAAGTTAAATTTCGAAAAAGTGCTTCAAGAAGAAATTGGTGGCTTGAAGAAGAGAAGACAAATTTTTCTTCAGCCAATTGTATTACGGGTAGCAGCAGGTTTGGCGTTGATTATGGTGGGCGTTAGCATAGGATTTTGGATTAACAAAAACCAACAACAGCAGCAAGAGATTGCACGCTTTCACCAAGAGATGGATTCTACCAAGCAAGCTATGATGGCCATGTTAGTAAATCATCAATCTGCCAGCCAGCGAGTGTTAGGTGCCACGGTTGCTTACCGGATGAAAAATGCAGATGATGAAATTGTAAATGCTTTGATTGTGGCGATGAACGAAGACCCCAATACGAATGTGCGTTTAGCAGCGTTGGAGGCATTAAGCAAATTCCATCATCAAGACCATGTGCGAAAGGCGCTGATTGAAGCGCTCTCAAAGCAGAAGGA
>JAYVPS010000119.1:0-7037 GCA_043757225.1 Cytophagales bacterium | reverse complement strand
AAGGGTTTGGTGCCCTGTGGGTGCGTAAAGATAATTTTCCATCTATCCGACCACAATATCAAGTTACGCCTAAATACAATCCATCACTTTCGTTGAACTACAGAAAAAATAATATCAACGTGTTTTTGCAAGGAGATTACCTCTATACCGAAACATTGAACAAGAATGAGTTTGTTACCCGTACTTATGCAGACGGAACGATCATCAATCAACAAACCAAGCGAAATAGAAACACGGCCTTTACAACAATCAAAACTGGTTTTGATTGGGAGATCAATTCGGCAAACACCTTTACTTTTTCTGCTTTGTTTGGAAGTGAAAAAATAATTGATAATGGAGATGAGCCTTTCTTCAATGAAGATTTATCTACTCGCAACAGGCTTTGGCAATTTTTGGAAGACGAATTAAAAACGACCGTGATGGGTACGGCTGCCTATCAACACAAATTTAAAGAGCAGGGAAGACTATTAAATGTTGGATTCAACTATACATTTCACCGAGAAGATGAGCGATACTTCTTTACCAATATTCTGCCAACGTATACTGGCTTCGATGCTTTCAAATTATTGTCAGATGAATTTGTTTACGATTTAAATGTAGACTACATCCGTCCATTAAAATATGGTAGGTTAGAAACAGGGTTAAAATTTAGGAAGAGAGATATTCCTACCAACATGGATTTTATTCCGGGTTTAAATTCTCCGTTAGATGTTAACGCAGGTGGAGCAGCCACTTATCGCGAAACAATTCCGGCAGTGTATGGCAACTATGTTTTCGAGAATCAAAAATTTGAAGCGGAGATTGGCTTGCGAGTAGAGTATGTAAAAATTCAATACGAAGTGAATCCTAAGCATCCATACTATAAGAGTGATGGGTACGATTACACTCAGCCATTTCCAAATGTGAGATTCGCTTATAAGTTGAAAGATCAACACAAGCTCTCTTTGTTTTACAATCGGAGGGTTGATAGACCAAACGAAGTGGACATCCGAATTTTCCCTAAGTATGATGATGCAGGGATTATCAAGGTCGGTAACCCTGGCCTACGACCACAGTTTACCAACTCCATCGAACTGGGTTACAAAACAAGTTGGGCAAAGGGATATTTGTATGCTGCAGCGTTCCATCGTTTTGCAGATGGCACCATCACCCGCATTGCCAGCACGGTAAATAACAATCCGATCATCTACGCCATTTTTCAGAATGTAAATAAAAGTTACAATACAGGGCTGGAGGTAGTATTTAACCAAGATGTATCGCCTTGGTATGGTTTTAATTTGAATGTAACAGGGTATCATAATCAAATTGATGGCTTTACCGTTTTAAATAAATACCCAACCGTCAACACATTTACAGCTGCTATGCAAGAAGTGTATTCTGGCAATATTAAGTTTAACAACCAATTTCATTTGGCCAATAAAGTAGAAGCACAGCTTACTGCTATTTATTTAGCGCCAGACATTATTCCGCAAGGCACGATGGATGCTCGTTACTCGGTAGACTTTGGAGTAAAGAAGACGATACAAAATGGCAAAGGAGAAATTTTCTTTAATGTTACTGACTTATTCAATTCTATGGTGATGAAGAAAAAAGTTCAAGGGCAAGATTTTAATTACACCAGCGCAGACTACAACGAAACACAAGTGGCTAGGCTTGGGTATACGTATAAGTTTTAGGTTTCTTGTTTATTCATGAGAGAGTTTCGCTCACTGGCCTGCATTATTTTTGGTTATAGAATTTTTTGACGGCAGCCGCCCAACGGGGCGTGATATTGGTAGATTCAGTTACAGAACTTTACATGAGCCCTGTAGGGGCTTAGATTATTAACTGAGAGAATTTGAATTGAGCCTACAATGGATTTGTGTACTTACAAATCATTTTGTTTTTCGACTCTATGAGCACACTTGTTCTTGCGCTGGCTAGCAAAAGAGAAACGAGGTGTTTAAAAAATTGAAATTGGTTGGTTTACAATCTAAGCTGCATTGCTTTGATACTGCTCGATAAGTTCTAATTCTTTGGATTTAAGCTGGCCTTCTTCTTCAATATCGTAATCGTCTTGAAGGCCGAGCCAAAATTTGGCGGAGTTGCCAAAGTATTTTGATAAACGCAAAGCGGTATCGGCTGTGATCCTTCTGTTGCCTTTGATGATTTCAGAAACTCGTGTTTGTGGTATGCCCACATCTTTGGAGAGTTTGTATGCGCTGATTGCCATAGGGATCAAAAATTCTTCTTGGAGAACTTCGCCTGGGTGAATGTTTCTTAGCTTTTTCATTTTTCAAATCCTTAGTGATAATCCACTACTTCTACTTCAGAGGCATTTCCGTTTGTCCATTTGAATATGATCCGCCATTGGTCGTTGATTCGGATGGAGTAAACGTCTTTTAAATTTCCTTTTAACTTTTCTAATCTATTGGAAGGCGGGATTTTCAAGTCTGCTATGTTCTGTGAGTTGTTTAACATCCTTAGCTTTCGTCTCGCCATTTCTTGCAGATCAACTGAAAACCTTTTAACTCGCTCACCTTCCCATATTTTTTTAGTCTCTTTTGAGTCAAAGGAAACAATCATTGTCGTCTAAATAAAATACTAACGTTAAAAGTAAGTATTCTGGCGGTGATGTGCAAATTTGGTGATGCTGGCATCGGCCAAGGATAGCAACGGAAAGCCCGCTAAGGGCTGGGATGCGCGAGGCGCGGACTTGCAGTGAATAGCCTGACCTGAGCGCGTGTTGGTTTGTGTGTAGCAAGCGAAGGGGGCCGCATTAGATTTAAAAGTTCCGAGTTCTTGATTTCAGCGTTTATTCTTAAAATTTGATTTTCTCATTTGTTGCTTACCTTCTACCTTTACGCTCGACTAATTATTTTCAAATGCAAAAGATAGAAGGGTTGACCCCGCAAGAGATTGTTAAAGAACTAGACAAGTACATCATTGGTCAGCATGATGCCAAACGTAATGTAGCGATAGCGTTGCGGAATCGCTGGAGGCGCATGAATGTACAATCGGAGATTAAGGACGATATCATTCCCAACAATATTTTAATGATTGGCTCAACGGGTGTCGGTAAAACCGAAATCGCGCGCAGGCTTGCCAAAATAGCCGATGCTCCTTTTGTGAAAGTGGAAGCTTCGAAGTTTACTGAAGTGGGGTACGTAGGGCGTGATGTGGAGAGCATGGTGCGCGATTTGGCCGAGCAAGCTGTGACTATGGTGAAGACGAGGCGTAAGGAGGAAGTGAAAGAAAAGGCTTCGCAAGCGGTAGAAGAAATTATTTTGGATGCCCTTATTCCACCCATGAGAAAGGCAGCGGGGTTTCAAATTCAAAATGAAGAGCTGACGGAAACACCTACTTCGGACGTGGAGTTGAATGAACGAACTCGGGATTTGTTTCGTGATAAAATCAAAAATGGAGAGCTCGAAGCTCGAAAAATTGAAATTGATATTAAGCAAAGTGGCGCGGGTGGCGTTGGTATGATTGGAGCCGGGATGATGGACGAAGTTTCGATGATGAATTTGCAGGAGATGATTGGTGGCATGATGCCTAAGAAGGCAAAAAAGCGGAAGGTGACTGTTGCCGAAGCTCGCAAAATATTATTTGAAGAAGAAGCGGCCAAGCTGATTGATATGGATGAGGTGAAGGAGGAGGCAATCCGTAAAGCAGAAGAGGCTGGTATTATTTTTATTGATGAGATTGACAAAATTGCTTCGGGTGCCAGTAAGAAAGGCGGAAGCGGTCCTGATGTAAGTCGTGAGGGGGTGCAACGAGATTTGTTGCCCATTGTGGAAGGCAGCACCGTGAATACAAAATATGGGGTATTGAAAACTGATCATGTTTTGTTTATCGCTGCGGGAGCGTTTCATATTTCGAAACCCTCGGATCTAATTCCTGAGTTGCAGGGCCGCTTTCCGATTAGAGTAGAATTGGATAACCTGACGAAAGGGGATTTTATACGAATATTAAAAGAGCCGAAGAATGCGTTGACTAAACAATACCAAGCGCTCTTTGAAGCAGAAGGTGTAACGATTTCTTTTGATGATGAATCAGTTGACGAGATTGCTGAAACAGCATTCGCGATTAATGCCGAAATCGAGAATATAGGAGCGCGCAGGCTGCATACCGTTATGAGTCGCTTGCTCAACGAATTTTTATTTGATGTGCCCGATAAGATTGGTGCTAACACGGAGATAAAAATTACCGGAGCATTGGTAAAAGAAAAGCTCAGTGGGCTGATTAAGAATAGGGATTTAAGTGAGTATATTTTATAGAAGCCTTGAAAAAAATTGTTGCGATATTTTTGACCACGCTGCTCAGCGCATCAGCCATTGCTCAGAAGAAGGACTCGATCCGTAATATTTATATCCAGCGATTCCCAGATCATTTTTTTATATGGCCGATAACTAAAATACGTACCACAACTTTTGATATTCAAAACAGGAATAATTCTGGCGAGAAGCTTACCTACAAGCCAAATAATTCGGTTGGGTTGGGTTTTGGTATGTACGTTTTTGAAATTGGTTTTGAGTTGGTATTTGCAGTACCCATCGATGAGCAAAAACGCAGTTTGTTTGGAGAGTCTAAGGCTAGTGACCTCCAATTGAATGTGCTTGGAAAAAATTGGGGAGTAGACCTTTTCACTCAACGGTATGAAGGATTTTACCGTATCGATAGTAGAAGAGAAGTTCCGGCCGGACAACCTTACCCACAGCGCCCTGATCTGGAAGTAAGGAACACAGGGATTAATGGAATTTATGCTTTCAATAAAAATAAATTCTCTCTTAGATCTTCCTATAATTTTTCGGAACGCCAATTGAAAAGCGGTGGTTCGTTTGTGCTATCGGGCACATTGAACTTCTTTGAATTGAAAGGAGATTCAGCCGTATATGGAGATTTTTATAAACCCATTTTTGGAACGACCTCTGATTTTAAGCAAGTGAATAGCACAACCTTTAGCATTGCACCGGGATATTCCTATAATTTGGTAGTAGCCAAACGTATTTTCGTCAATGCATCCTTTTCAATAGGCTCCGCCCAGAATTGGATTTCATACGAAACAGCCATTGGTACTACTAACTATCAAACGCTAAATACATTTGCTGATTTGAGGGCAGGTATTGGTTACAATAGCCAACGCTTTTTTATGGGTGCCAGTTATGTTCAACAGACTCGAAATATTTTGTTTGAAGAGGTACGGTTTACTAGTTCCAGTGGAACATTTAAAATTCTCTTTGGCTATCGCTTCAAAGAATGGGGATTCTTAAAATGGCGTGCCGCTGATTTATTGCCAAAGACCGGAAACAAAAACTAGTCTTCTTTGCTTTTTGGAAAATCGAAAAAAAGTAATTTTCCGCAACCCCAATCTACCTCTTGCCATTTCTTAATTGATAATGAAGCAGCTACTATTCCGGTGGTCGGGATGTTTTGAATGCGTTCATTCAACAGTTGATTAGCGAAGTTTGTTAAACCCGGGTTGTGGCCGAATAACAAAATAGTTTCCTCCTCATCGTTGGGATGATCTTTTAATTCTCTTATGATTCGAAGCAACTCCTCTTCACTCGCATGATAAAGTCTTTTATCAGTATTGATTTTTTCTTTTGAAAAACCTAAGATTTTTGTTATGATCATACAGGTATCCAATGCCCGTTTGGCCGGGCTTGATAACACCAAATCTGCTGTAAGGCTCCGTTCTTTCAATCGCTTGCCCATGCGGGGAGCATCTTTTATTCCGCGCCCGTTAAGTGGTCTTTGGAAGTCATCAATAGCAAGGTTATCCCAACTGGACTTGGCATGGCGGATGAGGTAGAGCTTTTTCATTTTCAGCGGCCACAGATTTACAGATTCTTTCCTACAAATTTAAACATCTGTATATCTTAGGCAACTATTGAGGTGCTCTCGTTTTCCCCGTGAGACATAATCTGTGAAACTGTGGCGATCACGAGCCAGTATCACGATAGCCTTTTCAATTTAATCAAAGGGTTTATCTTTGTCCTATTCTATGGAAAAGCGCCCTCTTAGAAAGGAAATAAAGTATACAAGTCTTTATTACTTTATTAAATTTTTGATTTTTGCGTCTAATCTTTTGCCTCGAAAAATTTGGCTGCGCTTCTGCGGATTTCTGGGCCGAATCGCTTATGCATTCTCACCCAAGCCTAAAGAGCGAGCGATTATTCATTTGGGATTAGCATACGGTGGTAAGAAGTCGATGCAAGAGATAGTTGCCTTGAGTAAAAAGATGTTTGAAATGCTTGGTAAAAATGCAGGCGATATTTTACGATCCCTAAAAGTCAACTCATTGAGTGACTTGGAAAAATTTGTAACCACGCATGGATTAGAAAATTATGAAAAAGCTCATGCTAACGGAAAAGGAGTAATGTTCCTTACTTCACACCTAGGTGCATTTGATTTGCAAATTACTAACATGGCTTTGCGTGGACTTAATCCCAATATTATAGGTACCGCTTTGAAGGATGAACGCCTCAACGATCTTCTATGGGAGTACCGAAATGCCTTTGGTGCTATCGCGATAGAGCGGGGAAAGGAGAGCGTTCGGCTTTTTAAAGCGTTAAAATCAGGAGGTTCGATAGCGATTTTAATTGATCAGGATACTAAAGTGAAAAGTCGCTTCGTTAACTTTTTTGGCATGCCTGCTTCTACGCCAATTGGGGCAACTATTTTAGCGTTGCGCACAGGTGCTGCCGTTGTGCCAACCTATATCTTTTTGGATGAAAACCTTCAACAGCAAATGCACATTCTCCCTGAAATACCGATGGTTATCACAGGCGATGACGAAACTGACTTGGTCGTCAATACTCAATTGTTTACTGATTTTACAGAGAAAATTGTGCGTGAACACCCTGAGCAATGGGTCTGGATGCACGAACGGTGGAAGACCCGACCTGGGGAGGAAATAAGATAAAATAGCTTTCGGATTGATAAAAAAATGCTAGTTTTAATGTCAGTTTCTGGGGGTAAATCCCTCGCCTTAAGGCGAAGACTTTAGTATATTTTAAACAAAGTTTTATGCATTTTGTCTCGACTGATTTTCT
>JAYVPS010000118.1:0-26539 GCA_043757225.1 Cytophagales bacterium | reverse complement strand
CCGGGCTTAGCAGATAACGAAACCATTCGAGAAAAGTATTTTGACTTAATGATCAATAAGTTGGAATCCTTGACCGGAGAATCATTTAGGAATAATATCGTTTATAAAAAAAGCTATGCCCATAACAACTTCATTGCCGATTACAATGCCTTTAAGGGAAATGCCTATGGTTTAGCGAATACAATCCTACAAACAGCTAATTTAAAACCATCGATCGTGAACAAAAAGGTAAAGAACCTGTTTTATACAGGACAACTAACTGTGCCGGGACCGGGGGTACCTCCTTCACTTATTTCGGGGCAAGTGGTTGCCAATGAATTGATTAAGCAAGATCGCGTTAACAAAAACGTAAAATAATGAACATTCATAATAGAATTAGAAGTGGGCTAATTTTAATAAATTTAGAATCTGGTTTAAAGTAAAATGAATAAGGAATTTTACGATAAAGTATGTTTGCGTTGTAGCAGAATTACTGCTCGCAACTATAGCACTTCTTTTTCTCTCGGCATTCGGTGCCTGGAAAAAGAGTTTCGCGATCCTATTTATTCCATCTACGGCTTTGTTAGGTTTGCCGATGAAATTGTGGATTCTTTCCATGAATACAATAAAGCGAAACTATTAGAGCGCTTTAAGCAAGATACCTATCTCGCAATTGATGAAAAGATAAGCTTGAACCCCATTCTCAATAGCTTTCAAAAGACAGTGAGCCAATACGGAATTGAGAAACATCTGTACGACCAATTCCTGAAAAGCATGGAGATGGATTTGAACCTAATCAACCATAATTCAGAAGGAATTAAAGAATACATTTTAGGATCTGCAGAAGTGGTGGGGCTGATGTCGCTAAGGGTATTTTGTAAAAACGATAAAGCGATGTATGAGAAGCTAAAACCATCGGCCATGCGGTTAGGCGCAGCATTTCAAAAAGTAAATTTCTTACGCGATATAAATGTTGATTTGAACCAATTGGGTCGCAACTATTTTCCTCAGGTTGATTTTACTCACTTTGATGAGGTCACCAAGAAACGAATAGAAGAAGACATTGCTAAAGATTTCAAAGCTGCCTATGAAGGACTCAAGCAACTACCACGCTCAGCACGATTTGGAGTCTATGTTGCCTATATATATTATCTTGCGCTCTTCAAAAAAATAAAAAATACTCCTTTCAGCACGATGCTTACAAAGCGAATTCGTGTTCAAAATCACCGGAAATTTTCTATTCTTGCTTATTCATTTGTAAAATATCAACTCAATTTAATATGATTGGTCATGTGATTTTAGTAGATGAGGATGACTGCCAAATAGGTACTATGGAAAAAATGGAAGTCCATAGAAAGGGCTTGCTACATCGTGCTTTTTCGGTTTTGCTTTTTAATTCAAAAGGAGAACTTCTGCTACAGAAGCGCGCAAAGACAAAATACCATAGCGGTGGGTTATGGACTAACTCGTGCTGTAGTCATCCCTTCCCTGACGAAAATGTTGAAGTCGCAGCCAATAGAAGATTAAAAGAAGAATTGGGCATTGATGTCCAGCCAAAATTTTTATACAAATTCATTTACAAAGTCAACCTTGATACAGATCTGATCGAGCATGAAGTTGACCACGTATTAATGGCACTATTTGATGGCGAGCCTACCATCAATGAAGAAGAAGTAGAAGAATGGAAGTACGTTTACATAACAGAATTGCTGCGCGATGTTCAACTCAATCCTAACGCTTACACACCGTGGCTCCAGTTAATCTTAACACACAAAGAATTGGCTTTAGCCTCCGCATGACTATGAAATCGTTACTGAGACTGCGATTCAACTAACTTCTCTTTCACCGCCAAATACTTTTGAAGAAACTGTTGCTTTTGATCTCGATAAGTAGAAACTCCTCCGATCTTATTCAAGCAATAAATGTATATCCAGGCCAAATCAATTTGATAGGGTAAAAAACCTGCTCGTGCGCTATCAGGGTAAAGATGATGATTGTTGTGCCACTCACCGGAAAATAGGCCGGGCCTAGTTTGATTGATAGACAAATTGCTTCTATCAAAATCAATACCATCTACATGCTTCACTTTCCCTTTGCCATGACCTGTATAATTAAAGGCCCGAACTAAAACAAACCAAAACAGGGCTCCACTAAATAATGCGCAAGCCAATCCATGTCCCCCTAACAAATAAAACACGCCATACCAAAACGACCAATTAAGAATCCACAAACCAACCGTGTACCAAGGCGTAGCAATAGAGCCCCATTTCAAATACTGAGAATAACTATTAAGTTGAACGCCTGTGTGGCTTATAAAGTGGGAAGCTTTTTTATAGTCTGCTTCACTTAGGTCTTTAGCAATACTTTGATGATTTACATCTGAAAGCATGCAATACATCAACCCGGCATAGGCGTTGTAAGGATCGCCTGGTTTTTCAGATTTAAGATGATGAACATGATGAGAGACCACATAGACTTCTTCGGGAAATGTGCGAAGCGTCAGGTTTTGAGTGATAAATCTCCAAATAGGATGACTGAATGTAAAAGCACGGTGAGTACTGTAGCGATGAAACCAAATAGTACCCTGCGTACTCATAATAACCATGCTATAAAGGATAAAAGCAGCTAACAATGGCCAGGAAAAAAATTGAAACAGGAAGAAATAAAGAAATGGCAACGTACATACTGCCATAAACCAATTGATGAAAGGTATCCAGTTTTTCTTGGTCTTGAAAATATTGATTCTTGAAAACGCCTCCGCATAAAGCTGCTTTACCGAAGGAGTAACCAAGTTCCCTTCTTTATCTGTCCACCCATAGGAAGGAACCTGAAGAACCGTATCGATAAATGCCATGAAAATATTTTATGAATATCAGGCAAATTAAAGTCTAAAGAACGATATTCCAAATTCTTAAAAAACACTAACCCCATTGACTTGCGCTCCGAATTAAGAAAAACAAAGTTCAATATTAACTACTCTTTCTTTTTCTTTTTAAATAACTGATGGAATTCATCGCAGATAACGTAAATGGTAAAAGCTGTATTGTTCTCTACATTACTGCTCTGATAAGTAACTACCGGATTGGCAACCGGATAATTTGTGATGTTATAGTAAAACAAAGTTTGGTAGGTAATACCTGCTTCAATCTTAATTGGGACAGCCGAGTTTAAACGGTAGCCCAGCATGGCAATAAAACGATTTTGATTAAGGAGTCGGTTGTTTTTTACGTGAGGGCCAGTGGCGATAAACAATTCATTCCACATATTTATATACCAGGTCTTATTTTCTATTTTCGTTTTTCCTTTCCCCAGCGGGAATTGGACGCGTGTCTGCCATCTCAATCTTCCCACCTGATTATTGCCAAACCAGTCACTCTTGCTCTGGTCGTCTATAGTAGCAGCAGAAAAATTATATCCTTTAGCAAAATCTGATAAATTGTTTTCTGCGGCTCTGCGCTCACCAATGTAACGGAATTCATAGCGAAAGCGATTGATAAATTGCACTCGTCCAAAATTTTGGAACGATGTTATTTGAGGGCAGATCCTAAATTCAGGGAATACACTTTGCTTCGAAGTGTCGCCATCTTTATTTTTATAAGTATCAGCTTCCTCACCAGGAGTCCAAGTAACCCAAAAGCCAATGGGCGAAAGTGAAAAGCGTAATGCTTTTGGAACAACCCAATAATGTATCCAAGGACGAAAAACTTGCTGCTGTGCTTCCTTAAATGGACTGCTAGACCCGCCTTGAATATAACTGGCATCTGATGTTCTGCGGTATTGATAATCCATTTGGTACTGCCACCTGCCGTCTTTTGAAATAGTTCCCGCCAAATTAAATTCCGTCCAAAAAGACTGGCGTTGTGTATAGGCTCTTGGCGCTTCACCAAAAGTTTGCACCGGAGGTATGGTAGTCTGTGACAAACCCGGTGTTATTGTCAGAAAAAGGAATAACATTACGGTAAAATAAAAACTGATTTTTTGGCTCATTTGATGAATGTTTCCACAAAAGTACGGGGCTAATGTTACCTTATTGTTAATTGAATATTATCGAATTAACATTAAAGTAAACATTCGGTAATATTGAAAATTCATCTAAAATCACAGATTCATGACTAAACCTACCGAGCAACCTACCCGTTCAAAGCCCCATGCTTCAACTTACTTCTGCGAAAAAACAATATGGTGAGCACCTCATATTAACTATTCCTCAACTTGAATTACCACCAGGCATATTTTGGCTAAAGGGCACCAATGGCTCGGGGAAATCAACACTTTTAAAAATGATTGGTGGCCTGATCCCTTTTGATGGAATGATCCAACTCAACTCGGTAGATGCAAAAAAGCAAACAACGGAATATCGAAGGCTTGTCAATTACGCGGAGGCTGAGCCCCTCTACCCTTCCTTTCTCAACGGGTTAGATTTGATTTCCTTCTTCTCCGACACCCGAAAGGCAAATCAAAAAGCTACCAACGAATTGATCGAGGCTTTTGGAATTCAATCGTTCATAAAAAATTCAATGGGTACCTATTCAAGCGGAATGCTGAAGAAGCTTTCTCTCGTACTCGCTTTCATAGGCCATCCTAAATTAATTCTCTTAGATGAGCCGTTAGTTACTATCGATAAAGAGAGTGTTCCAATTTTGTACAGTCTCGTCAAAAAATATTCCGATGAGGGCGTAAGTTTCATTTTCACCTCTCACCAAGCCTTTGAAGCGACTAACCTCTCGCCTATCAAAGAGCTGGAAGTAAAAAACAATCAAGTATGCTTCCTGTAACGAAGATTCTTGTGCAAGTAATTGTTCAGAAGTTTTACGAGCGAAATGTCGGGCTGCTTTTCTTTGTATTCTATTTGATGTTTGGCATTATTGAATCCACTCAAATAATTACTTACCATCTCTCATTAATCTATGGAGTTTTATCATCCTCTGTCTTTTTATTAATGGTATGTGGAGTTTGGGTTCTCTACTCCCTAAAATATCTTCACTTTATTTTTGCTGAATTTGGCAAGCCGCAAAATCTTTTTTTGATAGAACTTTCAAGATTAGACAGAACAAAACTATTTTGGATTCTCTTGGTAACGGTAACCATTATTGATGCCCCGGTTCTAATTTATTCCTTTTTCATCGTATCCGTTGGGGTTAAATCCCATCACTATTTACCGACCATAGCGATCATTGGCTTTCAACTGGGAGCATTACTAACAGCCACCTTTATCCTTCTCAAAAGATTAAATTCAATTCATGAAAAAGCTTCATTTTCATTCTTTCCTGCTATCCACTGGAGGTGGCCTAAACCCTTTTCTGTTTTCTACTTGGGCCAACTGACTAATCAACTTCCAACAGTACTATTTTTCACAAAAGCTTTTTCTGTTTTTGCTGTCTATGGATTTATGCAGATTCCATTAGATCATTATGAAAATCGAGTTGCTGTATTGGGTTTATTAATTGGGTTGGCCGGCCATGCCGTAATTGTTTTTGAACTCCGAAAATTTGAAGAAGAAGCCTTGCGTTTTTTAAGAGGCATACCACTTTCAATACCTGAGCGATTTTTAAAAATAGCAACAGTTTACGGAATCCTCCTACTTCCGGAAATTATCATGCTTACTATTAGAGGCGTTCATCTGATTGACTTGATCGGAATCATCTTGTTTGCAACAGGCTATTTAACCCTCAATCATTGTAACCTTCTAAAGTCAGAATTGAACATGGATAATCACATCCAGTGGACTTTGGGTCTGTTTCTCATTTCTTTTATGCTTGTTCTGTTTAAAGTCTATCTCGTTGAAATGCTCCTGATTTGGGCTCTTTCCTATTATTGGTTGAATCGTGATTATTATAAATTTGAGAGCTCTTGAGTCGTTTTATACTTAACGCTTGTCGATCAGGTAACCCATAAGAATTGAATTTTATTTTGCCGCTATTTGCTTTTCACCCCAACTTCGCATTCGAAAATGAAGATTAGCTATTCTACGTGGTGGAGGGGAGACTTCTAATGGAAATTGAAAATCAGCAAGACTTACTAATGAAAAAAGGCGATCTGTGGTTCGCTGACCCGCGATCGAATTGATCCCATCTTAATCAAAAAAAATCACTGGCCAGGCGATCCCCAAGAGCGGAGTTAAGTCTGTAGTTTTGGCAAATTTACAATAGTCATCGCAATTGAGGTGTTCGACATGTTCCGCAGGGCGTGTCGAACGACAGATAAAACAGATTTTCAATCTGTCTTTTCTCGTTCCATAGTAGAAACTATGGCTTGAACAAAATATTTTTTACATACTTCGCACTCTTCGCTACATTCTGCATTGCATCAGGTGTGTAGTTATTACCTTGTTCTACGAACATGTGTTTTGCTCCGGCAAGTTTGGCATCGGCAAGAATAGTTTTATAATCAATTGACCCGTCACCCATTACTTCATGAAGATTACGATCAACTTTATTCATGTCTTTTAAATGCCAGCTCACGAAGCGACCAGGGTATTTCTTAAAGTAGTCGTGGGGAGTAAGTTTAGAGGAGTGAGAGAACCAATATAAATCCATCTCCATTTTAACGAGTGATGGATCTGTTTCCTGTAGAATCAGATCATAACCAATTTGACCATTATGATCAATGAATTCAAAATCATGATTGTGATACATAGCCGCAAGATTGGCTTTCTTTAATTGCTCGCCAATGCGGTTTAACTTTTCAGAAAGAATTTTGAATTTATCCATGGTGCGGGAATCAGGATCTAACCAAGGCCAGACAATGTAGTCTTGTTTCAGAATATTAGCACCTTCAATGCATTCGTCTATATATTTTTTGAGATCATCATCGGTGCTACCAGGCAATATAAATTTATTCAACTCGTAATGCCCGCTGGAGGTTGTCAGATTATTGTCATCCAACATACCTTTAAATGTTTTCGGATCCAGTCCGTAGTATTTCATGTTAGAGAATCCGTAAATCTCAACTTCTTCATATCCAAATGAAGAAATCTTTTGAAGTGTTCCTTTCAGGTCACTACTCATGGCCTCTCGAATGGTGTAGAGCTGTAGTCCTAATTTATAGTGTTCTTTCAAAATAAAAGATGGCGATACGATGGCAGCTGTTGCCAATATACTAGCCTGTTGAATAAATATTCTTCTGCTGGTCATGTCTTAATGGAGTAATGTATTTCTGAATTTCTAAACAAAATAATGACAAAAGATAGAAAAATGAAAGTAGTAAAATGAACTAAACCAGCTCATGATCAATTATCAAAAGATGAAATTAAAAAATTCTGTTTACCTCTTTTACTCATCGTTTCAGTAGAAAAATACTTCATCCACAAAGAACCAACCTTTCTTACCCTTACCCGAATGCCATTTTGGAAGCTTATCCAAAGGCTTAGCCACAACTTTATAAAAAGAGTAGCTCACATTATTTATAGCGGATCATCCCCACGGCATGGTCTTCGGCATTAATAGGATGAACCTGCGTAGCCGACCAACACATCACATCAAGTGGTAAAATTTCTTTGCCAATAAAATTTCTTCCAATCTCTATACAATGACAGGCAAGATCAATCATGGCACCACCACCCGACTTTTCTTCATCCAAAACCAATCGCTATGCGGCCCCGGATGTGTCTCTCTTGACTTAGTCCATAATATCCTACCTAAACTTCCTGCTTGAATGGATCATAGCGATTTGAGAAATTTAGGGGTATAGCAAAGATCTTCTAAGTAGCCTGCAAAAATTCCAGCTTGCTCCACAACTTGCAACATCCTCTTTGCTTCTGCTGCTGTTCTCCCCAACGGTTTAGTACATAAAACATTTTTACCTGCCTTTGCGGCCGCCATTACTGCCAATTCGTGCAAATGGTTAGGGAGGGCAATCAATACCACATCAGTTTGTGGATGCTCGATAGCTTCTACCATGTCCGTGGTAAATGAAGGTATCGTGTAATCATTCGCCAAGCGTTGTGCGTTTTTTTCATCGAGTGAGTATACCATGTGGATCGTATCTTTTCTACGCTGAGCCAATAATGATTCAGCATAAAACCGCGCAATAAAACCAGAGCCTAATAATGCAATCTTCATTCTATAATTATGTTATTGAAATTTTTAAGTCTTTAAATCCAAAAACATTCGTTGGCATTAGCGATGAGGTAGCCAATACACCTGCTGCTTTGATAAAGTCTCGCCTCGAAATTATGGACATAAGATGATAATTTAATCTTTTACTTTTTCCCAGCCCGTTTCTTTTAAGGCCGGATCATTCTCTTTTTTCAAAAATTCTGAAGCAGCGAATCCTTCGGACTCACCTTCAAGAATGTAATTGTCGCCTACTACTTCCAACGGAGTTTTCCAAGCAGTAGATGTTTCATTGTAGGCAAGATTATCTTGTGAACTAAAACACGAAATGATAGACCAACGCGCATTATCGGATAGATTGGCTTCCGAACGGTGCAATAGATTACTATGAAAAAACAACGCATCACCGGGTTGTAATTCACAATAAACGAGTTCCATGGTTTTCAATGCATTGTTCACCATTACCATGTCAGCACCTACTTGCTCTCCGGCAAAGGCATGATTCACTCGACCTAACTTGTGCGATCCCTTTATCACTTGCAGACATCCATTAGCTTTCGAGGCGGATGTTAAGGCAATCATAACACTCACCAACTGATCAGGAAACATGAATTGATTTTTGTACCAGTATCCATAATCCTGATGCCACTCCCACGCCCCACCAACTTTCGGTTCTTTTTGCATTAGCTTGGAGTGAAAGTGGCAGACAGGGCTTTCACTGTCCAGCAGTTGGGCTACCCGCGAAACCATTTTATTACTTCGAGCCAAATAACCAAATGGATTTTTGCCTAAGTTAAACCAGAGGGAAAGCTTTGTCGTTTTTCCGCTTTGATCATTTAAGTCTAGTGCATTGTTGCGAAAGCTTCGGTCTTCATGCGCTATTTCCATCATGTGGTCAATCTCCTTTTCGCTACAGAAATTCTTAATGACTAGGTATCCATTCCTTTCGTATGCCTGCAGTTGTTGGGGACTAAAATTTTCTTCGGCCATAACATCATCTATTTAAAAGTGGTATTTTGTTTTTATCAGCTGGTCTCAACTCGTTTTGCTTTCTTCAAAGGTATTGCCGTGAAACTCATGGCACTACACCAATTCTTGTTAGAAATGATACTTTTATACCATCATTATCTTACCTTCAGTATAAATTTAGATAGATATACACCATGCAAGCAGTTTTGGAAAGGCTTCCTCTTAATGCAGAAGAATCATTCGTGGTGAAATTCTTTGACTATCATTATTATCCAACACCTTGGCATTTTCATCCGGAATACGAGTTGGTACTAGTAACAGAAAGTACTGGCAAGCGATTTATTGGAGACAACATCCAGGATTTTAAACCCGGCAACCTTGCTTTGATTGGCTCCAACCTCCCCCACTTATATCGTAACGATTTCCATTACTACGAGCCTAAAAATAAGCTAAGGGCAAAGTCTATCGTAGTACATTTTTTGGAACATTCCTTTGGTGAAAATTTTCTAACCATTCCTGAAACACATAACATAAAAAGAATGCTCATGAAAAGTTTGCGCGGCATGGACATTCTTGGGAAGACTAACAGTAGCGTTTCCAAAAAGATGCACCAGCTTTGCGAGCTTCATGGCTTTTCACGATGGCTGCTGCTATTGGATATACTAAACGAGTTATCTTCTACACGTGATTTTCGCTACATTTCCAACGAGCGAGTAGAAGGGCAGAATGAAACTGAAACACATCGCATCAATTTGATATTTGATTTTGTACTCAATAACTATCATACCGAAATCCGAGTGGAGGAGGCAGCGGCCATGGTTAACTTGGCTGTTAATTCATTCTCACGTTTCTTTAGTCAGCGGACAAGGAAAACATTTACCCAATTTGTGAATGAAGTGCGGCTGGGGCAAGCGTGTAAACTTTTGATCGCCAACAAAATGAATATCTCCGAAATCTGTTTTGCTTGTGGGTTCAACAATTTGTCCAACTTCAACCGACAATTTAAGCGGGTGTACAGTGTAAATCCGCTTGAATACCGAAAGCAATATTGGATGAGCTAGCAGACTAAACGATTAGCATTTCCTCTACCTTAAACTTGTTGTTTATGGATCTTCTGGAGATTTCAAGCCAGTTCACAGTTAGCGTCATGCCAACATTCCGTGCAGGATCGTAAAGTTGTGGCGCGACTTAGAAAACTCTTTCTTACTTTTGAAGTAAATTCAATTCCGCGTGAAGTATTTACTCAGTTTGATTTCTTTTCTTTCAATTGAAACCGCTTTAGCCCAAAAAGCCAGAGACTACGCTATTGTTACCAAGGACCTTACCGATCAGGTAATAGCCACACCTATTAATACGATTCCGTTTCGGCTGGCAGTAGTACCATTCGCAGCCACGAAATTTTCCGTTGAAACATCCACCCAATTTGGCGATTACTTAACTGAAACCATTATCGGCTCCTTAGCAGGGCATCCAACGAAAATAAAATTATTCGAGCGCACCCGCCTGGATGCTGTATTAAAAGAACAAGCATTCATTTTAACTGATCTAATGAAGCCTGCCGCAGCACTTAAAATAGGCGAGTTGGTTCCAATTGACGCATTGCTCTCGGGCACCTACACAAAGCTTAAATCATATATCGATGTGAGTGCGCGATTGATTGATGTTGCCTCCGGTGAAATCTTAATGAGTTATAATGGTCGTGTTAGGATGAATAAAAACCTCGCCACACTTTTTATTTCTGGCAGTACTATTACTGTGATCAATAATAAGTCTCAAAATCAACCAGCCAACCCGGTAAATGTTACGATCAATAACTCAATTAATACGGGAAATAATCAAGTGGCAAAATCCAAAGAGGAAATCTGCAAGGAGCAATCACAGGAGTTTCGAGCACGGCTCAGCGACTTAAGTACACCCGATAAAATTGAAGCCATTGTAAGAGACGCAATTAAAGTGCCCTTTGATAATTTATGTGGCGCCATTCACTTTGACGTGATGAGCAGCTTTGGGAAATATAAAATTGAAAATAATACTTATCATGATTTTGTGAGTCAAACACTAGATACTATAGCCAATCCTTCTGGTGATGAGCGGGCTTATGAAATCATCCGCTTTTTCGTGGCAGATCAAATCATTGACGAGAAAGAATGGAATGCTGGTCTACATGCCACTACCCGCGTGGGCAACTATTCGCTCTCCAACTATTTAAGGATATTGCTAGCGAGGCCAAAAGGAACTGAGGAGGCTATTTCATTGAAACGCCTCGATTCCTTTTTAAAATTAGGATTGGAAAACAAAATTGGATTGCCCCGGCCGTTGCCTTTTGAAACGATATTCTTTGAAACGATGGAAGGTCTGCACGACAATCTCTCCTTGGCAGAATATGTTTACCGGAATTACTCAAAGCAACTTACCCTAGATGATCGATCAACGTCCAGCACTATGCATGAACTCGAATATTTGTATGGATACGAAAACCTGCTTCAAAAGAAAACGGAGATAATAGGCTGGATAGCTAATTTTTTTAATACCATCGAATACGAAAAAGCGCCAGAACATCTATATGACTTTGCCCATCACTTTGAAATGACTGATTATCCTGATCGAAATGAAAAAATTAAAGTAGAATACCCAGCGGCCGACTTAAAAATCTTAATCAGTCGCTGTCAATCAAGGTTTTCAAGCTATGCCGTTGTTACTCCATATCCCAGTCAAAAAGAAGACCGGATAATTTTTTGCGTAAAGTACAATATCCCTATTGCAGGAGTAATTCCTTCGATGGAAGAAGCAGGGTTAACGTTACGTGGAAGTAATCTGGATGAGCAACTTCGTGTAATAAAATTATTGACGCTGATGGGCAACCGACCAAAGCCAATTGAAAATGACCTGATCAATCTATTCAGCAAAAGAACGCTTGAAGACAGAGAAAAATTAAATGGAATTCAAACTTATGCTATCGGGATTTTGGGAAATTTGAAAACCCAAAACTCAAAAGCCATCGATTACATGATCAACGTATTGCCACATTATGGAAATGACACGGAGATTGCTAAAGAATCACTGGTAAAAATAGGGAAGGCTGCAGTACCGGCCCTGATCAACCAACTTGATAAAACCACTGATCAGGATGGTGGCCTCCAATATCAACTGATTGTGCTCCTTGGAAAAATCGGAAAAGATGCTGCTCCGGCAGAACGTTCCATTTCGCGGATTTTAAAAATCAATCGCAATCAGGATGTGGTCTATGCGGCAGAGGCGGCACTTCAATCGATAAAGTAATTGTAAAAAGTCACAGAGATGTTTATTTCTGGTCATAAATCAGTACCCTGAGCATAACCCTTTGCCACTATCCTTGTTTAACAGTTATGGTTGAAGCGCATACAATATTACCAACAACCTTACAGGCATTTGTTAATTTCTTGACCATTTACGATTTTCACTTTTTGTCCATCTGGCTGATAGATTAATTTTAATACATTATATCCTAACATTGTGGATTATTTGGTGTTAAAGAGAAAAAAGTTATGTTTTCACTATTTAAGAAAGACCCCATCAAAGACCTCGAGAACAATCGCAAGAAGTTACTTGAAGAGGCGATGCACGTGCAGCGCTCAGGCAATTTGAAATTATACGCGGTAAAAATGGAGGCCATCGACAAACTGGAGAAAGAAATTGAAGCACTTCATACAGCCAATAGCTGACAACCTTATCACTCCTGAAACCACTTTATTTTGGTTCAGGCGAGATTTGCGACTGCAAGACAATGCGGGTTTGTTTCATGCTTTAAAAGAAAATACAGAGGTTCTTCCCATCTTTATTTTCGATACAGAAATCTTAAATAAACTCGAAGACAAACACGACTTGCGTGTCGCCTTCATTCATCAAGCATTGATGCTGATGAAAAAGCAATTGGAGGAACTGGGAAGCTCATTGTTAATCCTGCTTGGAAATCCTACCAAAATCTTTAAAGAATTTAATCCGAAGACCGTTTTCACCAATCACGATTATGAGCCTTATGCCATCCATCGCGATAAACAGGTAAAAAATATTCTCGAGAAAAAAGGATGCTCCTTCAAGACTTTCAAAGACCAAGTGATCTTTGAAAAAAGTGAAGTAGTCAAGGACGATGGTAAGCCGTACACCATTTTTACACCTTACAGCCGCAAGTGGAAGCGTACTTTAACTGCCGATACTCTTGCCAGTTATCCGACTGAAAAATATTTTGATAATTTCAAAAAAATAAAAACCATCGCATCGCCTACACTTTCAGATATTGGATTTCGCGAAGGCGATTTTCATTTTCCTGAACGGATGATCAAACAATCCATTGTTGAGCAATACGACAAGCAACGGAATTTTCCTGCCATTGCGGGAACAACTAAATTAAGTGTGCATCTTCGATTTGGTACGGTCAGTATTCGCAAGTTGGCTCAAGTGGCTCAAAAGAAAAACGAGACGTGGTTGAATGAATTGATCTGGCGCGATTTCTATCATCAAATTCTGTGGCACTTTCCGCACATCGAAACCAACTCATTTAAGCCCGCTTACGATAAAATTCAATGGAGAAACAACGAAGCTGAATTTGCTGCTTGGTGCGAAGGTAAAACGGGTTACCCTATTGTAGATGCCGGCATGAGAGAACTCAACACCACTGGCTTCATGCACAATCGCGTTCGGATGATTGTTGCAAGTTTTCTCACCAAGCACTTACTAATCGACTGGCGTTGGGGCGAAGCTTATTTTGCCATAAAGTTGCTCGACTTTGATTTAGCAGCCAATAATGGCGGATGGCAGTGGGCTGCTAGTTCGGGCTGTGATGCTGCTCCGTACTTTCGAGTATTCAATCCACAACTGCAAACAGAAAAATTTGATCCGAAATTAGAATACATAAAAAAGTGGGTACTTGAGTTTGGAACAGCTCATTATCCCAAACCAATTGTAGAACATAAGTCTGCAAGAGAACGAGTATTGAAAACATATAAGGAAGCTTTAGGGTAATCTTTGTACTTAGCACTACTTTTTCGTTGGCAAAGAGTTTGGTAAGCAGCATGAAAAACGAAGTGATCTGTAAGGACAAAAGAATTTAGACATTGTCCCCATCCGTTTATTCAACTATACCGAAGCATTGCAACTGGCCTCTGATAAAATTAGTCAGAAGAATGTAATCTCCAGAACTATGCCATTCCACTAGGGCTGCTGGGCCGCTTTGCTCACTGGTTGTTTGTTGGCAAAGAAGTTAACACTATTTTTGAGCACCGAAAAATGTGGTTAGATAAATACTTTAAAAAATAGATGGAGCTACTTACCATATTAATTTGTTCATTGATTTGCATGAGCACCTTTATATTTATGGAAAGTGTGGCCTGGTTCACTCATAAGTATATTATGCATGGCTTTTTATGGACATGGCACAAGTCTCACCATAAAGTTCATGATCATGCATTTGAGCGCAACGATCTATTTGCATTCGTGTTCAGCATACCCTCCATCGCCTTGTTTGCCATTGCTACTTACATTTACCCAAGTCCCTATTTATTAGCCATAGGATTGGGTATATTATGTTATGGCATCTTCTATTTGGTCTTCCATGATATTATAGTTCATCAACGGGTTAAATGGATCCCAAAAAAAAGGAGTAGCTACTTACAACGAATGATGCATGCTCATTACGTTCATCACAGCAAACACACTAAGGAAAATTGCGAAGCTTTCGGCTTTTTATATGCTCCTAAGAAATTCGAGCCAAGAAAATTTGAATTAAAAAAAGACAGGCAATCCACACAATAAAATTCATGGAGTCGCGCTATCTGTATGCCTGGGTCGATTTTCTCACGATCCTATTCCCTTTAGTATTCAGCTTTTTGCCTTTGCACGATCCGTTCTACAAAAAATGGAAAGCATTTCTCCCAGCCTTAGTATTTCCGGCCATCATATTTTTATGCTGGGATACTTGGTTTACTTCGATGGGAGTATGGGGTTTTAATCCGCGATACCTAGTAGGAAGTTATTTCTATTATCTACCGGTTGAAGAAGTGCTATGGTTTATTTGCATACCGTATTCCTGTGTATTTACCTATGTAGGCCTCAACTTTTACATCAAAAATAATTTCCTTGACAAATATCAAAAAATAATTTCATCTATCCTTTGTATCGCATTGGCAGCGATCGGCCTTTTACATTTTCATCGAATTTATACGTTTATAACTTTTATCTCACTCGCTTCCTTTTTGGGCTGGGTGCAATGGGTTTGGAAGCCAGCTTTTTTAAGTAAATTTTATTTGGCCTTCCTCTTTATCTTGATTCCTTTTTTTATTGTGAATGGAATTCTAACTGGCACGGGTATAGAAGAGGCGATCGTTTGGTATAATAACAACCAAAACCTTGGCATTCGCATGGGAACTATTCCAATAGAAGACACATTCTACGGGATGCTTTTGATTCTGATGAACATCTCAATTTTTGAATTTCTCCAAAATCGAGTAGACAGATAGCCATTATTTGGCTACTTGTCCTCCCACACCACCCTGCGTACAAGGTGTTTGATAGAGTGCTGTCAGGAGATATCGTTGGTTGACAATAAGCTGATTCCTGATTACCTTTCTCGCTTACAACCAACTTATGTCAACCCATTTTCGCCAAATAGTTCTTGCCTTTTTGCTCTTCAGTGTATGCATTTCATGTTCAAAGAAACAATACTGCCGTGGGTGGAGTCTTTCAAACCGCTTGGCGCTCTACTTTGCGCGATGAAGTTGTTCCCTATTTGAAGTTGCCAGGAAACAAAGAGGGAACACCGCTTCCAACCATTACTGTGTTGGCAGGGAATACAGGAGATGCCATTAAAGGAAAAGAAGTTTTTAAAACGTTATGCAGCAATTGCCATAAAGCAAAAGGTGAAGGTGTAAACTTTGGCCCTGAGCTTACTGAGATTAGTGATAAGCTTCCTAAGGAAGCATTGTACACTTCTATCCTATTTCCAGATCAGGGAATCAGTTTTGGTTATGAAGGGTATCGCTTGAAACTAAAAGATGGATCATCCGCCTTCGGTAGAATTGTTTCAGAAACGGAAGATAAGGTAGAGATGCAATACATGAACAACCATCAAACCGTAGCAAAGGAAAACATTGAATCGCGCACAAAACTCGAGAGTTCCATCATGCCGTCTAATCTTCAATCGTCTATGAGCGAACAAGAATTGGTTGATTTGGTAGAATATCTGGTTACGTTGAAGAAAGATGATCGGATTGGTAAACGGTAGGTCGACTAGCCTCACCCCACCTACTTTTGTGCTACTGAAAATGGTGCTCTTGTCTCCCTGACAACGAAAATCTTGGCATTCGTATGAGACCTATTTCATTAGAAAACATTCTAAGGGATGCTTCTGATTCTGATGAACATCTAGATTTTCAAATTCCTCCAAAATAAAAAAGACCCCGAAAGGTCTAAACTAAAATAAGCTAACTGATAAATTATGCTGTCACTAACTCAGAATGATTTTCTTTCTTTCGTTGGGTTTTGCTTTTCATCTTGTTCACTCTCTTTTGGTCTTTTTTAAGTTGCTTGCCGACAAGAGCTGCTAACTTCTTAGAATTCCCTTTGATTAATTTTTCCACCTTCATGCTGGATTTTGCAACCCCCAACATTTGAATAGTCTGGTGGAGTGAATCAACCAATAAATTCTTTATCTCTTTTTTGCCTTTTAATATGAGTTTTTCCATAATTATATTGATTACTGGATGCTAAAATATCGTGTTAAGTCAACATTAACAAACTGTTAAAAAAACATAATATTGGAAGGCTATTTTCCCTCAATGCGCTTTATTTCAGGGGTTTTTTTTATCAATTCAAATTGACTTTGCACCTCAGCCAAACGTCCGGCTGTTAATTCATAGACGGCCAACTGCTGATCTGTTGGCGGAGAATCAGCACTTGCTATTTGCCCCTCTTTGCCCAAAGCCAATAACCGCTCAAGCACCTGTGCACCGCTTCTAAATATATCCCAACGGGCACCTGTTTGATGAACATCGAAAATAGCAGCTTCCAACTGATAAATCTTCTCTTCTAACGCAATAGATTTTTTATCACCTTTCTTAGCAAGTAGTGCCGTGCGCATTCTTTCCATTTCATCAATCAACTTGAGCGAAGCCTTGATAGAGTTGTAGAGCTTAACGCCTTGGGCATATTGTTTATTTATACTTTCAACTGTCGATTTAGTGTTAGGATCTTTCAACAAGGCGACTTGTTGTTTATATTCTCTTCCGTTTACTTTCAATACAACTGTATAATTACCTACCGGAACCATCGGTGGTGTTAATCCGGGGCCAATATCTAAATCAGGAATAAATAGATTTCTTGCGCCTGTCGAATCTAACGTTACCCATTCCTTGCCACGTGGCTGTGTTCGTAGCTTTGGTATCTCATGTTCCTGCAATCGTAAATCCCACCAAACGCGTTGTATACCCTTTTGATTTTTTGCAATGATCTTGCGAACCAATTCATTCTGCGCATTGAATATTTGCACCTCTACACTGTCTTTTGATTTATCTTTCAAGTAATAATTGATGTCAGCCCCATCCGGTGGGTTTTGTCCATTCACAAAACTATTTTCGGTTTTAATTCCATTAATTTCTTGAAATCTGTAGGTATTGCGAAGTGAAAACAAATGTGCCTCTGAATTTTTAATTTGTTCGCTGAACTCACGAATCGGAGTAATGTCATCTAAAATATAAATACCACGACCATAGGTTGCCAACACCAAGTCTTTAAAATTCTTTTGTATTTCAATTCCATAGATAGGAACAGGAGGCAAATTATTTTTTAAGAGAATCCAATTCTTTCCATCATCGGGCGAGAAATACAATAACTTATCAGTACCCAACCAAAGTAAGCCCGCCTTGGTTGGATCTTCTTTTATTTGATTAATGAAATTGGAATTGGAGGCAGGCAAATCAATCGTTAACCTAACCCATGTTTTTCCAAAATCAGTCGTCTTAAAAACATAGGAACCAAAATCTCCCAAATGGTGTGCATCAACCGAAAGGTAACACGTGCCTGCGGCAAAATTGGAAGCATCAATATTTCGAATTGTTCCCCACGCGGGCAAACCTGTTATATTGGAAGACACGTTCGCCCAAGTCTTGCCGCCATCTTGTGTTACATTCACTTGCCCATCATTGCTACCCGTCCAAAGTACCCCTTCCTTCACGGGAGATTCTGACATCGAATAAAGTGTACATCCGTCCCACGTCATCAAATTATCGCTGGCAATGCCACCTGAATTTTGCTGATGTGTTTTATCGTTTGTTGTTAAATCAGGACTGATCACTTGCCAATTTTGTCCAACAGTATTGGTCTCATGCACGAATTGACTTCCTACCCATACACGCCCCTTCACATGCTTTGATAATACCATCGGATAATTCCAATGCCACCGGTATTTTGCGTTGGCCGGTGTGGAACCAATCTGTGTTTGTGGCCACACCCGTACATCACGGGCATGCATCGTTGTTAAATCAAAAACATCCAAGCCCCCATCATAGCAACCACTCCACACAATATTATTATCAAACGGATCCGGTTGGGCATAGCCACTTTCGCAGCCTCCTACGCCATGCCATGCGCCCAGCGGAATAGACCCACCACCCAGGTAACGACTTGGGCCGCGATAACTCCACGCATCTTGTCGATTTCCATATACAAAATACGGCACCTGATCATCCACAGAAACGTGATACATCTGCGCAATAGGGAGGTTGATATTTGCCCATGTCTTTCCTTCATTAAAAGTCATATTGTGACCACCATCATGGGCACACATAATCCGCTTGCCGTCTTTCGGATCGAACCACATGTCATGATTATCGCCACCCGGGCCCCACTGATTAAATTTTTTGTCAAACGTTTTTCCTCCATCAATACTTCGCATGATACCCACAGAAATAGTGTAAACCGTATTTTCATCGGAGGTGGAAACACGTAGCCTTGTATAGTACCCTGCACGTTGCCCCATCCCATGATTTTTTTGCATTAGCTTCCAACTATCGCCACTGTCCTCTGATCGATACAGTCGCGGCTCTTTATCCTCTACCAAAGCATACACAATTTTGGGATTGGTAAAGGACACATCCACCGAAGTTTTACCAACCTGATGTGCCATCCCGCTTTCCAATCCATTGCGTAGTGGAACCCACGTTTTTCCACCATCTTTGGTTCTATAGATTCCGCTGCCAGCACCACCACTTTTTAAATTCCATGTTTTTATTTCCACCTCCCACATTGCAGCATAAAGTATATCCGGATTTTTTGGGTCGATGGCAAGATCAGAGCAGCCTGTATTTTCGTTGACGAAGAAAACGCGCTCCCACGTTTTTCCACCATCGGTAGTTTTGTAAACACCTCGCTCCTGCTGCGGACCGTGGGCATGACCAAGCGAAGCAACATACACCGTATTTGTATCCGTAGGGTGTACAATAACACGGCTAATGCGGAAAGTTTTTTCGAGACCCAAATTTTTCCACGACTTTCCTGCATCAGATGATTTATAAACTCCATTTCCCACTGCATGTGCAGGACGAATTAGAAATGTCTCGCCCGTGCCCGCCCATACTTGTTTGGGGTGTGAGGGTGAAACCGCTAACGCGCCAATAGAAGAATCTTCCGTCTTATCAAACACTGATTTCCAATTGGTTCCCATGTCTTCCGTCTTCCATATTCCACCAGATGCTGCACCTGCATACGATACCATTGGGTTACCGGGTTCACCCACTACCGCAATCATCCGGTTGCCATCAGGCCCAATAAATCGAAATTTTAAGGATGAAAAAGTTTTGGGGTCAAACGATTGACTAATCGCCTGAATAGAAAATAAAAAAAAGAGGAGGGTTTTGATTATTCTCATAGGGTAAGGATTTAGGTCTGCAAAAGATAAGAAAACAGATTGAGATTTAAAGGTGAGATTTTATGAGTGGGGAGGGTTTAACTTTCCACCAAAATTAATAGGTCTGCCAATAACCGTGTAAAAAAATTGAATGCCTATTTGAATGGAACCTTGATTTCTTCCATTCTACTAAGTGACACAGATGAATGTCAATCCTTCACTTTATTTCCATCGTGGGTAAATACCTCGCCAAAACAAGGAGACCAAATCCGATTTGTTATACAAGAGGTTTATAAAGGGACGAAGTACAATGATTCCGTTATTTCCTACTTTGTTCCAACGGGGAATTGCGGATAAGAAAAATCCAACCCTCTTTACTCATACCTCAGCGAGTCAACAGGTTTTATCATCGCAGCTTTCAAAGATTGAAAAATTACCGTTAGCCAGGCAATCAACAAGGCTGATAATCCACTCAGCACAAACACGGTAATACCCGGCTCGACCCTATAGGCAAATTGACCCAACCAATAGCTGGTCATAAAGTAAGCAGGGACGATGGCTAATACAATTGAAACAATTACCAGGACAGTAAACTCCCTTGATAATAAAGTAGTAATACTAATTACACTTGCGCCCATTGCTTTGCGAATACCGATTTCTTTAGTGCGTTGTTCAGCTGTAAACGAAGCTAATGCAAACAATCCTAGACAAGCAATGAATATGGCCAAGCCTGTAAACACAAGAAATAATTTACTTAAGCGTTGCTCTTCGCGGAAAAGCTCATCATAGTTCTGATCTAAGAAAGTATATTCGAACGGGTCACCTGAAGCATATTGCTTCCAGATCTTCTCCGCTTCAGAAATCGCATCCTTCGATTTCCCTGAATAACGAATCAACAGACTATTGGATGTATTAGTCACCCTCAACACCATAGGACGCACATTCACTTTAAATGATTCAAAGTTGAAATCTTTCACAACGCCAATCACATTCATAGGTATTTCCATAGGCTTATCATTTTCGCCACCGAAGGTGATCAACTTTTCTTCTAACGGTTTTAACCAACCTAACTCGCGTACAGCTGCTTCATTGAGAACCACCGCCATGGTATCCGATTTAAAATCTTTTGAGAAATAGCGCCCCGCCACCAACTCAAACTTCATTACATCGGCATGATCGGTATCCGCAAAGTAAGTACCCATTATATGGTCTTTGCGATCGGTAGCCGAGCGAAATGCAGTAGTATTATTAACCCCCGGAAAAACATTGTTGGTAAAGCTCACTTTTTCAATACCTGTTTTCTCCAACATGGAATTTTTGAATGCTTGTTGATTAGTCCCCAGGCGGGAAGTGTTACTAATGATTAGCACATTGTGCTTATCTAATCCCATGTTACGGTTTTGCAAAAATTCAATTTGTTGATATCCAATGATGGTACAAATGATTAGAATGATAGACAAAGCAAATTGAAAAACAACCAAGCCACTTCTAATCCCTTTATCTTTCAAACCAGCCCTGGCCTTTCCTTTCAATACCTCAACAGGGCTGAAGGATGTTAAATAAAATGCGGGGTAACTTCCCGCCAACAAACCGATAAACAGCGTTAACCCTAAGGCGCCTAAAATAAATACCGGACTCGCCAACACTTGAAAAGAAATCTCTTTACCGGAGAGTAAATTGAATTGCGGCAATAGAATAAATGAGATGGCAAGCGCTAACAGTACAGAAATTAGCCCATAAATCAATGACTCAGATAAAAACTGCCACACCATCTGACTGCGAAAAGATCCTAATGTTTTTCGCAAACCCACTTCTTTAGCTCTGCCGGCAGAACGAGCCGTTGAGAGATTCATAAAATTGATACAGGCTATGAGCAAAATAAAAATTCCTACTCCCCCAAAGACATACACGTAGGCAATATTGCCAGAAGGCTCAATATCATCGCGCCAAGTAGAATGTAAATGCGTATCCAATAATGGGCAGGGAACGTAGCCATACTCATTACCACTTTCGCGGAATTTCTCTATCGAGATCCCCATAAACTGTTCAATCTCTGGAGCAATATGCTTGTCTGTAATTTGATTGAGTTTACTGGCGATGGAAGAGATGGCGGTAGCTTCGTTCTTACGAAAATAGGTATACAGTCCGTTGTTTAGCCAAATAGGGCCATTGTAGTAATCCTTTTCAGAACTGGTAGAAATAAGCGCAGCAAAAATAAAATGAGAATTGTGTGGAGGGGCTTCGGCAATGCCTGTAACCTTAAACGATTTATTCTGATTACCAACGGTGATCAATTTGCCCAATGCCGATCCCTCAAAATATTTTGACGCTAACTCAGGGGTTAGAACAATACTATTGGGTTCTTTAAGTGCTGTTGTTGGATCGCCTTCAAGTAATCGGAAGGTAAAGAATTTGAAAAAGTTGGAGTCAGCAAAAAAGATGCGATCCTCTGTGAATGATTTATGCTCATTCTTAAAAACCATGTTATCTCTTCTATTAATGCGAATGGCCTCCTCTATACCAGGAATTTCGGCAACCAGTGCACTGGCAAGAGGAGGGCATGAACTTGCCGTGAGCATTTCTTGCCCCGCTATTTTGCCGTGCAACCCAATACGATATATGCTCTCCGTGTTTTTATGAAATTTATCATAGCTCAATTCATCGGTAATGTACAATAAGATGAATAAGCAAGCGGCTACGCCCACGGCCAATCCCAAAATATTGATGGATGAATAAAACGAATGCTTGCGAATGTTTCGTAATGCAATGGTGAAGTAGTTTTTGATCATATCGATTGAATGTTAGATATTAAAAGTCGAAGGTCAGGCGTTGAAGAATAAGTATTTGTTACAGGTTACAAGTTTCGCCTATTCATCTCGTAGGGTCTTAGTAGGATTTAACCGAGCAGTGGAAATTGTTTTATACCCAACTGCCATTACCGCAATCGCCACCATAGCCATAATCGATGTAAATAGTGTGATGAAATTTAATTTCAAATAGTATTCCCAAATCACGTCCATTAAAAAATCTGCTGCGAAATATCCTGCCGCTCCTCCTATAATGGTCGCTATCCCTAAATTAATAATGAATTCCATATTGATCACACCAGCAATATTGCCAATAGAAGCTCCCAGCACCTTGCGAACCCCAATCTCTTTCATTTTCTTCTCAATGTTTAACGATACCAAAGTGAATAATCCAATGGCCGTCATAAGGGCGGCAAAAAATCCTAAAAAGGCAAACATGATTGAAACGTTCTTATTGATCTCGTTGGTTTCTTGTAACTCTTGATCAATCCATTGGCCGTTATAAAGTGTGTTGGGGAAAACCTCTTTCCATTTTTTCTCCATAAACTCGTTGACAGAAGCCATCTTCTTCGGATCTGTCTTCACCAACACCTGCTGATATTTATCCTTTGTCGCATACCGAATCATAAGTGGTTGGATAGGTGACCATAACGCATTGGCGTAAATATTTTTCACTACGCCAATCACATAAAACGAACTAGTATCCATCCACACTAATTTCTTCCCAATCGGATTATCCTTCCAGCCAAATTGTTTTATTAGCTCCTCCGTCACCAATACGGATTCTTTGTGATCGGTCTCAGAATCCTTTTCAAATTTCCTTCCTGCAATCACTGACAAGCTCATCACATCAAAATAGTCCTCCCCCACTTCCATGATGTCGACCTCACGCTCTAGGGCTTCCCATTTTATAGGATCATTATATCTACTATTAGCCACATGGTGTCGGGTACCCGCAATCATTTCAATATCCTTATTGGAAGCCAACGCATCGCGGTAGGTATTGAATGAGCCTTCATTGTTTACCCACGCAGAGATAACACCATGCTTTGCAAAGCCGAGATCATAATTGCGCTGATATTCACCATTATTATAAAAGGCAACGCCCATAATAATTGCCAAGAGTGAAATCACAAATTGGCCGCCTAATAAAAAACGAGTGAACCAATTGGTACCGCCAAACTTTGCCTGGCCTTTTAGAATACTTACTGGTTCAAATGAAGTTATGTAGAAGGCAGGATATGATCCCGCAATGAGTGCTGTAATAACTAGGAGTATAATCAAGAAAAATAAAAATCCTGCATTCTCTGTATAGCTCAACCTTAATGTCAACCACGACCACATAGAGTCATAAGCTGGCACCATCCATTCTGCCAATAGTAAACCAGCCAACAATCCAAGGAAGCATAAGATTAAATTCTCGCCCAAAAATTGAATGATCAGTTGCTTCCTCATGCTGCCCATCACCTTCCTGATTCCAATTTCTTTTAATCTTCTGCTTGAAATGGCAATGGATGTATTGGTAAAATTGAAGCAAGCCAGTAGCAATAAAAGCATCGCCATAACTCCAGGAACGGTTACTGCTTCATCCGGAATTCCTCCGCCTAAATAATCACTATCAACGCGTGGATTGCCACGGTTACGTTTCATCATCCCATCAAAATTCTCTAAATAGTATTTTGAAATTTTAAAATCTTCTCGCACTTTGTTTTGTGGTTCCACATACTGCTGCAATTGTTGCGTGATGCCAGCAACTTTTGCGGGGTCATCAATTTTCAAAAATAAAACATGCGACCATTTCTTCCAGCTTGTTTCGGCTAAGTCTTTATCAAGATTGACGTCCCAAAAATTATCGAAAAGGGTAATCACATCAAACCCAAAACTGGAATTGGCTGGCAGTTTTTTAAACACCCCTCCCACTTCAAACTCTTTGGGTCTACGGACGCCATCGGTCCCTAATACAATTTGGGTGATCGGCTTGCCCACCGCATCTTCAGTATTATAATATTTTTTGGCCATCTCATCGCTGATAAATACCTTGCCTTTATCATAAAAATTAGAGAACGTGCCATACTTTAATTTGTAAGTGAACAAATCAAAAAAGGCAGAATCGGCATACACCATCTGATCGCCAAATACTTCTTCGCCTATGCGCATATCGCAATAGCCCGTCATATAGCGCACAACTTTATCTACTTCCTTTACATTTTGCCTAACGTAATTTCCAAGTGGCATAGGCGCCATTCCATATCTGTCTTGCTTGCCTTGGAAATCGCGCCAAAATTGAACACGATAAATTTTGTCCGCATTCAAATGACCTTCGTCCCAATTGGTAGAAAAGCCCCAATTCAAATAAGCGGTAATACAACAGGCAATGGCAATGCCCATCCCAAAAACATTAATTAAGATGAAGACTTTATTTTTCATCAAGCTACGAAGTGTGATAAGGAGGTAATTTTTAAGCATGCTACTTTAGATATTTAATATTGAGACAACTGTAAGACAGCCTTACCCCCACAGAGGTTGCACGTAAAGCCCAATTAATATGCCAATGATGGATATACTAAAAGGCTTGCAAAGTTGTTAAGATTTGAAAGTCATCAGTTTGTATTTTGGAGAAACTGTTCATTATCGAGCATAGCTGTGTACGACTTTATCAGATTCCTCACAGTTAGTGGCTATCCACATTTGAACGAAATGATCTTTAAAAAGAAAAACCCACCTCAATTAAGATGGGCTTTCTCCTTAACCTAAACCTAAAAAACCTAAATATGAAATTGCTCTTTGATATTCTCTGTTACTACTTTACCATCGAATAAATTGATAATCCGGTGCGCGTAATTCGCATCATACGGTGAGTGAGTTACCATCAGGATAGTTGTGCCCTCTTCATTCAATTGAGAAAGAAGTTTCATTACCTCTTCGCCATTGGCCGAGTCCAGATTACCGGTAGGCTCATCGGCCAAAATTACTCTCGGTTTAGCTACAATGGCACGAGAGATAGCCACCCGTTGTTGTTGACCGCCCGAAAGCTGTTGGGGAAAGTGATTTCTGCGATGCATAATGTTCATGCGCTCTAATACTGCTTCTACTCTTTTCTTACGCTCGTCAGAAGGAACTTTCATGTATAACAAAGGAAGTTCAACATTTTCAAATACAGTCAACTCATCGATCAGGTTGAAACTCTGAAACACAAAGCCGATAGAGCCCTTGCGCAATTGTGCGCGTTGACGCTCAGAATATTTAGCCACTTCATGCTCACCAAAATAGTACTCTCCACCCGATGGGTTATCAAGCAAACCCAAGATGTTGAGTAATGTCGACTTTCCGCAACCGGATGGCCCCATGATGGCCACGAACTCGCCACCTTTAATTTCCATTGTAATATTATTCAAAGCGGTAGTCTCCACTTCTTCAGTAGTGTAAACTTTTTCGAGGTTTTTTAATTTGATCATGGGAATGTTATTTTAGTTAGGATAATTTAAGTTCGATTTTAGTTTTATGAATACTTACAATTTGTTCAAAGGTTACTCAATCGCTCATGATAAGACGCACAGTTTTCGTTTTTAGTTGCACTAATTCAAAATTAAAACTTCGTTGTTACCAAAATTTTCATATGATGAGGTGATTACTTTGTCGCCTGGCTTTAATCCTTCCAGCACTTCAAAATATTCGGAGCCCATCTTCCTGCCTAACTTCACGTCACGTTTTACAGCTTTGTTCTCGCCATCAATAATAAACACCCAATTTCCTCCGGTATCTTTATAGAATCCTCCAATTGGCAATAGTAGCTCTTGCGATGGCTGGCCAAGCTCTACGCGCATCCGCAACGATTGTCCACGCCTAATGCCTTGGGG
>JAYVPS010000117.1:0-7227 GCA_043757225.1 Cytophagales bacterium | reverse complement strand
CTGGCTTTCCTTACTACCACACCGAAAAGAAAAATAATTACTTAGAGATAATAAAAGTATTCTTAGAACATACTCATGGAATTCGCAGGCTGGGTAGTGCTGCTATTGACTTGGCCTATGTCGCTTGTGGAAGGCTTGAAGGATTCTTTGAATACAACCTTAAACCTTGGGATGTTGCCGGTGGGGCATTTATTGTGCAGCAAGCAGGCGGCAAAGTCACCGACTTTAGCGGAGGAGATACCTTTCTTTTTGGAGGAGAGTTATGCGCAGCAGGCGGTGTTCATAGCGAGATGCTGAACGTGATTCAGAAAAATTGGTGAGCATCAATACTGGATGCTGTCGACTACACTCCGCATCCACAAGGCTTTTATTCACTCCTCAACGACCTTGCAGGATTTGCCACCGCTGCCTTGAACGACCGATACCCTACTGTGAAAATGGCTATCAAAAAGGTAATGAGTAGTCCTGCTACAAAGATTGAGGGCCCTATATCAATTTTATAAGCAAAGTCGTTGAGCCATTGATTCATCACATACCAAGCTGCTGGTGCAGCAATCAAAAACCCGATACCAATAAGCTTTACATACTCTTTAGAAAATAGTAAAACGATTCCTTCCACCGATGCTCCCAATACTTTCCTAACACCAATTTCTTTTGTCTTTTGGTTTGCCATAAAAGTAGCCAACCCAAATAAGCCAAGACATCCAATAAAAATGGCCAGCGAAGTAAACACGGTAAGCAATACTGTCATCTTTTGCTCTTGTTCATAGAACTCCTTAATCTGTTCATCTAAGAATTGGTAGGAGAAAATAAAATTAGGATAGGTAGCTTCCCACTTTTGCTGAACCTCTTTGATCGTAGCCTGCATATCCACCGGGTTTACTTTAATGGAAAGCGTTCCATAACTACTAATACGATTGTACAAAATGGTAGCTTCCACCGGATCATGAAGGGAGACCGTATGAAAATTCTTCACCACACCAACAACAGGCACTTTTCGTCTATTCATATCAATTATTTTACCAACGATGTCTTGTGGATTTGTAAAGCCAACCATCGTGGCAAGTTTCTCATTCACAACAAAACCTTGAGCAGTATCCAAATCCATCACGTTGCTTCCCCCAATCAATTTCAAATCATAAAGTGATAAGTAATTGCCATCAATCATTTTCAGTTGCGTGCCGAAACGATCTTCCTTTCCTTCAAGCTGAAAGTCGGTTGATTGTACACTACCAGATGAAGGCGGTGTATTGCTAAGGCTTGCTGCTTCAACCCCCTTCAATCTCAAAATCTCATCGCGCATGGTTCTCATTTTACTAGAACCATCCTTAAATCCTGACCACACATTCTCCGGAATAGGAATGGTAAGAATGGCATCTCTCTTAAAACCGAGATCTTTATCTTTAAAATAATTCATTTGACTGATTAGCACAATTGTTCCGATGATGAGAAATTGTGAAATAAAAAATTGCATCACCACCAACCCTCTTCGTAATGCATACCCCGAAGAGTTCTTGTTACCCATTTGATTTTTGATTGCAAATACCGGTTTAAACCCCGACACCACCAACGAAGGGTATAACCCTGACAATACAGACACGAGTATCGTTACAGAAAGAAGAAATATCCAAAGTTTACCATCTGTTAAAAAATTCAGCGTAAGGCTAAGATCAAGGAATGGATTTAAAAAACTCAATCCCAACTGGGCAAATCCAATCGCTAGCAGCACGGCAAATAGCGTGACCAGACTAGACTCACCTAAAAACTGTACGATCAATTGACCTCTTGAGCTGCCTAGCGTTTTACGAATACCAACTTCCTTCGATCTTTTAATGGCTTCAGCCGTAACTAGGTTAATAAAATTAATGCACGCTGTAAGAATCAAAAAAATCGCAATCACACTTAACGCCATTAACATCTGACGGCTAATGGTGTTATAATTATAATTACCATAACGTTCATCAAAGTGAATTTCGGATAACGGTTGTATTCCAAATAATGTATTATCACGGTTCCTTTCCCCTAAATATTTTTTTATAAAGGCGGGCATCCTTCGCTCTATTTCCGCAACCTTGCTTTCCTTCTTCAACAAGAAATAACAATGCTCATCACTCCATATCCCATTCCAACCAACTACTTCATCCCTTTCCTTTTTAATAGTGATATAGGAGAGTATGACATCAAATGGAAAATCGGTGTTGGTTGGGCTGTCTTCCATTACAGCCGTTACCTTATAATCTTTGCTTTCAAAACTCAACACCTCACCGATAGGATCCTCCTTGCCAAAATATTTTAAGGCAGATTTTTTAGATACGATTGCCTCGTTAGGTTCATCCAATGCCTTTTCACTATCGCCATTAAGAATTTTGCGGTCAAAGATTTTAAAATAGTCCGGGGAGGTATAAACGATTCCCTTTTCCTCCTCATATTTCTTCGCCTCGCCTTGCGATTGAGGAATGGAAACTAGCCCTCCTGCACGATACGAAGTAAATACCACTTCCTCAGCTTCGTGGAAATCATTTTTAAAGGCATCCGGAAGTGCGGGATAAACCCCCGCAGTATAATTTCTGCCTTGATTGCCTTCAGAAGAAGTGACTACACGATATATTCTATCTCGTTTGGAATGGAAATTATCAAAACCAGATTGATGCCTCACGAGCAAAAAAAGAATGAGGCTGGTGGCAACACCTAACGTAAGCCCTGCAACATTAATTGTCGTGCTGCTTTTAGAACGCCAGAGATTTCTTAGTGCGGTGGTAAGATAGTTTTTTAACATTTGTTTCTGTTTTTTAGAAGATGATCTGCTCGCCAAAAAGGTTCTACTCGCTATACTAATTTTGAATACTAATCACAATTTTTTTTCTTCCACCTACTCCATCTTCAATGAATCTACCGGATTGGCCATTGCTGCGCGCAGCGCTCGGTATCCAACAGTGCCCAAAGAAATCACCAACGTAAATGCGATTCCTATTACAAAAAGAATCCATCCTATTTCAACATGATAGGCAAATCCCTGCAACCATTTATTCATTGCAACCCAAGCAAGTGGTGCTGCAATAACGAAAGCAATCAGCACCAGTACTACAAACTCTTTTGAGAATAGAATTACAAGTTGATTCACGGAAGCACCTAATGTTTTGCGAATAGCTACTTCTTTGGTCTTCTGATTAGCCATAAAGGACGCTAACCCATATAATCCAAGGCATCCAATAAAAATAGCAATGCCGGCAAATACACGGAATAGCGTAAACATTTTTTCTTCTTCGCGATATAGCTTGCCAATGTGCTCATCCAAAAAAGTATAGTTGAAAAGATACTGAGGAAATTGCTGATCCCAGATTTTTTTAATGCTTTGAAGCGTAGTGGTAAAATTAGAACTCCTGACTTTTATTCCGGCATCGTAATAGAAACCGGGAAGTTGCATTAAAATCACGGGTGTCATCTCGCGGTGTAAAGAAGCAACATGAAAATCCTGCGTTACCCCTATGATCGGTCCCGTGATATTATTAATTCCTACCACAATTTCATTCCCAATGGCCTCCTCAGCCGAAGCGAAACCAAGTTTTTTGATAGCGGTCTCATTCACAACGAAAGAATATTTTCTTTCCTTTTCATTACTAAGGGTCGCCAACTTTTCTTCGCTTTCCAAAAACCACCTACCTGCAATTAACTTTAAATCATACACCTTGTTATAATGAATATCAACAGGCTTGATGCGCACCGAATATTGTTCGCTTTTGTTTCCCCTTTCAGAAAGATACATGCCAGTGCCAAAATTATTATTTGAAATTGGTGCTCCCAACGAAAAAGAAACCTCTTGAATATTGGCATCTGCTGCCAGGCTATTCCTTATCGCCTCGAGTATCTCCGCCTTATTTTCAGGAACCGCTACATTGATAACTTCTTCTTTAGTAAAGCCGAGCGGATTGTCGCGAAAGAAATTCATTTGACTGGACACCACCAACGTGCAGATAATTAGTATCTGCGCAATTGAAAACTGCAACACCACAAGCGATTTTCTCAAAAACACCGAGGCCCCACTTTGATCAGCATACCGGCTCTTCAGCGCTTTGACAGGATTAAATTTCGACAGAACCAACGCAGGGTACAATCCTGAAAGGAAGGCCGTAAATAAAACAACTAAAAACAAAAAGGCGAACGCTTCACCATTGCCAATGATCGATGCCGAAATATTCTTCCCCAAGAAACTATTAATTTGAGGCATCACCAACTCGGTGGCGCCAACAGAAATCAACGCAGCAATTATCGTAAGCACAAACGCTTCGCTTAGGTATTGAATGGCCAATTGACCCTGTTGCGCACCCAATGTCTTGCGAACACCCACTTCTTTTGATTTGCGAATGGAAAGTGCCGTAGACAAATTCACGAAGTTGACACAGGCAATCACCAAAATAAAAATTCCTACAAAGCCAAGTACAATCAACAGCGTCTTCGATATCGCTTCTGTGCCGGGGTTCTCGGTATATACACTATCAAAATGAATAGAAGAAAGCGGTTGTAACAAGTAAGTTTGTCTCCCAGAATCTTCCTCATCATAATATTTCTTTACGAAAGCCGGGAACTGACTCTCTACCGATTCCGCGGTCATCTTATCAGGTAAAACCAAATACGTGTAGCCCGAAGAATTAAGGCTCCATTGGTTCAAATCAAAACCTAGGAAATCTGCCGTAAGTGAAGGGTAAGACACCACCATCTCAAAAGCAATATGAGAAGTAGCCGGAGGAGTTTTAATAATGCCCACCACTTCCAATTCAATCTTATTATCTAATTTAATATGCTTGATATTTTTATTACCAAGTTTCGCAACAAAGGCCTCCGTCAAAAAAACTTTACTGGGTTGTCCCAGCTCAACACGAGGGTTACCCGAAAGCACGTTAAAATCAAACACTTCAAAAAATAGCGAATCAGCAAAAAGTATTTTTTCTACATTCAACTTCACCTCACCATTGCTCATCAGGCTTTCCTCTTGAAAATGCAACTGCGTTACTTTACCGATCTGAGAGAAATCATTGCGAAATGCACTGGCAAATGGATAGGGAGTAATCGTGCTATTTTCTGAGCCCGAAGCATTTTTAGTTTCACGCACTACCCTGTAAATACTATTATACTGAGAATGAAATTGATCAAACTTCATTTCATGACGCAACACCAGAAAAATAACAAGACAGGTAGAGATGCCGAGCGAAAGACCCAAGATGTTGATGAACATATACGTCTTATCTCGAAGCAGACTTCTAAAGGCTATTTTGATATAATTGCGAAGCATGATTTTTAAGGTTAGCGTATCACCCCTGCCAATATTAGTGCCAGCGCAAAATCTCTCAATAAAACTTAATTTCTGGCTTTCACCAAAGGCCGGCTGTCCATATCTGACGCTGATCGTCCGAAAGCGGACGCGGAAAAGTGTACTTAAGATTTCATTTTTTTTGGCGGCCCCCTCGTGCCACACACATTCCGATAGCTATCAGAGCCACGCACTCGGACCGGGCTGTCCATTGCAAGTCCGGCCACCCACAAGTCAAACGCACTTCGGGCTTTCCATTTCCATCCCTGGCCGAAGTTCTACCGCAAATCTTCCCTGTTACGGGAATTATTAAGTTTCAATAGCGGTTAAGGAATGAGTTGCCTAACTTTACACTATGGTTCAATCCATTCTCATCGGATTAATTTTTGCAGCGGCAGCCTTTTACTTAGGTAGAATGGTCTATCGCTCCTTTCAAGCCAAAGAGGGTTGTGCATCAGGCTGTGGCAAGTGTGGCGCAGCAGATATAGACAAGCTCGTCAAAAATACCGAGCAGCAATAAATTCATCTTCCTACCTAAGCTTAAAAATATCACTTAGTTCTGCTCTGCACTTTCTGTTTAAAACTAAATCAGATCCTTCCCTCAATTCAAAAGCTTTAGCTATGGTCGGTGTTGTCACCGACCATCTACGCCCTTTAGCCAAGACCGCTTCATCAATTCGCCTTACCTATTATCTCTAAATTTTTATTTATACTTTAGTGCTGTGATCAACGGCATAGAATTCTTTACGGCCACTTGTTTTAATTGGCAGGTATTGCTCCAATCTGATGCGCGCAAGCAAATCGTGATGGACAGCTGGCCTCTACAGAGTTCCCGAAGTTTATTCGTATTCTTCGCACAGGTTCTACGAGTTGAACCAAAATGAGTGGAGCTTTCTCACGCATTATGAAGAGCATTTATAAAAGGAAATAAAAAATTGGTCGGTGACAACACCGACCATAGGCAAAAAAAAACAGCCGGGGATTCCGGCTGTTCCAGTTTCTTATTCCAATTTGAATCAGTACGGTATTGTTGTTACCTGGTCAACCAGTGTATTGCTGGTCATGGCTGCAGCCTTCCTGCGCAGGGCAATTGTTTCAGGGTTAGCTTCGCGGACCTTCTGACGGGCAGCCAGTGCAGTGTAGTACTCCAGAGAACTGGCCGCAGGGTAGGAGATCAATACCATAGTGTTCGGGGCTCCATACGTGGCGGTAAACATCAGGTATGTATAGTTCAGGCCAGCCTTCTTTTCTGCTTCCATCACCTTCTTCATGGTTGCCATGTACTCATCCATCATTCCGGATTTTACAGTGACAAAATTCAGTTTTCTCCATAGCATTTTCGGTCCGTCATAGCTGGCAGGAATGTTACTCATATCCTTCTCCCAGTGCCACAGCACATCGTCAAGTCCACCTTCGATGGTGGCGGTCAAGGCCTCAGAAACATTGCCAGATGTCTTGGCATAATCCTGAAGTACTTTATCCCTTTCCTTGATGAAATTGGCAAATTGATCAAGGCTTGTAAGGTAGACAGCTGCATATATTCTTCCCGACTCGCCGGAAGCTATAAACCGACCTGCAGTAGGCAATGACTTAGCCTGATTCATAAACGGATAGGCTGACTTTACAAAAGAGTTCAGGACATCCATGTCTTTGACACGGTATTGCCGAAGATTGACATACTCCCAGTTCATCTGGGCCACTGCCGGAGCGCAGGCCAGCAGCATCAAGCATAAGAAGGAATTTGATTTATTAATCATAGGGTTTTGGGTTAGTGTTTCAACAGGGGCAAAGAGGGTGATCAACTATTGAACAAATTTATCATATAAACCCAGATTACGCAATAGAATCTTTATAAAACCCTAACTCTATGTATATCAACTTCTTATTGTAAAAATCGTCTAATGCTACGCATTAGAAAAAAA
>JAYVPS010000116.1:0-7252 GCA_043757225.1 Cytophagales bacterium | reverse complement strand
AATTTTGCAGTTGCTGATATTGGAAAAATGATCAATGTAACGGGTGCAGGAGTATCAGGAAAGTCACTTGTAACGACCATTGCCTCAATAATTTCTGCTACTCAAGTTACACTGGCAGTCAATGCCTCTACTACTGTAAGCGCCAAAACCATTCGATATGGTGCAAAACCCGCCTATACCGAGGGGTTCTACACCACTTACGGTAATGGAAATTTTGAGATGAATTACCGGCTACTGTTTCCGGTGGGATATAACCCGGTAGAAAATTATAAATACCCATTAATTGTAATGATGCATGGTGCCGGTGAGAGGGGAAATTGTTGGGGTACCAGTTGCTATGGAAATGCGGGTGATACACTGAGTACAAATCCGAACTATCGTAATAATGATATGAATTTAACTCATGGCGGGCAACCACACTTGAACGCTGTGTACTTAGCGAATGGAAAGAAAGCAGAAGATCCAACATTGCCTTCAACCTCATTTCCCGGATTCGTGTTGTTTCCTCAAAATGAAAGCGGCTGGAATGGGCCAACGCAATATGAACAGGCTTGGAGAATAATAGATCTTCTTGCGGGAACTGGAGATTATAACGGAGACTATAGTAGCGCCTACAACATCGACCCCGATCGAATTTATCTTCATGGATTATCGAACGGTGCTGCTGCTTGTTGGGAAGTTTTAAGAGCCAGACCAGATCTTTTTGCTGCCATTTTGCCAATGTCGGCAACTATTAGTCATGCTGCCGAGATTTTTACTGCAATCCCCTCTCCGCTTCCAGCTCCCCCAGTAAATTATAATAATTACCGTCTTTACAGAGCTGCAACTATACCTGCATGGATTTTTCAAGGTGGTGTAGACACTAGCCCAACACCAAATAATACCAATCAAGAAGTTGCCAAGTTAAAAGCTGGAGGTGCTACACCACTTTATACTATCTACCCAACCACAGGCCACGGCACGTGGGGGCAAGCTTATGCTGAGCCTAAATTCTTTTCGTGGATGTTGCAACATAACAAAAAGGATATTCAAATATTATTTAGTGATTCTACGCTTTGTGCAACCGATAATAGCGGAGTTAAGCTTGCTCTCAGTCCTCTTTTCAAAGCATATCAATGGGAGCAGGATGGAGCAATTATTGCCACGAGCCTTAGGGATTCTTCGTATACTGTCACCCAACCCGGCACTTATAGGGCTCGCTTTAGTCGTATATCGGCAACACCCAGTGAGGCACAATGGAACGGATGGTCAAAACCCGTAGTTATTCGCGAAACACCAGCCATTACCCCAGCTATCACTGCTGTTGGCACCTCTCACCTACCCGATATATTAACTGGTGCCATCTCAGTTCGAATTAATGGCCCTACCACAAAAGATTTAACCAAAAATTGGTATATAAACGGCACGCTAAACACCACGAATACAAATTTCCCTCCTTCCAATCTTGATACGGCCAACTACACCGTTCGAACCTCAGCAGGCATAGTAACGTTAAAAACGATTCCGTTGAATGCCTGCTCAAGTTTAGCGTCTAACTCAATTTATGTAACTCTTTCTACGCCTAGTACTTTAACTGCTCCCGCTACTGCAAGTGCAATGGTAACAGCCCCGGGCACTGTGCAATTATTTTGGACTGACAACACACCGGACGAAACCGGGTTCGAAGTTTATAGGTCAACTACTGGATCAAATGGATCTTTCAATTTTTTTAAGCTATTACCAGAAGGCACTATTTCTTATACTGATACAGGATTGACTCCAAGTACTACTTATTATTATCAATTAAGGGCTGTAAATATCACTTCTGTATCTCCTTATACTGCTAATATACCTGTCACCACTTCTGCCGATACCCAAGCACCAACGGCTCCACAAAATCTGACTTTTGGAAATAGTACCCTGAGTACGATTGCATTAAGCTGGACTGCCTCCACCGATAATACGGGGATAGGTAGTTACACTATCTACAACAATGGCACTACTGTTATTGCCTCAAACATTACGACAACTAGTTATACCGCGACTGGTTTGACGGGGAACTCCAACTACCTATTCACCGTAAAGGCTATAGACCTGGCCGGCAATGTTTCTCAACCTAGTAATCAATTGCTGGCCACAACAACCTTTTCTGGTTTAAACTATTCTTACTCCGCAGTCAACGTAAACCTCCTAACAGATGCTGGGAACAACTGGAATACCCCTGAATTAACAGGCATCAGCAATACAGGATTCGATATAAGTTATAGAAAACAAGATACCTATTTCAATTTTAATTTTAACGGATACATCTTCATCACCACGCCAGGAACTTACAAATTCCGAACTACATCAGATGACGGAAGTATGCTCTATTTACAAGGTCCCTTTAGCACATCAAATTTTGTTACTAACCGCATTGTTAATAATGATGGCTTGCACGGCAACACCACAGTAACTTCTTCCAACATTACTCTTCCCGCCAACACAGCACAACAAATTACAGCCCTCTATTTTCAACAAACGGGAGGTCAGTCTCTTACTGTTGAGTACGCAGGCCCTGATACTGGTGGAATTACTAAGTGGATTACTATTCCTAATAGCAAACTTAACAGTGGCCCAGCCCCTACTTTAACACCTCCTGCGGCACCAACTGGCCTAAATGCTGTATCTGCTGGTATGAGTTCCATAAACCTTAGCTGGAATACTGTGGCAGCTGTTAGTTCATACGAAGTGTCGCGCTCGATTGGGAGCACCAATTCGTTTTCTGTTATTGCTAATGTAACGGCTCCAACTACCGTATTTGTTGATACCGGGCTTTTGCCTAGCACTTCTTATACCTACAAATTGAAGAGCGTCTCAAATACTAATGGAAGTTCTGGTTACTCATTGACGAGCAGTGCCACGACAAATCCTGATACACAAGCACCAACTGTTCCAACAGGGGTAACGATTATTTCTAATAACTATATCAATGCAGGAATTACCTGGACTGCTTCTACCGACAATGTAAGCGTAACAAGCTATAAAATATTTGCCAATGCAGTTTTATTAGGAACCTCTGCGACTAATACATTTTACACTACCACACTATTGCCAGGTACTTTCTATAACATCACGGTATCTGCGTTGGATGTATCTGGTAATGAATCTGCTCAATCCGCTGCTGCGTCCCTTACAACTGCAAGTCCTGTGGCCTTCTATTCCAAGCCATCCAGTGATTTATCGCTGTTGAATTCATGGTCTTCAACCACTGATGGCACCGGAGCATCACCCACTAGTTTTACCTATAATGGTCAATATTTCACCATTCAAAATCTTCAAACGCTGTCCTCTTCTTTAAATATTGGTGGCAATGTTTCCAGAGTAATAGTGGCAGACAATGTAACCGTGACTATTGCGCAACCTCTCAATGGTACTATTCGCGCTGGCAGCGGCTCAATTGTCAACATCAACAATGTTACTTATCAACCAGTTTTTGAAACCCTAGATCCTAACTCTACTGTCAATTTCAATACTTATAGCACTATCCCCGTTGCGAAGTACGGAAATCTAAATTTGAATGATACCGGACTTAAGACGGTAGCAGCCGGAACGTTAGAGGTGGTAGGGAGCTTAACCTTAGCAAATGGGGTAGGCATTAAAGGCGCATCAAGCAATGGAACAATTGTAAAAATTACCAAAGACCTAGTTACCGCCACAACTGTTGCTACAGCATCGTCAGATAATCGCGTTACCTTACAATTTGCCGGTGGAACTTCGCATGCTATTACCGTAAGCAGTGATCAACTATACTATAAAATCATAACGAGCTCAGCGGATGTTGTTACTTTTAATACCAGTGGCAAAACATTAAGCCTTGGTTCTTTAAACGGAGGTGGGCTTGATCTTGCCAATGGAAGCTCTCTGATCGTTGGCAATAATACGTTAGCCTTAACGGATAAAGCGGCCGTCAACCCAACTACCAACACGGGTGAAATCTCCATCAACAATGGCACTATTCAATTAACCACCACGGCAACAACCAGTGCTAACTTCTATTTTGACAACACCAATAACAAAGTTCAGAATTTCACGCTTCAATCGACTGCTGGTGGCATCACTAATATTAAAAAGGCCGTTGAAATCTACGCTGGACTAAAGATCAACAACGGTGTATTAAATGCAGGTGGGTTTGTTCGGTTGAAATCAAGTGCTACAGCGAGCGCCTCTATTCCACAGATTGTTAGTGGATCCATTGTGGGCAATGTAGAAGTTGAAAGGTACATGGCTCCCAACAGAGTATATCGCTATCTATCATCACCGGTAGTAGGCGCAACGGTTGCCCAGTGGCAAAATTCTCTCCTCCCTATTACTGGAAATTTTACTGGAACGTCCGTAGGCCCTGGACTCACCACCACCCCTTCTATGTTTTATTATGATGATTCATTATTGCCAAATGCTTGGATTGCCTATCCTACCACGGATAACCAAGCTACTCTTCTACCTGGCCGAGGGTATGCTACTTTTGTTAGGGATGGTGCTAGTGCTACTACATTGCTTTCTACTGGTGTCCCTAATCAAGGAACCATTATATTTTCTCTTAAAGGAGGAACAGTCGCTTCCAATAATGGCTGGAATTTGCTTGGCAACCCATATGCCTCTGACGTGGTATGGGGAACAACTGGCTGGGCAAGCTCTAATCTCAGCAATGTCATTTCGATTAGACAAAATAATTCAGACGGCAGCTTTTCTTGGCTGACTTGGGATAAAACAACTGGAAATTTACCAGGAGGTATAATCCCTGCTGGGCAATCGTTCTGGGTTGAAGCTACTAACAGCTCTCCTTCCTTAACAATTTCTGAAAATGCAAAGACCGTTCAAAGTGGCACTACTCTATTTAGGTCTGAAGCCGACAATAATTTCAACATATTCTCAATTAAATTAACCAATGGCTCAAGAGAAGATTATGCCTTTGTTAAACTTATGAATGATGGTAATGACCAATATGATAAGTTGAAAGATGGAGAAAAACGAGATAATTCCTTTTTTAATCTTTCTACCGTTTCGTCTGACGGGGTTTCCTTAGTTATTAATGATTTGCAGAATTCATTCTGCGAAAAAATAATACCGATCAATCTAACTAATGCTGCCGCAGGAAATTATACACTTCAGTTCAATGACATTGCTAACTTTAGCTTGGCAAACATACAACTAGTAGATGCCTTTCTTAACACCACAATAGCTATTAACACCAACAACAATCAATTCCCTATCGCGATAACCAGTGATTTAGCCTCTTATAAAAACCGATTCTCACTAAAATTAACCAGACCTACCCCTACTACCGGCAACCTAGTGTCTTCAGAAAAAGACAGCTATTGCATTACTGAACAAAATGCAATCGTAACCATAGCAACTAGTCAACCTGGTGTAATCTATGAAGCTATAGGAGTTGCCAATGGAATACTGTCAGATAAAGTGGTTGGGAACGGTGACAATATTCAATTGCTAATTCCAGTGAAGAATTTACTCTTGAATCAAAATAGCATTCGCATTCAATCGAGTTTCGCTGGATGTTCAATTTCCACCATACTAGCCAACACCAAAACAATAACAGTATCTGACGTACCAACCATCACGGTAACCTCAGAAATATCCGGCTGTATTGGTAGCGCCCTAGATATTGTGGCAAGTGGAAGTGGACAAACATATCAATGGATAAATGAAGCCTCTAGTCAACCAATTTTAGGAACGGGTAATACGGCAAGCATTTACTTAGTAAGCCCTATAACTTCCTATTCAGTTGCGGCTCTTAGCGATAAAGGTTGTAAGAGCGAAGTGAAGCATATTTTAGTGAAAGGTGAATCGTTGGATATACCGATAATTACTGTATCCAATGGGATTCTTGAAACCAGTAGTACTAGCCAATTCCAATGGCTCTTGGAAGGAAATCTAATAGAGGGTGCTAACTCAACTCAATACAAGCCAACGCAATCGGGTCATTATTCGGTAAGAGCTACTAGTACTTATTGCACCAAGGAATCTTCACCGATCGAATATTTAGTCACCGGTATTGAGGATACAACTAATGGCTCCTTTGCAATAAGTGTATATCCTAACCCTTCTGAAACAGGAGAAATAACGATTACCGGAACTTCTTCATCAACGAGTCATTTACAACTACAGATTACCGACATGCTAGGAAAAGAATTGATTACTCAACCAATTTCTGTAGAAGAATACAAGAAAGGGGTTGCCATTGATACCAATTTACCAAAAGGGTTGTACATCGTTAGAGTAGCGCAAAACAAACAATCAGTTCACCAAAAGGTAGTTATTCGCTAAACCTCTCTGTCAAATAAAACTAGCACTGCCATCAGTTTCATCATTACTGATGGCAGTGTGTTAACTTTATTCCATATTTAAATTCCAAGAACATCGCACCATCGCAAATCGGTAAGCTTGTGAAGGATAATTTTCTGAATTACATTCACAATTTTAGAGGCCTTGCCATCATTTTAATTGTGGGGGTTCATTGCAGAACGTCCCTTCAATCGCCAGAGGGATCGGTTGTCCATAATCTATTCATACATGGATTAGATTCTTCTACTATTTTGTTTGTCTTTATTTCCGGGTTTTTGTTCCAATACATTAATGCTGAAAAATTTGAATACACATCATACTTATCAAAAAAGATCAAGTATGTAATGATCCCCTATGTGCTAGTGTCAATTCCTGCTTTGCTGGACAAACTTTTCCTTGAAACAAATGCTTATTGGATGAGCGACTTCTATAAAAGCCTGTATGCTCCTTTGAAGATTGTGTTTATGTTAGTTACCGGTAAACATTCAGGCCCATTCTATTTCATCCCGATGATCAGCATTATCTTTTTTATAGCTCCATTTTTGTATAAGATTCAGAAATCAAACTATTTCTCAGTAATAACATTGATTGTTGTTGGCTCCGGGCTCTTTACGTATGCCTACGGGTACTACGGAAGTATAGGAGAATCGCTTCTTTATTTTTTACCGGTCTACATTTTTGGAATGTGGGCCAGCAAAAACCGAGAGCAGATTTTATCTATGAGTAACTATTTTTTTATTGGTCTACTATGCTCTTACTTAATTATATTTTTTCTGGAAATGACTAATACCATCTTCGATGAGCACTTGAGTTTTTTCCAACCAACCGAGCATTACTTTACCGCTCATTTCAACTGGAGTAAGCTAAAGGAAATGGTGCTTGCCATCATTTTATTGACAACCTTTTACAAGCTCAGGAACCGAAATTTTGG
>JAYVPS010000115.1:0-7264 GCA_043757225.1 Cytophagales bacterium | reverse complement strand
CGAATATAAGCAAGCAGATATTGTTTTGAATTTTTCAGAATCGGAATCGTTTTCCATGACATGCTTGGAGGCTCTTTCCTTCGGCCGACCTTTAATTGCCACAGATTGTGGTGGCCCGTCTGAAATACTCGATGGGGGAAAGGTTGGAATTTTAGTTCCCAATAGAAACATTGGGGTAATGGCTAATTCGATGGAAGGATTGGCTAGAAACGCAACAGAAAGAGAGCGAATGGGGGCCTCTGCCAGGCAAGTAGTGACAGATAGATTTAGTAAAGAGAATACTTCGATGAAATTAAAGGGTGTGTACATTTCAGCACTTGGCAAATGAGGTTGATACTAATATTCTTAATTTTTCTAACAGGACATGACCTGATGGGGCAGCCACAAGCGGATTTTATAATTCCATCTAATGCTTGTTTGCAAGAGACAATTAAAATTGAAAATCTATCAGTAAATGCATCTCAATATGTTTGGGATTTTTGTGGTGGTGATTTAATTCAGCAACCCACTGCCAATTTATTAACTAGTAGCTATGGGGGTTATGGAACAAGGGTAGAGATGACCGAATGAGCAGGCGAATTTTTTGGTTTTTTTTTGTCAGGAGGAACCAGAGCATTATTTAAACTTAGCTTTGGTTCCAATATCAATAGCATTCCGGTTTTAACAAATTTGGGGGATCTTGGTCTGAATTCTAATCAATTGCGGGCCATTGACATAGTAAGTGAAAATGGACTTTATTTTGGTTTTATCATAGATAGCGACAAGAATAAATTATATCGTATTGATTTTGGAAGTTCGTTATCAAACAATCCCCTAAATGCTGTTGAAGTTTTCTCTGGGCTGCCGCTTAATGTTCCTTTCCAACTTTCTTCCGTTTCAGAAGGTACTTTAAAATATCTCTTCCTTACAAACCAAGGTGATGGAAAATTAGTACGACTAAAATTTGATAATTCTTATTCAGGAACAGTTGCAGAATCTTATTCAATACCAATTTTTTCAAACTGGCTTAATGCTATCTCGTTTTTGAAAGCTGACAACCGTTGGCATTGTATAACAGGCTCACCCCTAACCACTGATGTGTTGAAAGTAGATTTTGTAAATGGACTTGATGATAACTCTCCATTAGTCACAACTATACCTGTTCCCTCTAATCCCATGGGTATAGAACTTGTTAATGAGAATGGAGCTTACTATGCTTTTGTGCAAACAAGAAACTCAACATTAAGTGTTTTTCGACTTGATTTTGGTGCCTCCTTGAATAATTTACCGCTAGCCATCACGGAGATAAAGAATATTGGTTATGAAAATTCGGAGGTGTGGAATTTTGCGATGTTCAATTCTAAAAGTAGTTGGGTGGCATTTGCAACGGAATCTACAGGGTCAAATATCTTTCGACTAAAGTTTCCAAATAATTGCTTTTCTGACGTTGAGTACTCTTCCGAAACGAAGCCAGTCGTTTCGACATCAAAAACAGGAGCATTTGTTTTGTCTTTAACAGCAAAGGATGTAAATGGGAATTATTCCTATGCCTCCAAAACTCTACAAGTATTAAATAAGCTATCGAGTGATATTGTCTTTTCATATCAGAATATGTGCGTGAATAATGACGTAAATTTCACCTCAACAAATAACTCCGGAGATGTTATTGGTTACAACTGGTCTTTTGGAGACGGTAATACCTCAATAAACTCAACCCCCGGCCATCAATATTCATCGGGTGGAATATACCCTGTTCAGTTAATAGTAGAAGCTACCAACGGCTGCAAGAACTTTATTGAAAAGATAGTAAAAATTTACAATCAACCCCTCGCATCATTTGCTCTTCCACTTGGTCTTATTTGCACCAACAATGAATTTACTTTTTTGAACAATACGATCGATAATTTTGATGGTAATCTGACGTATCAATGGTATGTCGACAATAGTCCGAATGTGGCTACTCGTGACTTAAAATATATATTTAGCAGTACCGGCAATAAAGATATCAAGTTGAAGTCTTCCATTCCGGGGTGTTTTTCAGAGTCATCACAAACCTTTATAGTATTACAACAAGGCTCATTGGTAAATTTTTCTTCCGCTCCAACAGGATGCCAAGCTACCCCGTTAGCCTTCACCAACACTACTTCCGGAACTGTTACTGCCTATTCCTGGAATTTTGGAGATGGCAATACCTCGAGTTCACAGAACCCTTCGAATATTTTTACAAACCTTGGATCTTTTAGTATTACTCTTCAGGCCAATAATGCCGCAGGCTGTCAAAATTCTAAGACAAAAGACGTAATCATTTATTCCAAACCGCAGCCCAATTTTTCCATAGGCCTTCCTCCTTTTTCTTGTACTGGTTCTCCTTCACAATTTACTGACCTGACACCTGTGCCTACCGATAGCAACATTACGGGTTGGACATGGATTTTTGGTGACGCAACAAATGGAACGTCAATACTCAAAAATCCTACGTACACTTATTCTACAGCTAGCAACTATAATGTATCGTTGACGGTCATTTCTAATTTTGGATGTATTAATACAATACAAAAGCCAGTGACGATCGCACAATCTCCTGTGTCCGCCTTTATAAATACGCCAGCGTGTATTAACCAAGGAACTCAATTCACAGATGCTTCTACCGGTAACATTAAGTCTAGGTTGTGGCAAGTGCAAAGTAATACTTTCGCAACGCCCGTTGTTCAATATATGTTTGGATCTTCAGGCACGTTCCCTGTTTCGTTAATTATTACCGGGAATAATAGCTGTGTAAGTCAGTTCACAAAAAATATGATAATACCAGTAATACCTACTTTAGATTTTTCTGTTCTGGCTCCTTGTGCCAACAATCAATCAACCTTTTCTGAAATAACTTCAGGAAGCGATCAAGCTGTTACGGAAATTTGGAACTTTGGAAATCTGGCTAACGGAGCAGGCAGTCCTGTTCAATATGCTTTTACTATACCAGGCATTTATTCTGTTCGGCTAAGTTCTACACGGCAATCCGGTTGTGTGTATTCCTTAACCAAGAATGTTTCTATTTCTCAATCGCCTGTGGCGGATTTTACGCCTTCTGCGCTGGCAGGTGCGGCACCTTTGGCTATTTCGTTCACTAATGCCTCATCAGGCGCAAGTACTTATTTGTGGAAGTTCATGGATCAGAATAATTCCACCTCTACACAAGTTTCGCCTTCTTTTGTGTTTACGGATTTAGGCGATTATTCCGTTGAACTTAATGCTTTTAACGGATTAGGTTGCGCAAATAGAACCAACAAAGTCATCCGTGTACTCATTCCGAAAATTGATGCCGTCATGAACGATTTTTATTTTGTGAAAGATGATGCCACAGGAACATTGCAAGCGGTGGTCTCAGTTCTTAACAAAAGTAATCTGCCTATTATCGATCCATCTATTTTATTGGATTTTTCAGATGGGGCATTAGTCAAGAAAAAAATCAAGGGCACTATTCAGCCGGATCAAGTGCTGACCGAAATGCTGGATTTTCAATTGGTACCTAGGAGTGCAAAATACGCCTGTGCAGAAGTAAGTGTTTTGGATGACATAAATAGCTTTGATAATAAAAAATGCCTGACACTTTCGCGTGAGGAAATTTTGTTTTCTCCGTACCCCAATCCGGCCCAAGCAGAGCTAAAAATGGATTGGGTGAGTGTTGATGGGGGGCAGGTAACCATTTTAATCACCAATAGTACCGGGGCAATTGCTTATAAGCAAGTTCTTGACTCTGTCATCATAGGCCTGAATCGATTGATCATCAATACATCAGAACTTTCATCCGGGATTTTTTTCATCCGTTTTAGCGACAACAGCACCACTCAATCATTCAGCTTTGCCGTTTCCGGAAATTAAAAGCCGATTTCTGCCGTTGTTCCCAAATTTTATATTGTTTTTTGAGGATTCATTACAATCTTTGTTTTGGCAAAAGAAGGCCTACCAGTAAAACATGAAAGTTAAATTAGACCCAACGGATCGCAAGATTTTAGAAATCTTGCAACTAAACTCAAACATAACCAATGCCCAGTTGGCGCAAGAGATTGGATTGTCCCCGGCACCCACCCTTGAGCGGGTGAAGAAATTGGAAACTTCAGGCGTGATAAAAAGCTACCATGCCACGGTGGATTTGGCTAAGGTGGGGCTCGGTGTTAACACCTTTGTTACCGTTTCGCTCAAAGGCCATAATAAGGAAAACATCAACGTATTCATGAAGGCAATTAAGGATATTACTGAGGTGATTGAGTGCCATCACGTAACCGGACAATTCGATTTTATTTTGAAAGTCGTGTCTTCTGATATCCCTTCGTATCAAAACCTGATGTTAGAGAAACTATCCAATATTGAAGTGGTGGATAGTTTACAGTCGACTATTATTCTATCCACTTTTAAAGATAGTAAATTAGTCCCGGTGCAATGAGCGAAGCCTCAAAAAAAACACTGATCTTAACAGCCATCCAAATCAATCAAAAGATAAAGCGGATTGCATTTGAGATTTATGAGAATAATTTCAAGGAGAAATCAATTGTGTTGGCGGGCATTGATGGCCAAGGTCATGCATTAGCAAAAATGATAGCGAAGCAGGTAGTGACGATCTCACCACTGGAAGTAGTTGTCATGAAAGTTTCCTTGGATAAGCTGTCACCAATTCAAAGTGAAATAGAAACGGACATTGAGACAAAGGAATTTAAAAAGAAAGTAGTGATTTTGGTTGATGATGTGTTGAATACTGGCCGCACATTGGCTTATGCGATAAAACCTTTTGTTGAAACGGGAATAAAAAAAATGGAAGTCGCTGTTTTGGTTAATCGAAGCAATACACTTTTCCCAATAACACCAACTTATACCGGCTACGAACTCTCTACTACATTGAGTGATCATGTGGAGGTTAAGTTAGGAAAAGAGGCTGCTGTTTATCTACTCTGAATCTCAGATTTGAAGCCAGAATCTAAAATTTATTACAATGTCAGTCCATAAAAAAGCCGAGTTAAAGAAGATCACTACCCATCAGCTTCAAGAAATGAAGAAGCGTGGGGAGAAGATTGCCATGATCACGGCCTATGATTACAGTATGGCCAAGATCATTGACGGGACAGGTATTGATATTATATTAGTGGGGGACTCAGCTTCCAATGTGATGGCCGGCAATGAGACCACTTTACCAATTACATTGGATCAGATGATTTACCACGCTACCTCGGTGGTAAAGGCAGTAAAACGTTCGTTGGTGATAGTAGACATTCCATTTGGACATTATCAAGGAAGCTCCGGTGAGGCGTTGCGTTCTTCCATTCGTATTATGAAAGAATCAGGGGCTCATGCTGTAAAGTTGGAGGGTGGAAGTGAAGTAAAAGATTCTGTGCTTAGGATTTTGAGTGCCGGTGTCCCGGTGATGGGTCATTTAGGTTTGACCCCGCAGTCCATTTATAAATTTGGAACCTATTCTGTGCGGGCAAAAGAGGAGACCGAAGCCAATAAGCTGATTGAAGATGCTTTACTCCTGCAAGAATGTGGTTGCTTTGGTTTGGTATTGGAGAAAATTCCAGCCGAGCTTGCGAAGCGTGTGGCGAGCCAATTGGTGATCCCCGTAATTGGCATTGGAGCTGGACCAGATGTAGATGGCCAAGTGTTAGTAATGCAAGACTTGTTGGGAATTACGCACGAGTTTAAGCCACGATTTTTAAGAAGATACGCTGATTTATATACGATAATTACGGAAGCCGTTGGCAAATACGTTGAAGATGTGAAGGCCAAGGAGTTTCCAAATCAGGACGAGAAATACTGAGAAAGTGTTTTGATGAATAAATTTCCTAATTTTCCGATTCAGAAAAGGAAGGAAAAAGAATTTGAACTTTAATAACTATTAAAATGAGCGATCAAAAAATCACCATCACCAACGGGAAATTAAATGTACCAGACAACCCAACTTTGCCCTTCATTGAAGGCGATGGTACAGGGGTAGATATTTGGCCAGCAGCCAAGCATGTTTTTGATGCAGCCGTGGAGAAAGCATACCAGGGAAAGCGTAAAATAAACTGGAAAGAAGTACTTGCCGGTGAGAAGGCTTTTAACAAAACAGGCAACTGGATGCCCGAAGAAACACTTGCAGCCTTCAAAGAATATTTGGTGGGTATCAAGGGCCCTTTAACAACCCCTGTGGGCGGTGGGATTCGTTCACTTAATGTGGCACTTCGTCAAGATCTTGATTTGTATGCTTGTGTTCGCCCGGTGCGTTGGTTCAAAGGAGTGCCTTCTCCAGTAAAAGAGCCGCACAAAACTGACATGACCATTTTCCGCGAAAACACAGAAGATATTTATGCCGGTATTGAATTTCAACAAGGCAGTGATGATTGCAAAAAAATTCTTAATTTTTTGAAAGAATCTTATCCTAAGCAATACAAAAAAATTCGTTTTCCTGAAACTTCTGGTATTGGTATTAAGCCGGTATCACAAGAGGGAACAGAGCGATTGGTAAGAGCAGCTATAAAATTTGCCATTGAGAATAAGAAGCCAAACGTTACGTTGGTACACAAAGGCAACATCATGAAGTTTACGGAGGGTGGCTTCCGTGATTGGGGATATGCGTTGGCGAAAAGTGAATTTGGAGCCGTTGAGATTGATGGGGGCCCATGGATGGAAATCAACAACAATGGACATAAGATAATAATTAAAGATTCTATTGCTGATGCATTCTTACAACAAATTTTATTAAGGCCGGATGAATATTCTGTCGTGGCGACCCTAAATTTGAATGGGGATTATGTTTCCGATGCGCTTGCAGCGATTGTGGGTGGCATTGGTATTGCCCCCGGTGGGAATATTAATTATATCACAGGCTTCGCGATATTCGAAGCAACACACGGCACAGCTCCAAAGTATGCTGGGCAGGACAAAGTTAATCCGGGTTCTGTGATTCTTTCGGGAGTAATGATGCTTGAATACATGGGCTGGCAAGAAGCGGCTAACTTAATCGTAAAAGGATTGGAAGGAGCGATCTCCGCCAAACGAGTTACGTATGATTTTCATCGCCAAATGGAAGGAGCGACTCTTTTGAAATGCTCTGAGTTTGGTAAGGAAGTAGTGAAGAATATGTAGGTTAACACAGGATTAAATTTTTTAAAGGCCTTTCTCTATTTTGAGAAAGGCTTTTTTTATGGGTGCATTCCAAATTGTCGCGGCACGAAACGTTCCTAACGGAACGTAAAATGCACTCTCGCTATCTTTTCTACCCACCAATTGTCCCTTCGGGACGTATCGCGGGTAGTAGGGG
>JAYVPS010000114.1:0-7266 GCA_043757225.1 Cytophagales bacterium | reverse complement strand
TTTTGTGCGACCCCATGGGGGTCGTATGTTATCATCGGCATCATTCTATAAACAGTTGACCTCTTCGAGGTCTCTCACGGTTAGCTTCATCATTTATTTAAGACAGTACCTTTGAGCTGCAATCCCTTGCCTGCTTGCGCATGTAAGCCATTCTGGCAAAACGGTCGTACACGCTATTGATATTTATCTACAATATGTTGGCTGATTATCTTGTAGATTTCGGTCAAGGCCTTATCAGTTTGTAAAAATTTGAGGTGTTTGTCTAAAATTTCCAAATCCCCACGCCTGGCTGGCCCAGTCTGTGCTTGCTCGGGCCCGATGGAAAGACTTTTATTAATGGTTTCAGTTATTAAAGGCTTTAATAAATCAAAGTCTAAACTGTTTTGTTGAAGAATATCTTTAGAAAGTGTGAGCATATGATTGGTGAAATTAGAGGCAAAGACAGCTGCGAGGTGTAGAGCCTTTCGTTCTTCTGAAGTGATTTTTTTCACATGTTGGCTAATTGATTTAGCCATTACCATCATTACGGTTTCAGTTTCAACGTTGCTACTTTCTATAAATATGGGAACAGTTTTGAAATCAATTTTCTTGGATTTACTGAAAGTCTGAAGCGGATAAAAAACACCTAAATTAGGAGTTGCCGAAAATTGCAATTCGTTCAAGGGCTGACTACCAGACGTATGTAGTAAAATGGCGTCATCGGGCAACACAATCTCTTGGGCGATAGCACGAATGGTGTCATCGCTTGCAGCAATAATGAAAACAGAAGAGTTGCTGGTAGAAAAATCCAATGAAGCTTTTACTTCGGCTTGGTAAAGTCGATCGGTAAGTTCTTCTGCATGACGAGGATTGGGACTAAATATTTCGTTTACCACAAACCCCAAGTTATCGAGTGCTGGGGCTAAATGCCAGGCGAGGTTGCCGGAGCCAATGAATGAAATGGAAGAAGTTGCCGCCATGTTTTAAATTACGATTACATTAAGCAACGGATTATTTGCAATCCTAGCTTAAGCAGTAATGTGATAAAGCGCTTCTAATTTTTCTACAGCAAAATCAATCTCTTGAATCGTATTGTATTTACTGAATGAGAAACGAATAGCTCCTCTTTTAGAGTTTGGATATATTGCGCTAAGCACATGTGAGCCTGTTGAGGCGCCACTTGAACATGCACTGCCACCAGAAGCAGAAATTCCCTGCATGTCTAGATTGAATAACACCATATCATTCTCTTCTGACTCTGGCAACGATACATTCAAAACAGTGTAGAGGCTTTTTTCTAAGTTGGCCGAATCACCATGAAAGTCGATACCTGAAATTGTTGCCCGGAGTTTTTCTATCATGTAGGATTTTATTTTTTTAATGTGACTTTCATGTTCAGCCATTTCGCGGTAGCAAATTTCTAATGCTTTGGCCAGACCAATAATTCCGTATACATTTTCGGTGCCGCCACGCATGTTACGCTCTTGAGTTCCGCCATGAATGAGTTGATGAATTTTTCTGTCCTTGTTAATGTACATAAACCCAACACCTTTTGGGCCATGAAATTTATGAGCTGCAGCGGTCATGCCATGAATTTTTAATTTCTTCATGTCGTGTCGATAGTGCCCCATCGTTTGCACGGTATCTGATTGAAAATACGATTGAGAAACCTGACAAAGCTCTCCTACCTTTTCAATATCTAAAATATTTCCGATCTCATTGTTGGCGTGCATTAGCGATACCAATGACTTAGGAAATTCCTGAAGTAGACTCTCCAAATGATTCAAATCAACATGGCCTTTCGCATCTAAGTTTACAAAATGAAGTTGAATATTAGTTTGCTTAGCTAAAGTGTCTAAGGTGTGAATAACGGCATGATGTTCAATGGCCGAAGAAATAGCATGTTTGATTCCGTAGGTTTGAATGCTGCTTGCCAACAATGTATTATCAGCTTCCGTGCCTCCTGAAGTAAAAATGATTTCGCCCGGGGTACAGTTTAATAGCTCGGCTACTTTTTTGCGTGCAGATTCAATGGCAGCTCTCACCTTGCGCCCATGCGCGTGCGTGGAAGAGGGGTTTCCAAAGTCCTCCAACAGAAAGGGCTTCATAGCTTCAAACACTTCTGGGTCAAGGGGGGTGGTAGCGGCATTGTCTAGGTAAACGCTCATCAGTAATTTCGAATTAGGTAGCGCAAGTTACGATATAATAATTTCCTGAATGTCTGCGATAATCTTTTTGGCCAACGCGTCAGCTTTTTTCTCACTTTGCGATTCGGCATAGATGCGGATTGTAGGTTAAATTTGAAGTCCTTTTTACCTTAAAACTCTGCAACCTTGCAAGGCTTTGTTGTGGGTAAAACACTGATTACTTTTAAGGCAATCTTTTACTGTGTTTATGATTTTTGATTTCTTGAAAAAATTAGGATTTAGCAACAAAAAACCGCTATTGCCGAAATCTTGGAATATTCATGGATTAGAGAAGTCTAAGTATCAACTTATTTTTATTGATGCACCAAATTCTACCCTCGTATCGCAAGAACTTCTAGCAAATCTAGATAAAGTAATATCTGTTTGTGAAAGTAACGGGTACGAGTTTGTGAGTTATTCCGAACATTTTAGGTACCAGTTTAAAGAGATCGATTTAAATTCACTTTTCTATAAATATCCTTTCCTAAGGCCTTATCCCATATCTCAAGAAGATGAGGTTAATGAAGAATTGTACCGTTCCTCTTTGGTTGAAAAATTTGGACTACAAAAGGATCAATTGCCAGTAATTTTGTTTGTCGGTAACGGTAATGAAGAAATATTTGAGTTAAACGATTCAGCCCCTTTCGGAGATCAGTTCAATAAAATACTGGATGAAGTCCATAGTATATTGAATACACGCTACTCAGTAGTTAAAGATAGGGTTGCCACTAAAGAGACTCCTGAAAATATATTGGAAGCTGAGGTTGATGTTTCCTTTGTTAAGGATCTTCCAATCATTACAGACAAAGTATATAGCGAGATTGATAGGCTGGTTTCCTCAGGTAATAAAAAGGTAATTGAAGAAGTATATTTATTTCTGGTTAAGAAAAAGTACAATGCAGGAATTAAAACTTTGAGCAGGATAAAAATTGATTCAGAATTTAAAATTTGGTTAGTGGATTATGGAAATATTGAGATAGTCCTCACACCTTTACAAAAGACGGTTTATCTCTTTTTTTTAAATAAACCATCTGGAGTTTATCTGCATGATTTGGTGGATTTTAAAGATGAGTTATTAAGCGCATACAAACTGATAAGTAAAAACAGCGATGAAACTGATCTTGAAACGCGAATCAATGACTTGGTTGATTTTGGAAGTAACTCTATTAATGAGAAGTGTTCACGAATAAAAGAGTCTTTTATTAAAGTAATATCTCCAGATCTAGCAAAGCATTATTACATCACTGGGGAGCGCGGCCAAAAGAAAAAAATAGATCTCGAACCAGAATCCATCTTAAACGAATCACCTTATCAAAAACCATGAGAGAATTTATCGTTTTTCTTTCTTTGATATATTTTTCGGTTAGCGTTTCTGCAACTGATTTTTCTGATACCTTAAAATATAAATCATCTCTAAAAATTAAGAGTAAGAAGGGCTTAGTTAATGAAAGGGTATTTAAGAAAATAGAATCGATACACGATACCGTTACACTCCAATACATGACTGTTCATGAGTTCAAGAATCTTTTGGGTTGGATTGAGTCTAAAAACAACTATCGGATGATTAACCAGTCAGGATTTAAAGGCAAATACGGAACTTCAGATTACATGATTATAAAATTGAGTAAACGATCTCCAACAAAATTCTTAAAAGATTCTATCGAGCAAGAACGGGTGATGAACGAATCAATTTTTTTATACCTTCGATTTATCGAGCGCGAAAAGTTGCTAAAGTACTTGAATAGAAAAATTTCTGGCATGGTGATAAATCTGGAAATGCTTTTGGCAGGATGTCATTTTTCACCCACTTATTTAGAATGGTTTTTGATGTCAAATGGGAAGACTGACTCTGTAGATGGGAATATTTCAATTAGTCGTTACATGGCTTTATTTAGAGATTTGAAACCAAAAAACCTTTTAGGAAATTGAAGTATGTCAATCAAAGGATTGGTGCGGTTTTATTAAACATGAAATGCTTTTGCAGGATGCCATTTTTCACATACTTGGTAAGACAAATGTCCATCAAGAAGGTGCTTCAATAACAGAATATATGGTTCAATTTGAAGATTCTCGAAAAAAAAATGATTGAATATAAAAAATTTACTGAGTTGTTGGAAAAGGGCGATTATGAAAAGCTCCAAAAGTATAAAGATCTATGTTCTGTTTATAAGGATGATACAGGTAATTATTTTTTCGGGTTTGACTCCGCTTATAATAGAAGACAAGGCAGTACCGAATCCAAATGGACCAGAGTGACCACATCAGATATATTTATTAAAATGAGGCAAGTCCACCAAAGTAAGCTCAAAGCAAAATTAGATCTAAGGCCTATTGAGCGTTTCTCTTTTGATTATACTTACTTCACTATTGTTATCACGTTTTACGATTGGGTTCATTCAGATTATTTTGAAAGCGTATGTAGATACTTTCAAAGAATGTTATTATGTTCTTATGAGATAAAGATTACGGAAGACACGATGATTGCGATATTCGACCTTAGAACAGTAGTGGTTGGTTTTTTTATAAATGCAATAGAAAAGCCTGATTTACAAAAAATTGAAAATTTTGCTAAAGAAGAAGCAATTGAATTAGTGGAGGGAGAGGATGAAAAATATCTCTACAGCAACCACCTATTTTTAAGAGAGAAAATCAAATGGAGTGACTTGCGGTTTATTTACAACAAGGGTATTGTTTTTTACATCAAAAATTCAGGATACGCTAGTAACGAGCCACCTAAATTTAGAATAAGGAAATATGAAGATTCCGCAAAAAAGTCGAACATATTGCACTATGCATGCTTTACTATTAAAAATATTGAGGAATGGAAAGCGGTAGTCAAGACCAAAATTCAAGACGAATTGAATAAGTACAAAGAAAGGCAAGAGTCAAACAAGCGAATAATGCGAACCCATGATTATGAAAGTAAAGAACATGGTTGCCCTAGATGTTCTGAGGATCCATGTATGTGCAGTGACAATGACTTGTATTGATTATAATGTAGTATTATTTTTTATTGATAAATCTCTAATGCCCTCTACTAGTTTTGTATATCCACGCGATAATTGAGGATATTTTATATTTGGTTCGTTTTCTAGGTACTGCTTAAAATTATTTAGGATATCAATTAGTGAAGAGAAATCAAAGTCTCTATTTGGTAAGGCATAGTTATTTGGAACATTATATCCACCGTTTTTTGAATTGAAGGCAGCTCTTAGATCTTGTACTATCTCACCAAAGAGATAAGAATTAGGGCGTTCGTTTGTTGGCTGTTTTGCAATCCGAATCTCTTGAATTGCCAAACCTATAACCCGAATCATAACTTGTTTTTTTATTTCAACATGAAGGCCTTGATCTAAGTTATTAAGTTCATTTTCGATCACATTTTTATGAGTGATTAATTGCGCTAGCTTCTCAGGCAAATACTGCCCAAATTCAATTTCATCCACTAGGAAGTTATGTTGTTCAATTAGCTCAAGTTCAGATTTGCACGAATAGTTCATTACTTTTGTTTTGTTAGTCTAGATTCCCATAATTTTATTGATGTCATCGATTATCCTCTTCGCCAACTCATCCGCTTTCTTTTCATTTTGCGATTCGGCATAGATGCGAATGATGGGCTCAGTATTTGACTTACGCAAATGCACCCATTCTTTTTCTATCTCAAAATCGATCTTCACGCCATCGGTTGTATTGATCTTTTCGTTTTGGTATTTTTCTTTCACTTTAGCCAACACCTTGTCCACATCAATTTGAGGAGTCAACTCAATTTTGTTTTTTGAAATAAAATAATTCGGATAGGTTTTCCTTAACTCAGAAGCGGTGAGGTTTGATTTAGCCAAATGCGTTAAGAACAAAGCGATTCCCATAAGCGCATCTCTACCGTAATGCAGTTCCGGAAAAATCACTCCACCATTTCCTTCTCCACCAATCACCGCGTTAGTCCGTTTCATTTCAGTAACCACATTCACTTCGCCCACCGAAGCCGGTGAGTATTTTCTGTTAGCCCTTTCTGTCACATCGCGTAAAGCACGCGTGGAAGAAAGATTAGAAACCGTATTGCCCTTGCGTTTGCTCAATACATAATCAGCTACGGCTACCAAGGTATACTCTTCGCCAAAGGGTTTGCCATCTTCGCACACCAATGCCAGCCTATCTACATCAGGGTCAACAACAATGCCCAAATCACATTTTTCTTTCCTAACAGCCCTGCAAATAGCTTTAATGTTTTCGGGCAGCGGCTCTGGGTTGTGAGGAAATTTTCCAGTTGGGTCGCAGTAAAGTTTTTTGATTTTCTTTACTCCCAACGCTTTCAATAATTCAGGAACAGAAATTCCTCCCGTAGAATTAACGGCATCAATGGCGATTTTGAATTTCGCTTTTTGAATGGCCTTTACATCTACTAATTTATTTTTTACAATTAGTTGAATGTGTTTTTGGATGTAGTCTTTCTTTTTTTGATACCCTCCAATCTTTTCTACCGGTGCGAAATCAAAGTTTTCTTCTTCTGCTATTTTCAACACTAACGCTCCATCCTCAGCAGAAATAAATTCTCCCTTCTCGTTTACAAGTTTCAAGGCGTTCCATTGAATGGGGTTGTGGCTGGCCGTGAGGATAATTCCGCCACCGGCTCTTTCAAGCGGTACTGCAATTTCAACAGTGGGAGTTGTGGATAAACCAAGATCGATCACGTCAAGTCCAAGGCCTTGCAGGGTTGAGCAAACAAGACTGCTCACCATTTCTCCGGATATTCGGGCATCGCGCCCAATCACAATTTTTTTTCCTTGGCGTGATTTTACCCACATACCAAAGGCAGCAGCAAATTTTACGATGTCAATGGGAGTGAGAGCATCACCTGGTTTGCCACCAATGGTGCCACGAATGCCTGAGATAGATTTGATTAAGGTCACGAAGTTGGATTAAAAATGTTGGTAAAGATAATCAGGAAAATAGTTTTCTTAAGATAATTAGGATTGACGAGTGTACGACAGTTTTGTGATTTTTGGGGCATGGCCAAGCGAAACGCAAGGCCACCGGGCTTTGCGCTCCAAGTCCGTCCACACACACTCCCAACACACTTCGGGCTTTCCGCTGCAATCCCTTG
>JAYVPS010000113.1:0-27232 GCA_043757225.1 Cytophagales bacterium | reverse complement strand
AGCCCGAAGTGTGTTGGGAGTGTGTGTGGACGGACTTGGAGCGCAAAGCCCGGTGGCCTTGCGTTTCGCTTGGCCATGCCCTAAAATCACAAAACTGTTGTACACACTACTATCCCTTGCCGATGTCCTCTCGAAGTTTTTTGCGCCATGTAAGAATGTCAGGCGCGATACATAGAAGAAAATTGACTTATTGACCATCGATCATTATTAGGTATTTTTGCTAACCAATTTTTAGCTATGATTCAAACTGATATAATTATAATAGGAGCGGGGCCAGTGGGACTTTTTACGGTTTTTGAGGCAGGGCTTTTGAAACTCCGCTGCCATTTGATTGATTCTCTACCCACGTCTGGTGGTCAGTTGACAGAAATTTATCCTAAGAAACCGATTTATGATATCCCCGGTTTCCCAATTGTGAATGCAGCGGAGTTGGTACATAATCTGATGAAGCAAATTGAGGTGTTCAAACCTGGTTTTACATTAGGGGAGAGCGCCCTTACGTTAGAAGAAACAGACAGCAATCATTTTATTGTTACTACAAACAAGGGAACGAAACACACAGCTCCCACAGTAATTATTGCCGGAGGCTTGGGCGTTTTCGAACCACGTAAACCACCAATCGAAAATTTGGAGAAATTTGAAGATAAGGGTGTGGAATACATTATTCGCGATCCGGAATTATACAAAGGAAAGAAGGTGGTGATTTCCGGTGGTGGAGACTCTGCGTTAGATTGGTCGATCTATTTAATTGAAAACAATATTGCGAAAGAGCTTAGCTTGGTGCACAGAAGAACATCATTCCGCGGTCATCTTGATTCTGTTCAGAAAGTGATGGACATGGCTGGTCAAGGAAAAATCAACTTGATTACGGATGCAGAAGTGGTTGGGCTTACGGCTAATGGAAGTGATAACCTTCATTCAGTAACTATTCAGCATTCTACATTAGGTAACATCATTAAAGAAGCAGATCACTTTGTTCCTTTGTTCGGATTGACACCGAGCCTTGGCCCCATTGCTGATTGGGGATTAGAGATTGAGAAAAGTGCTGTCAAGGTTAATACGTTCGACTATTCAACCAATCGCAAAGGCGTATTTGCAGTAGGCGACATCAACACCTACCCAGGCAAATTGAAATTGATTTTGTGCGGCTTCCACGAAGGAACATTAGCGGTACAATCTGCCTTTGCTAAAATTTATCCTAACAAAAAGAATGTATTGAAATACACGACTGTGAATGGGGTGAATGGATTTTGATTTTGCCTCAAAGCACAAGCTTCAGACTACAGGCTTGTAGCGTGCAGCCTTAAGCAAAGAATACAAATGAAAGAAACAATTCAAGTTACCATCATTGACCGCGAAGGTCAACTGCATGCATTGGATGCTCCAACTGACATGAACATGAACATCATGGAGATCTGTAAATCTTATGAATTGCCTGTGGAAGGTATTTGTGGTGGAATGGCATTGTGTGCATCATGTCAGGTGTATTTGGAATCCAATACGGAATTACCCGAGCAGGGTGATTCTGAGCTTGCCATGTTAGATCAGGCTTTCCATGTAAAAGATAACAGTCGGTTGGGGTGCCAAATAAGAATTACTGAAGCAATTGATGGAATTGTGTTAAGATTGGCGCCAAAGTAATTTTGCGTTTTAGTTTAGGATTCAGGTTCAAATCGTTTTTTTAACATCGGATATGAGGCAACGGCACTCAAAATAATCAACGTTCCTGCATAAAAATTCCAGCCCATTACTTCTTGTTGGCCAAATATTAATAAGGCGAGGAGGATTCCATAAACTGGTTCTATGTTTAACGCAAGTTGGATAAAGAATACAGAAAGCTTTTTGCTTAATTCGATCATTACAGAATAGGCATACACTGAGCAAACAATTGCCATTAGGCCAATATAGATCCAATCAGTGGCTGAAGGTGTCAAGTGAAGTTGATGATCTATCGTCCACCAATTTTTATAGAGGGGAAAAAAGAGCGCGATGAAAAGGCAAGCGCCTGCCATCTCATAAAATGTAATAGTGTATGCGCTGACGCGCGTAATTAATTTTGAATTAATTATGCTGAATAAAGCAGCTGTTAACCCTGAAATGATTCCAAGAAACAATCCCCAAGCATATTGAAAGTCGAAGGAAAAAATGAGAACTAAGCCAATCAGCACCATAATGCCTAACCCAATTTCAAGGCCCTGAATTTTTTTTCGTTTTACGATTGGCTCGAGCAATGCAGCCCAAAACGAACAAGTGGCGAAACCTACTAAGCTAGTGGAGGGATTAGACACCCGACCAGACGAAAAAAAAGTAAGCCAATGAATGGCAACAATAAATCCTGTAATAAGGAGAATAGCAAAATCTCGAGCGGAAACCTTGAAAGTTCCTCCCACTACCCAAATCAAAAAAGCCATGCCGAGTGAGGCTAATAGCGTTCTGTAGAAAACCATTTCAACGGAAGGAATGGTGACTAGCTTTCCCAGTATGGCAGTGAACCCAAATAGAAATACAACGAAGTGAAGCTTAAAAAAATCTTTTGTGGCAGCGGTCAACGGGGTACGTATTTATACATCAGTAATGAAATAAGCCCAAAAAGAATATTGGGCAACCAGGCAGCCAACCAAGGTAATATGGATCCTGTTTGTGCAAATGTACTGGTGATGGTAAAAAATATGATAAAAATAAATGCCAGTAAGAATCCAAGTGCGATTTGAAAGCCAGTGCCTCCCCGGCTTTTCTTTGACGAAACAATTACGCCCATAAATACCAATACGTAAATATAGAAGGGGGAAGAATAGCGAATATGCCTCTCCACTTCGTAAGCTTCAATTCCTGTTGATCCTCTAAAGCGTAGCGTTTCTATTTTTTGAGTTAGTTCCGGAATGGTCATGCCGCCATACATCTTGTTGTCATTTTCGAAATCCTTAGGAGTAATAACCAAGGTGGTGTCTAACTTATCGCCTTTTTCTATCAATAATGTATCACTGGAGTGTTCAAGTTTAAAAAGGGCGTCAATCTTTTTTCGCTTCCACGTCAGCAATGTCCATTTGTGCTTTACAGAATCCCATTGAATATTTTCCGCAGAAAGTTTTTCGATTAGTCGCAGATTATCAAATTTCTCCAGTGAAAACTGGAAACCATTATTATTTTGGTTGTTAAAGCTTTGCATAGACAAAATAACGTTAGGTGCTACTTGCATATGCACATTACGTTTTTCGAAATAAAATTTATTTTGAAAGTAAGACATCTCAAATTGCAACCGATTAAAGTTAGATCGTGGGATAATCCAACCGTTAAGAAAAAAACTCATAATGGCCAGGAATGTGGCGGCAAAGAAATAAGGACGCAGGAACCGTACAAAGCTCGCTCCGCTACTTAAGATAGCGATGATTTCAGTATGGGCTGCCATACGTGAGGTAACAAAAATTACGGCTATGAAGGTAGTGATGGGCGAAAGAAACCCGGCAATCCAAACAATGAAATCTAAGTAATAGGAGAGGATCACCATTTTACTCAGCTTGAACTGAGTGAACTTATCTATTTTCTCAGTCACATCTATAACGCAAATGATCGCCTCCAGAATCAACACCACGAAAAAGAAGGTGGAGAGTATTTTTTTTAATATGTATTTATCAATGAGGCTCAGATGGTCTATGGTTTATGGTTGATGATCTATGGTCTATGGTCTATCGTCTATGGTCGGTTGATGGTCAATGGTCTATGGACTATCGACTATCGACTATTCGACTATTCGACTATCGACTATCGACTATGGTCTATCGTCTGCTAGAAACAATTTTTGTCATTTTATTTTTCCAATCAGTAAAAGTCCCTTCTTCAATTTTTTGTCGGGCTTGGCGCACCAACCAAAGATAGAAGGTAAGATTGTGGATTGAAGCAATTTGCGCGCCCAAAATTTCTTTGGAAATGATCAGGTGGCGTAGGTATGCCTTTGAGTAGAATGTGCTCGCATAGCCACCCACCTCATGATCGATAGGGCTCAAATCGTCCTTCCACTTTTCATTTCGGATATTGATGATGCCTTGCGTAGTGAAAAGCATGCCGTTGCGGGCATTCCGGGTGGGCATAACACAGTCAAACATATCAATACCCAAGGCGATACATTCTAAAATATTTTCTGGTGTGCCAACGCCCATTAAGTAGCGTGGTTTATCGGCAGGTAAAATTGAGCACACTAAATCGGTCATCTCATACATCATCTCGTGTGGCTCACCAACGGATAGTCCACCAATAGCATTTCCGAGCTGGTTTTGATTTGCAATAAATTCAGCAGACTGCTGTCTCAAATCTTTGTAAACACTTCCTTGAACTATAGGAAAAAGAGTTTGTTTGTATCCGTACTTTGATTCCGTTGAATTCGCCCGGTCAACACAACGTGTTAGCCAGCGGTGGGTAAGCCCCATCGATTTTTTAGCGTATTCATATTCGCATGGATAAGGAGTGCATTCGTCAAAGGCCATGATGATATCCGCCCCAATCGTTCGTTGAATATCCATCACTCCCTCGGGGGTGAACGTGTGTTTCGAGCCGTCAATGTGTGACTTGAAGATGACCCCTTCTTCAGTAATTTTTCGGTTGGCGCCAAGAGAATAAACTTGATAGCCACCACTATCAGTAAGGATGGGGCGATCCCACCCGTTGAATCGATGAAGCCCGCCTGCTTTTTCCAAAAGTTCAAGCCCCGGGCGGAGATAAAGATGGTAGGTATTACCCAAAATTATTTTAGCGTCAATGTCTTCTTTTAATTCCCGTTGGTGTACCGCCTTGACACAACCTGCTGTGCCGACAGGCATAAAAATAGGGGTCGGAATTTCACCGTGGTCGGTGATAAGTGTGCCACTTCGCGCTTTGGAATGAGGGTCAGTAGCAGAGAGACGGAATTTCATTTGGACGTAAAGGTAGCGGGGTGTTGAGGTTTGTCCAAATTAGATCTATGCGTGAAGTTTACACTTTTGTGATTAGAGATAAACAATGGGTTTGGAAAACCTGAACCTAGGTTGGGAGATGGTTGTGAGGGTCAGCGTGCCTAGTTTTGTCGAGGGGGTGCGACTTATGCTGATATAAATGGGTCACTAAAAATAATAACACAATTATTACCCTCGAACTGTCGTTTCCTGTAACAAGTGAAGTACTATCTTTGTCTGTATTTAAATTCAAAATCATATCCTTTTGATTGCTTTATCAATTGCTAGCCTGGTTGTACTGGGTATCCAAGTAATTTATTGTATTCTCTTTCTTGTTGCTTTCGGGAAAAGGCAGCAGCAGGTTCTTAGCAGTCCCCGAGCTGTATCTGTGATCGTTTGTGCCCACGATGAAGAAGAAAATTTGAGAGAATTGGTTCCTGTTTTATTAGCCCAAGAACACCCCGACTTTGAAGTGATTGTCGTAGAAGATCGTTGTAACGATGGAACATTCGATTACCTCTTGCAGGCAACGAAGGAGCACGCACGATTAAAAATGGTGCGGGTAGTGAACAAACCTGAGCACGTAAATGGAAAAAAATTCGCGTTAACATTGGGAATAAAAGCAGCGAAGTACGACCGTGTTTTATTGACCGATGCGGACTGCAGGCCGAATAGCAACTATTGGATCAAGCGTATGACCGAAAAATATGATGCGCAGACGCAATTTGTGTTGGGATTCTCCCCTTATATAAAATCGGATGGATTGCTTAACGCTTTCATTCGATTTGAGTCTCTACTGACAGGGATTCAGTTTATAGGATTTGCTTTACTGGGAAGACCGTACATGGGTGTCGGCAGAAATTTACTCTACGAAAAGAAAATATTTTTGGATAACAAGGGCTTCAATTCTCACTTGGGTGTAACGGGCGGTGACGATGATCTTTTTGTAAACCAATATTCAAATGCCGGTAATACTACTGTTCAGTTTGGAGCGGAGGCACTTACCCTTTCGATACCAAAAACCACTTGGACGGATTTTTATTATCAAAAGTTAAGACACTTATCAGTTGGTAAACGATACAAATTTTCGGATAAATTGATTTTGGGTTTATTCGCTACAACCTGGATGTTGAGCTGGTTTTTTGTCTTGCCATTTTCCTTTTTCAGCCCTTGGTTTTATTACCTTATTGGGGCATTCTTCGTGCGTTGGATTCTGCTGGCAGTATTATTTAATGATGCTTCTCGAAAGCTGGGATACCCCTTTGAGGCTTGGAAAGTGCCTTTTTTAGATTTTATTTACGCGTTTTATTATCTTGGTGCCGGAGCTGTAGCAATGTTGGCCAAAAGAATACGATGGAAGAATTAGACGAGGGCAGATTTTCATCCAAAGCACTGGAAGATTTCCGGTTGATTGACATGGCTGTTGGGGGCGATGATAAAGCCTACGCCAAGTTATTACAACGCTACAAGCGCCCTGTTTACCATGTAATTCTAAAAATGGTGCGCAATGTTGATGATGCCGAAGATTTGATGATGGAATCATTTTCTAAAGCTTTTCGGAGCTTGCATAAATTTAAGAAAGATTTTACTTTCAGTACATGGCTCTTTCGAATTGCCACTAATAATACCATCGATTTTATCCGAAAAAAGAAGCTCAACACTTTAAGCATAGAGCATACGTACACAGACGATGATGGAGCTTCAGTCTCTATGGATATCGCTGATAAGGGGAATTTAAATCCTCAAGATGAAACCATCCGTGGGCAGATGGAGGAAATTATGCAAGGGATTGTTAATATGTTACCTGCTAAATACCAGAAGTTGGTAAGACTTAGGTACTTCCACGAGTTAAGCTATGAAGAGATTGCTGTAGAATTGGAAGCGCCACTTGGTACAGTAAAAGCACAATTACACCGAGCCCGTGAATTGCTCTATGATTTGGTAAAGAACAGTAAGGAGCATATTTGATTTATTTTATTCGCTTATTGCGAATACTTTCAAATCCTTAGTCGCAAAAAATTCTGTGATTATTTGAGCAAACTTATCGTTTCGTCTGCATCAATTACAATATCATCTTCCCCAATCTCATCGAAAGGATTTTCGAGGTGATCTTGAATGTTATCAAGGCTGACTAAAATAAAACTATAAAGCACAGGCATTACGTATTCCAGTTGTGCAGAATAATCATGGAAAGTGCTGGCAAAGTAGGGGCCGTAGATGATGGGGAAAATATAAATAAAGACTTTACTATACGTGCGAAGCGTGACAGGGGTGCGGTAGTTATGAATAATCTTCATGTTATCAAAAGCAACGATCATTTTACTCACGTACTGAGACACGCGCGAGACTTCTCCACTCTGCACGCCAGCGGCTCTCATCTCCATAGTAAGCTGTGAGGTCTGTGAAAAAAGCTGGTACATTTTCTTCTCATGGGTTAACCATTCTTCTCTATTATTCAACTTTACCATGACTTTGATTTGATGAAGCATTTGGTGAATCAGTTGACTGGCCTTTTCGGGTAGATTGTTCCCTTTATCAGAAGTCCAATCACGAGTAGCAAAGTAGAGAGCAACAGCGTGGCCTTTAAAATCAGAAAAACGTTGAAGGGCCGTTTCTCTACGGGTATAGGCAGAGCCTATTGAGAAAACAACGGGGAATACAATGGCAACCCCTACTAACATATCCGGAAATTTGGCAGTAAGCCCCCAATGAAAGCACAGATAACTCGACATTACTGCTAATGTGGTAATGATGAACGTTTTGTAGTTGATAATTAAAAAAAAACTTCGGAATACCTTTTTCATAATTTTTATTGAATAGAGAAGCCTTAAGGAGGCCGCTATAACTAATAATTTAATCTTCCAAAATTTCGACCTCAACTCTTACATTTCTACGAGCGTGTTGGCTGTTTTTATCATGGAGCATTCTTCCGCCACCCCAGGCCTTTACCTCAATTCGATCGGCACCGATTCTCTGAGAAACTAGCCAGTCTTTAATTACTTGGGCTCGCGCACCCGATAATTCTTTAGCAGAAGCAGATTCATTCACTACATCATCTTTAGAGAGACTGAAAAAATCCTTGCTTGGTCCAACCATAATGATTTTTCCTCTCCCGTTTCCGTTGGTGTGTCCGTGCAACAGCACCTTGCATCCTGGATTCTCCTGCATCATGGTGAAGAGGTTGTTCAATTCGTATTTTGATTCAGGCAGCATCACCGCAGCATCGTTGTAAAAGTAAACATTGTAAAGTGTTGCGATATCGCCTTTATGTAAACGAGTCAAGTCAAATTTCACCAAATAGTAATTTCCTACCAAGTCGATATCTTCTTGGAGTGTATCTTTCTCAGTATCTAGGTAACTCATTTCGTGTTGCACTTTGCGATAGCCAAAAGCACTTCCTATTAAAGTTAATTTACCTGAATTGCTTTTGGGGTCGGGCAATTGCAAGTAGGTATTCGCCTTCATTTTAGAAATTAAACGGCTCTGGTCGGTATCCACTACTTCTACTTCCCCATCAACTACACGATTGTTGGTGGCATTGTATAAACTAAAAAAGGCCAGGGTATTTTTTAGCGTTTGTGGAATATAAACAGGTTCTGCCTTGGGGTTGGGTATTACTTCAGCGGGCGGAACTACGATGACGGGCTCTTGCTTTACAGGCTCGACTAAAACAACGGCTGCTTCTTTTTTCTCCTCTGTTTTTATAGCAACAGGCTCAATAGGTTTTTTTTCTTTTGGCTTCGGTTCTTCTGCTTTTGCAACCGGTTCATCTTTTTGCTCAGTACCATCTTTAATAATCCTAACCCAAGTATCCGCAAAGCCATTTTGTCTTCGCAGTGTCAACATTTGATTAATTGACTCATTAAAGTCAGTATAATAGCCTAAGTAGACGTAGTGCAAATTCCGAGTTGGATCAAAGCCATAGTTGGAATGATGGCCTGCCTTGTTCAGTTGAATGGAGTGCTTTTCAGCCAAATCTTCCTGGCCAGAAAAGTATGCCGCCACTACTGTATAATATCCTTTTTGTAAGATAGGGGCTTCGGCATAAGTCAATTTGGTTGAAATAAAGATCAGCCCGAAAATCAATAAAAGTGTAAAAATTCGAGATTGAGCCATGTTAGTTGATGTTTTTGGTGTATACAATATTATTGAAATATTAGGATTTCTCAATAGTAAAACACCGTTTATTAGCCATTACAAGTTTTGACTCTATGAAGATTTGAGCTTTTGAGAAAGGAAACCCAGGCCATAACCCAGTAATTGAACAATAGCCGCGGGGATGCTAAGTAGAGAGACGATAACGGAACGGGTTTTTAAAAGGCAATCAAATGCGATTAGAAGCAGGTATATAAAATTGCCACTCAATATTATGAGTCCAAGTTCAAACTTTATTAAAAATAGAATGGGTATAATCAACCAACTGGTGGAAAATAAAAATGGAAACCAATGAACAAGTTTCACCTCGCCAATATGTTTTGTACCCACTAGCACACGGCCTTTTCCAAAGTTGGAAACCTGTTGAAAAAATTGTCCAAGTGTTGCCCTGCGTTTATGAAACACAAAGGCATCGCGAATCAATGAAACCTTCAGTCTTAATTTTTTCATGCGTATGCTCAGCTCAATATCTTCGGCAAATCGATCGAAATGAAAGCCTCCTGTTTTTTTAAAAGTTTCTTTGCTAATGCCCATGTTGAAACTTCTTGGTTGGTATGTGCCGAATATTTTTTTTGCCCCTCGTATTCCCCCGGTTGTTAAAAAGGAGGACATGGTATAGGACATGGCCCTTTGAAGATTCGTAAAATTGTCATGACCGCAATCGGGGCCGCCCCACGCATCAAGTGAGTTAGTCTTAATGAAATTTTCAACACTCTCAAAATAGTGGGCAGGCAAAATGCAATCACTATCAAAAATAACGAAGTAATCCCCTAGCGCTTTTTCAAAGCCAAAATTGCGACTCGGCCCGGGGCCTGAATTGGCCTTAAAAAAATAATGGATGGCCAACTTGTCTGAATAATTTTCAACTAATGATTGGCTCTTTATCGTAGACCCATCCTCTACAACAATTACTTCAAAGTCGGTGAAAGTCTGTTGGCAAAGACTTTCCAGCAGTTCGCCCAATTCTTGGGGGCGATTATAAACCGGAATAATAATGGAATATTTAGGTACGGTCATTAGTTTTTCAAGTTCAGTGTCCAATGCTCATCGTAATAAATATTACCGATATCCACCAGTTCTCTCACCACTTCAACAAAGAGCCTGTGATCCTTGGGCATTACTTGCGTTTCTAATTCTTCAGGTGTGAATTTTTGTTGCTTTAATAAGTAAAGCACTTGATTGTAATAATCTTGGTAAAGCGAATTGTTCTGTTTTTTCTTTTTATTGATACAAATATCACAAATGCCGCAAGTGTCGTAAGTAATTTCGTTAAAATATTCTTGAATGGTTTGCATACGGCAGCGCTTGTCCTGTTCTACATAGTCAATCATTGCATTCATCTTTTTAAAGTGCAGTTCCCTGCGTCTTTCCATTTCTATTTTATCGATGGGCAACCGCTCTGCATCTTGCCTCCGCAAAACAAAGATAATCTGTGCGCCATCTTTGGCCGGCTCATAAATCAATAACTGAAGTTGGTGTAGTTGGTTTAATTCAATTACCACCTCGGCCGTAGTGTGCTTTAAAGCTCCAGCTAATTGATTTTCAGAAATTACAATAAAGTCGGCAAACAATTCGCCTCCATACAAGCGCAGCATCATTTTTATCAATGGATCAAATCGGGCTTGTGCTACCTGAAATTCGTACATCTTTTTTTTGTCGATAACAATATGGACTTTCGATGGTCGGTAAAAGCTCTCGTTCATTTGAATGAGCCCGGTCTCTTCCAATTTCTTAAGAGCAGGATAAACGGCTAAGGATTTAAAGGAAAATTTTTTGGAGAAATTTTCAAGATCAAAATCATAACTCTCACCTTGACTGCTGCCAAGAGCAAGCTGGTAGTAATTGGCTAAGGCCTGATAGATTTTTTTTAAGTATTCCAATTCCGGTTGTGATTGCTCGGTCTTATGCCGCAGCGCTTGTGTGTCCACTTCGTGAAAAATAACCGTGGCATATGATCTCTTGCCATCGCGACCAGCGCGGCCTGCTTCCTGATAATACGACTCCAAACTTTCAGGAAGATCGATATGAATGACGGTGCGTACATTGGATTTGTTGATGCCCATTCCAAAGGCATTGGTGGCCACCATTACACGGCTTTTATCGTTGAGCCATTCTTCTTGCCGTTGCGAGCGCTCTGCGTGATTTAGTCCGGCATGATAAAACGTAGAAGAAATGTGATTTCGCTGCAAAAGTTTCGCAAGGGAGACAGTTGCCTTACGTGATCGGACATATACAATGGCCGAACCCTTAACTTTACTCAAAATCTCTAACAGTTTCTTTTCCTTTGTTTCCGTTTTTCGAACCACCAACGAAAGGTTTTCTCTCGCAAAGCTGATTTGAAATATAGAAGGTTTTTTTAGTTCCAGTTTTTGGATGATGTCTTCCTTCACTTGCCTGGTGGCAGAGGCGGTGAGTGCTACAAAGGGAACATCGGGTTTTATTTTTCGCAGGTCAGCAATTTTTAAATAAGACGGGCGGAAGTCATAACCCCATTGCGAAATACAATGTGCTTCATCAACGGCAATCAAGTTGACTTTCATTTTTTGAAGGCGTACTTGAAATAATTCTGTTTGCAATCGTTCAGGCGATACGTATAAGAATTTCTGTTGGCCATAAATACAATTATCAAGTAGGATATCAATCTCGCGATGGCTTAATCCGGAATGAACAGCCATGGCAGCAATTCCCCGCTGCTTTAATTGCTGAACTTGATCTTGCATGAGGGCAATCAGCGGGGTGATGACTAGGCATAGGCCATCATTGATTAAAGCGGGCACTTGAAAGCAAACCGACTTGCCACCCCCCGTAGGCAGGATGCCAACCACATCTTTTTTATCCAATAGTGAATGGATGATTTCGCGCTGTGGATTGCGGAAAGAATCGTAACCCCAATATTTCTTTAAGACCTCTTCTGGTGACACACCGTAAAAATAGGACGATTTGCGTGGTACTAAGTACGATCTTTAAAAATTTGACGACCAATTACACACTTAAATCCTCGAATTAGATGAGGGAAAGAGTATTTTTAAAATATATTTAGACATGACTAAATTATATTTTAGTTACATATAAAAAACATTTATATTTGATCCGCAAAATTATTCTCATAAGATAGGTTTTTATTCTAATGAAATTTAGTTTACTCAGAATCTGGTTATTATTTGTCGGCTTGACGTCAGCAGAAGCACAAATCGATAAAGGCGGTATTGTTGGGAAGGTATTATCACAAAATAATCCTGCAGAGTTTATGAACGTGGCTTTAGTGGGCACAACGCTCGGCACTACCACTGATGGAAATGGGAACTTTAGCTTAACAAATGTTCCTTTCGGAAAATATCGAATACAATGTTCCGGAGTGGGCTATGTTACTTATAAGACCTCTATAATCATTAACAGCACCAAGCCTGTTAACCTCAACATATCTTTACAGGAAGATGTTAACCAATTGGAAGAAGTGGTTGTTATTTCAGGAACGTTAAAAGAGGTGTCCAAATCGGAAAGCCCTGTGAATATTGAAGTTTATACACCCACTTTTTTTCAAAAAAATCCTGCGCCTAGTTTATTCGAATCGTTGACCAATGTAAATGGAGTGCGTCCTCAGCTTAATTGCAGCGTTTGTAATACGGGTGATATCCACATCAATGGATTGGAAGGACCTTATACATTTATCATGATTGATGGGATGCCGATCATAAGTGGCCTAGCTACGGTGTATGGGTTAACAGGAATTCCAGCTTCTTTAATCGAGCGTGTAGAAATTGTAAAAGGGCCTGCCTCTACTTTGTATGGATCAGAAGCTGTGGGTGGGCTAATTAATGTGATCACCAAAAGACCAGGCAACTCAACCAATATTTCTGTTGACCAGTTCGCTACCTCGTGGGGTGAATTCAGTACTGATATTGGCTTAAACTATAGCCTTGGAAAAAAGGCCAAATCCCTTTTAGGCGTTAACTATTTTAACTTTCAAAATCCTGTGGACAACAATGATGATGGTTTTACAGACATCACCCTAGCTCATCGAATCTCCATTTTCAACAAAATCAGTTTTGATAGAAAAGCCAATCGAATTTTTACTTTGGCAGGAAGGCTCAACTATGAAGATCGCTGGGGCGGAGATACGAGATGGACGACTGCCTTTCGCGGTGGCGATAGTCTGTATGCCGAAAGTATTTATACCAAACGGTGGGAATTGATTGGAGCGTACCAATTTCCTATAAAGGAAAAGATCACCTTTAGTTTTTCCGCCAACGGCCACGATCAAGATTCATATTATGGAATGACTTCTTTTATGGCGAACCAAAAAATTGGTTTCGGACAGCTTACATGGAACAAAGTTGTTGGTAAACATGACCTATTATCTGGTGCAGCCTTACGTTATACCTGGTATGATGACAATACGGTCGCTACCATTTCAGAAGATGGTATTACAAACAGACCTTCTATCACTTCCCTACCCGGACTATTTGTGCAAGATGAGATTGCGTTAAATCGGCAAAGCAAATTGTTGCTTGGTGTTCGTTATGATTACAACTCCATCCACGGAAATATTGTTACGCCACGGGCGAACTATAAATGGACATCGCTAAATAGAAATAATATACTCCGTTTAAGTGTAGGAAACGGATATCGCGTTGCAAATGTATTTACAGAAGACCATGCCGCGTTGACGGGCGCCAGGCAAGTAGTGTTTCTCGAGGACTTAAAACCGGAGACCTCTTGGAACGGCAACGTGAATTTTGTAAAAAGGATTATTACCTCCCGTGGTTTCTTAGCCATTGATGCCACGGTCTTTCATACCCATTTTAGTAATAAAATCATTCCCGATTATACGACCAACGTGAACCAGATTATTTATCAAAACCTAAATGGCTATTCCATTTCACAAGGGCTATCGTTAAATCTTGATTTTGCTTTTACCAGTGGACTAAAAATTATTGCCGGTGGTACACTATTGGATGTATATAAAATCGAAAATGACGGAAATCGAAATGAAGTAAAATCGCGCCAGCTCCTAACCGAGAGATATTCCGTTACCTGGTCTATCTCCTATCCGATTACTAAACATTTAACCATTGATTACACTGGGAATTTATATGGGCCTATGTTGCTGCCTCTGTTAGGCGACTTAGACCCGCGCTCACCGGAGTCGCCAATTTGGAGTATTCAGAATATTCAGTTTACTCAACAGCTTAATGAGCGTTGGTCAATCTATGCAGGAGTAAAAAATTTGCTCAACTATACACCACCCAAAAATAGCATAGCGCGCTCGCGCGACCCGTTTGATAAAGAAGTTATTTTTGACAATAAGGGAAATGCATTACCAACTCCCAACAATCCGTATGCATTAACATTCGACCCTTCTTATGTATATGCCTCCAATCAAGGGATACGCATTTTCGCGGGGGTGCGATATAATTTATTTAAGTAATCTTTGAGTGCGATTCTTGCAATCACAACAATAAGATTACGCGTGAATAAATATCGAGAGGCAAGCGGAATGATTCGTCAGCTTGAATAAAGTGAAGCAATGAGTCGATGTCTATAAGTGAATTACGGAAAAAGGTGGAGCTCGATCTTTAGAAAAGAGAAGTGAGGAAGAGGCTATCCTTACAAGAGGTGTTTCAGAGAGGAAAGCTTCTACTGTTGAATAAGAAATAAAAACCTCTTGCTGAATAAAACTATGATTGAAAAAATCGAGTGCGCAAATTTTGCAGTGTTCGATGCTTCGAGCATATTCTATTTCCCCATTTTTATTTTCCTAGGTTCAAACTCAATCCAATAGTGCCATTCAACCAACTCATTGGTTGCGTAGTTACTAATCGTCCTGCATTGTTCGATCTGTTTTGGTTGTCAACAGCAACACCAGCAGAATTAAAATAATCAGCCCGTGCCATCAAGCCAAGTTTATCTGAAAGCGCATAACGCAATCCTCCACCCACTTGCCATCCAAAGGCAACGGCAGTAGAACTCAATTGTCTCAAAGGAGTACCTGTATTGTCTTCTAGCTGTACCGTAATAGCTGGTGTTGAAAGACTTTTGATAATACCTGCCAGCGCCCGCACATCGAACGTGAACTTATTGGCAGGAAAGGAAAACTGCGGCCCTACCATTATGTTGATGGATTGGTAACGCTTAGTAGTGTTTACAGTAGACTCAGCCACGGCAAAGGCATCGGTATAGCTGTCTCCTAACTTGGCTGCATCATCTTTGCTAAAGCCCCCGTGGTCGGAAAAGTATAACGTACCCACCAGCCCTATCTTAGGTGCAAAAAAATAAGCACCTTCCACACCCACGGCAAAGCCTGACTTAGCAAAGCCCGCAGTATTGTTCCAGTTATTAAAAGTACCAGCTTCCGCCTTGGAAAAATCGCTCATAGGGGAAGAAGACCCAAAGGAAATGCCGATATAATGTTGTGCTTTGTTTTGGGCTTGAGCAGCCACACCTAGTAGAAACAATGCAGCGAATAGAATAGAGTTTACTTTCATATTATTAAGTTTTATAACGTTATTTAATTAGGTGAGTAGTTATTTAATAGTCACATTAAAACCTACATCAGAATCGGTAGAGCCTGGCGCAAACGTTCCATTCTTCACATTGGGCTGGTGACGAAGCAATATTCGCACCCAACCAGTACTGGCAGCACCTGTAATATAATTGCTTTGCAAACCGATAGGATATTTTTGTGGATTGGTATCTTGATCGGTAATATTTACTGTTAAATTCAGTACACCACCCGCAGGGATAGGCGTTGGTATGGGATCGGGATATAAGTCATTGGCATCAGCAGGATTGTTTGGTATCACCAATGGCTTGGTAGTAGGCAGAGGCTGATGAAAAAACAAGTGGTAATTGCCACGGTCTTTTAGCTCATCAGATACAACAAACACGGGGCTTTGCGATTTATCAAGCACAATTAACTTGGTATCATAGGTAGCATTAGCTTTTAACGTTAAATTGGCTTTGCTCACATCCACAGGCAACGGGTTGCCATTGGCATCAAGCAGTTGTTCCCATTGTGCGGTGGGCTTGTCGCTTGCATCTGCTTTGTTGGTTAGTTGCAGTTGCACCGTTGTTAACGCTTCGTTTGAAATAGTGGGTGCTACCACGGTCTCATCTTTATTACAGGAGATCACCAACAGCACACAGGCTGCAATACATAAAATTGATTTTCGTAAATAGATCATACTTGAATTAGTTAGTTAATTAGTTAATTGTTTGGTTGCGCTCTTATTTTTGATTGTAAAAGGAACGTGTATTCTGAGTGTAAAATTTCTACCGGGCTCATCCATAAAATACCTGAAGCGATCTAAGTAATCGCGGTAAGCAACATTTAATAAATTAGATGCCGTAAAGCTGAAGTTCCACACTTGCTTGCTAACTGGAAGAGAAAAACCTATGCTACTGTTGAGCAGCAGATAGTTTGATGGCGGTGCGGCATAGTCGCTGTTGGCTGGCACGCGCGTTTGTTGCCCTGTGTAAATGCCCGTGATGCCCACATACACTTGTCTAAGTGCGCCCAAATTGCCAATGCCATAGCGTAACGAATTTTCAAATCTGTTAGCGGGTATCAATTGTAGATAATCGTTGATCGTTTCGTTCCACGCATACAGTAACGAAACTTTGGTGGTGAACGAAAGCGAATCTCTTACTTGATAGGTAGCTGAAAAATCGATTCCACGAAAAGTGGCATCCACTTGCGTGTAGGTAAAGGTTGGATAAGATCCGCGCACGGTGCGTATGTATTGCAAGTTGGGCTTGAGGAAAATATAGCCGTTGATAATGTTATTGTACAACCCTAGTTCAGCATGAAGGCGATCGGAATGATAATGTACTGAAGTAGCAAAATTGTACGCTTGTTCAGTCGTTAGCTTATCGTTGCCAATCTCATACGCCACCGCGCTCTGATGCACCCCTTGCGAAAGCAGTTCATTTACTGTTGGCGCACGCCATGCCGTTCCGATGTTGATGTTCCACGACAGATTAGGCTTGATATAATACTGCGATCCAACTGTGCCGGTCACATTTTGAAATTTCCATGTGGGCGTAATCACTTGGGCCGTATTGTTGTCGAGGGTGTAAGCGCGCAACCAGCGATAGTCATAGCGAATACCAGCCTCAAGCGTTAACTTATCGGTCGTCCATTTGCCAATATAAAAAAGGCCGCCACCATAGTTCCTGAAATTGGGTATCAACACTTCAAACTGCCGTACATTGCCTTGTGTAATGCCATTGAATCCAACAGTGCCAGAATAATTTTTAATGGCCTTGTGGCGATAGATCACATCAAGTGTATGTGTAACCAATCGCAAATACAATTCAGGGTTCACTCTTCCGCTAAGCGGCACATAATCATATTCTGATCGCTCGTTTTGCTGACGGGCAAACACCACATCTAAGCGAGTTTGGTTATTAAAAACAGCAAAGGTATTGGCTTTGAAGAGTGAGTGATTTACTTGCTGGTAAGGCCGATCAATAGTATAGCTGAAATATGAGGGTGTTATAGGCTTTGGCCTATCAATAGCCGCTTGTATATCGCTAATTGTTTCGGCATGTGTACCTGTAAAAATACCAAGCCGTGTGTTGAACTCGCTGTAGTATAATTCCGCTCCAATATTTTTATGCAGATAAGAAATAGCGGAAGAATAGTTGGCTTCTTCAAAACCCGAATTCTCCAAATAATAATCAGGTGTTTTTGAATTGCCCGCCCTACGATACGTGCCTTGTGCGCGCCAACTTAACCCGCTCAATTTTTTATCGAACGCACCTTGCACAATGCCCGAGATAACCCCCATGCCGTTGTTGCTCGCGCCAATTAAATTCAATTCACCCGTAATACTAGCAGTAGTTGGCAGTGAAGAAGGCTCAACTAAAATTACCCCACCAATGGCATCAGAGCCATAGCGAATGCTCGCAGCACCTTTTATCACGGATAACTTTGTAGCCACGAACGGATCAATCTCAGGCGCATGTTCAGAACCCCACTGCTGGCCTTCTTGCCGAATGCCATTGTTCACAATCAAAATCCGATTGCTATGAAGTCCGTGAATAACGGGCTTGAAAATGGAAGGCCCCGATTGCAACGTATAAACGCCTGTGATGCTGCTTAACGCTTCGCCCAAGCTTGCACCGCGCACCTTGCTCAGTTCTTCCCCTTTGATTTCAATCTTCGCTTGCGATACCAACGGACGGTTATCTTCCCGTTCGCCTGTTACTACTACTTCGTTGATCGTAGTGATTTCTGGTTGAAGGAAGAAATTATGAACGCTGTTTTTGTTGAGCGTGATTTGATAGGTTGCTGGCTTGTAGCCAACAAAAGAACATTCAGTTACATACGTGCCAGCGCAAAGAGAACGCATAACAAACTTGCCGTTGCCATTGGCAGCAGTGCCTTTGCCTGTTTCTTTCAACACCACATCCGCAAACGGAAGCACCTCGTTGCTTTCGGCATCGAATACTTTGCCGCTCAATATGATTGAGCAGTTGCTTTGCGCGATCAGATTACCAGACACTACCATTGCACAGAATGATATCGTTATAAAAAACTTCATTGGAAAGGATTACAAAACGAAGAGATCTCACAGAAATCTGTAAAGGGCATTCACACCCTTTTCAGGGGATTTAATCCCGAAAGGATTAAGAAATAAAAGAAGGAGGTGCCCTATTTTGATAGAGCGAAACGGAAATGAATTTTACCGAATCATTAAAGAATACAACTAAATCGGCATCTACCCGATGTGAAGTAAATGTGGTAGGACTTTCAAAAAATAAATTGAAAAGCGTATCAATAGAACAAATCTTGCAGTGCTCGCCATGCTTTACGAGTTGGGCTTTGGTTGCTGGAGCTTGAAAAGCTTCGTGTGCATCGTGCTTATCGTGGAGAAAATTGAGCGCAACCTGATTGAAAAGCAGCGAACTGCCTAAGAAAAAAATCGCAACTATATGGTGAATACGCTTGCCCACTATTCTTAGTGATCTGCAAATATAGAAATGTATCGTTTCTTTTGCAACAATGATGCGTAAATGAGGTGCGGAATTGCTCTGAGCGGTGGTAAAAGAATACTAGGGTTATTTTGTTACTTAGCCTCTTCGTGCTTCTGCGCGAAATAAGGGCGCAGCTCTTTTAAATAACCATTCACCCGTTGGTGATGTGCATTGGATTGTAACAACTGGCGAATATTTATCGGCCAGTCCGCTGAAATAATCCAAGTTCTCAACTCCACTTAAATTCAGATAGCGCATCAGGTTTTCAGGATGTAGGCCAGCAGCTTTTTTGTTTCGATACTTTCTTTTGTTACATCTTTTCCACCGATCGCTACTTGCCTAAAGCAAGTTTTTTTATGGCAAGTATTGAGTTTGGATGAATAAATTTTCAGTTTAGCCAAAGTAAATTACCACTTTAAATCCCCTTTATTAAGAAACGCATCAATACCTTTTTTGCAATCATCTGTACCACGGGCTTGTGCGTTCTTATGAGAGGCTAAGGTTAAGGCATCTTGCAAACTCAAGGATTGAACTTCACCAATTAGTTGCTTAGTCAATTGCATGGATTGGGCTGAATTATTTTTAATAAGACGCTGAGCAAAATCTAAGACTGATTGCTCTAATTGATCTTTACTACATAAAAAATTAACTAACCCAACGCGAATAGCTTCTTCGCCTTGTACCAGATCTCCACTTAGCAATAACTGCTTGGCTTTTTGTTCGCCTATTTTGCGGATCAGGAAGATAGAAACAATAGCCGGAATGAAACCGATCTTCACTTCTGTATAGCCAAACTTTGCCTCCGGCACAGCAACAACAAAATCACAAACCGTAGCCAAGCCGCAGCCTCCTGCCAGTGCATGACCCTGCACTTGAGCGATCACCACTTTTTTTAATTGATAGATTTGAAGAAAGAATTCTTTCAAATTATCTGAGTCGGCCAGATTCTCTTCCAATGAAAATTGTTGGAGTTTTTGCAGATACGCTAAGTCTGCCCCGGCACAAAAGGATTCTCCGTTTGCCTTTAAAACTAGGACTTTTGTTTCAGGATCGTTTTCTGCTTTCGCAAAAGCAATTTTCAGCTCAGCAACTAATTCTGGGCTCAGCGCGTTTCTTTTTTCTGGCCTATTTAGGGTTATATACCCAATACGATCTTGCGTGTGATATAAAACTAAGCTCATAAACTAATCATTTAAAATGAAAGCACCAGACTCAGCAACTGAATAAGCTGGAATGTTATTGATTTTTGCAAATTTAATTAACCTATTGGAATAGCTTCGAGAATTACTACCGTCAATAATCAATTGCCCAATTTTTAGGTGGAGAGGTTTTTGATCGAACGCTGAAAAGGAATTTTTTCCGACCAGCAAAAAATCAGTTGAAAAATTATTGGGTAAGCGATATTCTTTATCAAGAATCATTGAATATGATTTTCCTTTCCAAATCATTATTTCAATTCCATGTTCTTTTTTTACAAACTGAATATTTTCATTGACGATCGCTGTGCCGGTTTGCAGCCGGTTGGGCTTGATATGAAAACGAATCCGTTGATCATCTTTCAATAGATTTGAATCAGAATAAAAATGGGATTGCCCTCGATCCGTCCACTCATAAGCAAGGTGCCCGTTGATGCTATAGGCGACAAATTGATTTTTGTCTACGGAGTCGTAAAAATGAAGCCATTGAAATGCAGTAAAAAGCAGCACTGCCGCAAAAGCTATGTATAACCAACGGATTGTTCGAAACTCAAAGAGGAAAACGATTGCTAATAAAGAACCCATGAGCAACCAGCATTGAAAAGTAGTAATGTGAATTTCGTTGATAAGACTGAAGGGAAGGTCTTCAACTAAAAATACAATCCAGTTTAAGAACCAGATCATCCACTCCAATAATTTACTAATCAAAAAAGCGAATGGAGAAATAAAGCTTACGGCTAGCAGCACAATCCCAATTACCAAAACTAAGGTAGAAAGTGGGATCACAAATAAATTGGAAATTAGAAAGTAAACGGGAAATTGATGGAAATATAGCAATCCTAACGAAAACGTAGCAATCTGTGCCGCAATGGAAACACAGGTAATTTTCCAAACCCAATCACCTAGATAACTTTCTATTTCCATTAGGTTGTAAATAGGTTTTTGTAAATAGACGATGCCAAGCACAGCTAAATACGAAAGCTGAAATCCTACTGACATAACCAAGTAAGGATTATACAACAGCAATACAAAAGCGGAAGCCGCTAATGTGTTGTAGATATTGGTTCGTGCACCAAAAGGTCTGGCCGCAGCAATAAAGGAGAACATAGTAACCGCTCGTAGTACAGAGGGTGACAAGCCGGTAACAAACGCAAACACCCACAAGCAAATTAAACTGATCAACGCCACTACCCAGCGACTCCACTTATAGTTATTTAAGGGCCGAAGAAGAAATAATAGGATCGCGTAGATAATTCCAACGTGCAAACCTGATACCGACAGCACGTGCATGGCACCACTGGCTGCGTACGCATTTTGCAAATCAGTATCAATGCCTTCTGTAACCCCTAAGATCAGTGCGGCACCAATAGCTTGTTCTTGTTCACCGTGAATAAATTGATTTAATTTTTGAGAAGCCCACCTTCTGGCTTCATGCGAATAATATATAAATCCCTTTTTCTCTGTATGCGTTATCAACTTCACTTGTTCAGGTAAAATAAAATGCTGATGGAAAATATTTTTAAAACTCAGAAACCGCTTAAAATCAAACTCGCCTGGGTTGGCAGGTTGTTTTAAAGGCTGAGGGCTTCCTTGGAGAACTAGTCTATCTCCATATTTCCAATCAAGCTCGTTAGTCTTTTTGGATACATACAAAAGCAGCTTGCCATGTATAGGATACCATTCATTGGATTTCACAGCCGTTATTTCCACTTCAACTTTCCAAGACTTTGCCTTTGATTGTGGAAAGCTTCGTACTGTTGCCGTGTACATCTTAATAGGCTCCTGAAAATTAGTCAGTGAATTCCCCTTCCATGAATCAGTATTTACTAACAATTGGCTATATCCGAGAAATAGTACGGCAGTTAATCCGACTATTCCAGAAACAAAATGTAAACTTCGTCCTTGAGTAAAAACGGGAAGGAGAAAATACAGCCCAACTAAACTTAGAGATATGCATAATGAGCAACCGAGTGAAATCAATTCAGGAAAATAAATAGCCAGAAGGATTCCTACCGTAAAAAATGCGGTTATGCGAACCATGGCGTAGGGAATCCATTTTAGCATGAGGAGAGCTTACATTGACAAATAAAAGTCAAACACAATTTCATTCATACAATTAAAATGCCCCTTAGGACATTTGTCGAAACCAATTTTGGAACAAGGGCGACAATTGATTTTAGTGTTTTCGAGCACGGTGAACTTGGTTCGATAAGGATACATCCCAAACGAAGGGATGGTGCTTCCCCAAATACTAAACACCTCTTTCTTCAATGCTGCCGCTATGTGCATGAGTCCCGTATCGTGGGTGAATACATATCCTGCTCCTTTCAATAAACTTGCAGATTGATTGAGGTTATACAGCCCACAAGCATTGTAGATAACTGCCTTCTTGCCGAGTTCATGCAAGCCTTCTTCAAAACCATTTGAGCTGTCATCTCTCCCGAAAAATTTTCTTATGGTTTCCCCATTTTCAAAATCTTCTTTGTCGCCTAATAGAATAATTGGCGTGTTGATTTTATCGCACAGTTCTATCATTCTGCTTACCGGCAATTTTTTTGTTTTATGCTGGGCGCCAATTGCATATGCTATATAGCCATTTCGATGGGTTTTGGGTAGCCAATCAATTGGGATTATATCTTTTTCTGGAATAAAATAATCAAGCCCTAGCGCATCACTTTTAACTCCCAAAGATTTGACTGTTTCCAAATAGCGATCTACTATGTGCATAGTTGGTAGCCTATTGATTTTTAAATTGACGAGCAACCACTTTTCAATGTTCAGTTTTCTGAAGCTGAATGCTTTCACACCCAGGCGAAACTTCATAATCTTTGTTCGAAGGTTATTGTGGAGGTCGATGAGGTAATCGTAATTTTCAGTTTTTAATTGATGGATCAGTGAGCTGAGATCTTTCTCTAGGTAAAATACTTTGTCGATGTAGGGATTTGCCTCCACTATCATTTTATATTGGAGCTTAGTGGCATAATGAACTTCGCAATCGTCTAATTGAGCTTTTATCGCTCGTACAACGGGAGTGGTAAGGACGATATCGCCAATAGAGGAGAAACGAATAACTAAGATTTTCATTTAATGAATGGCTAAAATCAATATTAGCGACAAAGACGCGAAGGCGCTAAGCTTTTTGTTGATTTTTAAGATTTTTTTTAAGACTTAGTTTCTTGTGGCTATTACAAAAGTCTTATCTTAATGGCCGAATTAACATCATAAAAGACAAACGCAATTTATTATTCTTGGAAATGAAATTAAAATCTTTATGAACTACTGGCTAATGAAAACAGAACCGGATACTTATTCGTGGGATGATCTTGAAAAGGATAAGAAGACCAATTGGGATGGGGTGCGTAACTTTCAGGCTCGAAATAATCTCAAGGCAATGAAAAAGGGCGATCTGGTATTTATTTATCATAGCAACGAAGGCAAAGCGGTGGTGGGCATTGCAGAGATTACCAAAGAGTTTTTTCCGGATAAAAGTGATACGGACTGGGCTTCAGTTGAAATTAGACCTAAGGTGAAATTGACAAACCAGGTTGAGTTAGCCGCAATTAAAGCTGACAAGCGCTTAACGGATATGGTGCTCGTAAAAAATTCACGACTATCTGTACAACCTGTTAAGAAAGAAGAATTTGATTGGATAATCGGACTTTCTGAAAAGTGAGATGAAATTTGAAATTCAGAATTTGAAATTTAAAATTCACACACTTTGTGGGATAACTATCTTTCAATTTTTTCTTGTATTGAATTGTTTAGGCCAAATTAGTCAGCCTGCGCGTTACGAAAAGGTGCAGAAAAATAGTTCTCATAACTTTACTATCATTCCCATGGGCAAGCAAGGACTGGCCTTGGTACACGATAAACAGAAATACGAGGGTGGAAATAAATTTTGGGAGATAGTTGCTCTGGATACTGCATTGCAAGAAAGGTGGACGCAAGAGATTGTTATTGAAAATCGATATAATTTTATTGGCCATGATTTTAATAATGGAGAATTGTTTTTCTTGTTTCGTTTGGGTGAAACAGAAAGTGGTAGCCTGAAAATCTTCAAAATTGTTAAAGAGAGTCATGCTGTTGAGCAACATAATTATGAACCCCAGGTTATTATTAGACCCACGCATTTTAGCGTGACAGAAAATGAAGTGATCTTTGCAGGATATCATAACAGTGAGCCTGCGGTTTTATTATTCAACCTTAATACTGATCAGGGGCGCATTGTGCCGGGGCTTTTTGGAAAAAATACAGAACTGTTAGATGTTCGGGTCAACACCAATAATACATTTAACGTGATGCTTTATGATCGTTCAAATAAGATCAACAAGAAAATAGTTGTCAGAACCTTTGATCGCACCGGAGTATTATTGTTAGATGACACCTTCGAGGTTGAAGATAATAAGGCCATACTGCATGGGATAACAAGCACCTTAGTGCGTGATGAGCTTTTGATTGCAGGTACTTGGAGTGAAGGGGTAAATACACAGGCGGCCGGAATTTTTACCGCATTGGTTGATCCGTTCACTGAACAGAAAATTAACTTTTACGATTTCCCGCAACTAAATCACTTTCTGGATTATCTGAACCCTAAAGCAATGGCGAAAACAAAAGCTAAAGCGGATCGCAAAAGAACCCAAGGGAAGACCCCTGAATTCAGAGTTTATGCTTCTGCGGTGCGATTGGAAGAAACAAAAGAAGGTTTTTTGTTTTTATCTGAAGCTTATCATTCACCTACTAACCTCAGTAATAATCGGTATAGCCCCTACAACTCACCTTTTTACGGGGTGACGGGCCCTTACGGGTTCGGCTATCCATACAGATCCAACTACTCACCCAATTATTATAATCCCTATTCTTCTCCTTATGGAAATTCTTCGTCTGCTAACCAAATAACAATGATCCAAGCCAGCCTGGTGGTCTTTGATCCCAAAGGGAATTTAATAGCTGACCACGGATTTAAACTTGAAGAAATTAAAACAATGTCTTCTGATCAGATTTCCGATTTTGCAAATAAGCAAGGGAAGATTTCCATGGTTTTTTCCAATGAAAAAGAGATCAACTATCAGGTTAGTCAAATTGATGGAATGCCGTTAATAAATGAGAAAGTAACAATTCAAACGAAGGATCCCAGTGAGAGTATTCGATCAGAGGATGGGGGGATTGTCCGCTATTGGTATGAAGATATTCTATATCTCTATGGATATCAAACTATAAAGGATTCCAAAGAGAAAAGAGATGTATTCTTTATAAATAAAATAAAAGTTGACTAAGCTAATTATTACATCCCTCTTGTTTGTTAGTTCTTTTGTAACCGCACAAGTAACGCAAATCGGTCGTTGGGAAAGTAAGACTGATCAGGAAGGCGAAGTTTATAAAGTAGCCCGCGCAGATAGTTTGGGGCTTGTGATCTACAGCAAAATCTACAGCAAACTCCAAGGAAAAGACATAGCCTCGATTGAACTGATTCGGTTAGACACCGCACTAAAAGAAGTATGGCGCGGGTATATTCCAGTTGAACAGAGTGTAACTATTTCGCTCACGTTGGTTAGAAATAAATCGCTTTACATCCTGGCAAGAAATCCAACAAACCCACTCGATGGATTCTTACTCATAGACCTCGATATTAAGAATGGAAAATACACCAGTCACCATATAAGAAACGCCATTCCGTTTGTTCCAACTGAATTTGTTAGTACCAATGGTGCAGTTATGATTAGTGGCTATTTCAATTATAGACCATTGGTACTTCATTATTCATTTGCTTTGAAGAAGTCAAAAATTTTACCTGGGTTTTTTAATGAACCGGGTGAGGTTAATCAAATGAAAAGTAATGATGATGGAAGCGTGGATATTATCGTGAGCGGAAAGAATGCTGTGAAGAAGAGAAGTTTGTGGATTAGAAATTATAATTCCGATGGAGAGCTAATCAAGACAACTGTACTGGAACCATCCGGAAAAAGAAATCTAATTTTTGGCAGGTCTGTCAAAATGCCCAATAACCAGCAAGTAGTGGCAGGAGTATATGGACGTAACTCAGAATACTCTCGAGGAATTTTTGTTTCTACCATCAGCCCCTTTGGGGAATATGTTACACGCTATTATAATTTTGCCGATCTGCAAAATTTCTTTCACTATCTGCGTGCGAACCAGGAAAAAAGAATTAAAAAACGAATCGAAAGGAGGAGGGTAAAAGGAAAAAGATTGAAATTCAATTATCGCTTTTTAATTCAAGAGTTGATTCCCTACGGCAATCAATTCATAATGTTGGGAGAGGCTTTTTATCCACTTTATTCATACCGAGCAACTACCAATATCGATCGTAGTTACGTTAACAGCTCCTGGTACAATCCGAGTTATCGGAATTATTCTCCTTACCGCAATGATTTTATCTTTAACGGCTTTCAATATACCCATGCTATTGTAATTGGTTTTGACAAGGAAGGGAAAATCCATTGGGACAATAGTTTTGAAATTAATGATGTGAAATCGTCTCAACTAGAACAATTTGTGAAAATCGCTCCCGTCTCTGACCATGTGGGGTTGTTATATTTATTCAATAATCTCATTAGAACCAAAATTATTAAAGACAGCCAGGTGCTGGAAGGCAAATTGGCTGATGAGGTGAAGATGCTTGACTCCACAGATTACTCTCAAAAAGGCGATACTCAAATGACCAAACTGGATTATTGGTATGGGCATCATATGTTCGCCTCAGGGTTTCAAAACATCCGCGAATCCAAAGAACCAGGTGCCGCATTAAAACGCAGAGTATTTTTTATTAATAAAATCAGTTATCAGTAGAAGTTGTACCGTGTTTAACAATCAATTTCTGCATTTAACCTTACCAACTTATCCTGTATAAATAGGATATAAATAGGCAGGGAAATCGCTTTTAGAAATTTTTCAGATAACAAAATGATGGTGAAGTATTTGGGGTAATCGTTACGATGGTGTATTTTTGATTTATCAAAATTG